>JAXDJC010000092.1:0-15290 GCA_034663685.1 Thermoleophilaceae bacterium
CGCGGCCGCCGTCGCGTCCGCCGCGGTCACGGCCGCCGTCACGGCCGCCGCGTCCTCCGCGGTCGCCGCCACGTCCGCGTCCGCCACGGTCGCCGCCGCGCTCACGGCCGCCTCCGCCGCCGCCGCCGCCGGTGCCGACCGAGGCCAGCTCCTCCGGCGACTTGCCGGCCACATCGGGATCGTCCGCCAGGCGCAGGCCGATGCGGCCGCGCTCGCGGTCGACCTCGACCACCTTCACGTCGATCTCGTCACCGCGGTTGACCACGTCCTCGACTGTGTCGACGCGCTCACCGGGCTTGATGTTCGAGATGTGCAGCAGGCCGTCGGTGCCCTTGGAGAGCTCGACGAACGCGCCGAAGGTCGTGGTCTTCACGACCTTGCCGGTGAACTCGTCACCGACCTCGACCTCCTTGGTCATCGAGCGAATCCGCTCGACCAGGGCGTCGCCCTGCTCGCCGTTCGAGGCGTACACGAGGACCATGCCGTCGTCCTGCATGTCGATCTGGGCGTCGAACTCCTCGGACAGCGCCCGGATCGTCTCGCCGCCCTTGCCGATGACCATCCCGATCTTGTCGGTGTCGATCTGGATCGAGGTGATCCGCGGGGCGTGCGGGGAGAGCTCCGCGCTCGGCTCCGAGATCACGTCGTTCATCTTGCCGAGGATGTGCGTGCGGCCCTCCTTGGCCTGCGCGAGCGCGTCGCTCAGGATCTCGAAGGTCACGCCGGTGATCTTGATGTCCATCTGGAGCGCGGTGATCCCGTTCTCCGTGCCGGCGACCTTGAAGTCCATGTCGCCGAGATGGTCCTCGACGCCCGCGATGTCGGAGAGCACGACGTAGTCGTCGCCCTCCTTGATCAGGCCCATCGCGATGCCGGCGACCGGGGACTTGAGCGGCACGCCCGCCTGCATGAGCGAGAGGCTCGAGCCGCACACCGAGGCCATCGACGACGAGCCGTTCGACTCGAGGATGTCCGAGACCACGCGGATCGTGTACGGGAAGTCCTCCGTGCTGGGGACGACCGGCACGAGCGCCCGCTCCGCCAGCGCGCCGTGACCGATGTCGCGGCGCTTGGGGCCGCGCATGAAGCCGGCCTCACCCACCGAGAACGGCGGGAAGTTGTAGTGGTGGAAGTAGTGCTTGGTGGTCTCGAGACCGAGCGTGTCGAGCCGCATCTCCTCGCGCGTGGTGCCGAGGGCCGCGACGCTGAACGCCTGGGTCTGGCCGCGGGTGAATAGGGCCGAGCCGTGCGTGCGCGGCGCGATGCCCACCTCGATCGAGATCTCGCGGATCTCGTCGGCGGCGCGCCCGTCGGGGCGCTTCTTGTCGACCGCGATCCGCCTGCGGATCGTGTCCTTCTCGAGCTTGTCGAAGGCGTACTGCGCGGCAGCGCGCTTCTCCGAGTACTCCGGGTCGTCCGGGTCGCCGGCGAGGGCCTCGACGGCCTCCGTCTCCACGGCCTTGGTCGCGTCCTGGCGGTCGAGCTTGTCGACCACCTGCGTGGCGTCGTCGAGCTTCTTGCCGAACTTGTCCGTCAGCTCGGCGAGCACGCCCTCGTCCACCGCGGGCGCCTCGAGCGTGATCTTCTCCTTGCCGACCTTCTTCTGGAGCTCGCGCTGGAGGGCGCAGAGCTTCTTGATCTCGCCGTGGGCGATGTCGAGCGCGTCGAGGATGACGGCCTCGGAGACCTCCTTGGCGCCGGCCTCGACCATGAGGATGGCCTCCTCGGTGCCCGCGACCACGAGGTCGAGCGAGCTCTCCGGGATCGACTCCTCGTCGGGGTTCACCACGAACCCGCCCTCCTCGTCCTGGCCGATGCGCACGGCGCCGACCGGAGTGTCGAAGGGGATGTCGGAGATGATGAGCGCGGTGCTGGCGCCGTTCATGGCGAGGATGTCGTAGGGGTGGACGTGGTCCACCGACATCGGGATCGACACGAGCTGCGTCTCGCGGTGCCAGCCCTTCGGGAAGAGCGGGCGCAGCGGTCGGTCGATCATGCGCGCGGTGAGGGTGCCCTTCTCGCCGGCACGGCCCTCGCGCTTGAAGAAGCTTCCGGGGATCTTGCCCGCGGCGTACATGCGCTCCTCGACGTCCACCGTGAGCGGCAGGAAGTCGACGTCGCGCGGGTTGCCGGCGGTGGCGGTGCCGAGCACCATGGTGTCGCCGGCCTGGACTACTACGGAGCCGCTCGCCTGCTTGGCGAGCTTGCCCGTTTCGAACGAGATCTCGGTCCCGCCGATCTCGACGGAGACCCGGGTCACGTCCTGACTCATGAGGATTCCTCTCTCGCCGCCTCCGGTTGGCGGCTATTGCCTAATCGCTTCGGAATGAAGTCGCAAAAGGCTAGCAGTGGTCCTGGCCCCGTTATCTCCCACGTGGGCGCCGAGAATCTCACGGCAGACCCGCGTACTCGGGCGTAGGCTTCGCTCATGGCCGGCTACCACGAGGGCAGCCGCAGGCTCCAGGACCGCTTCGACACGCGCCGGCTCGCCGATCGCCTCGAGGAGGTCACGGTGCGCGACTTCGTGGACGATCGCGACCGCGCGTTCATCGAGGCGTGCGACATGTTCTTCATCGCCACGGCCGACGCCGAGGGGCGGCCCAACTGCTCCTACAAGGGCGGCGAGCCCGGCTTCGTGCGCGTGGTCGACGAGCGCACGGTCGCGTTCCCCAACTACGACGGGAACGGCATGTACCTCTCGATGGGCAACGCGCTCGTGAACCCGCACGTGGGGCTGCTGTTCATCTCGTTGGAGGGCGGCCGCCGCATGCGGCTGAACGGCGAGGCCTCGATCGACGAGCGCGACGAGCTGATGGCCTCCTACCCGGAGGCGCAGTTCGTGGTCCGCGTGCGCGCCCGCGAGGTGTTCCCCAACTGCCCGCGCTACATCCACCGCTACGAGCTGGTGGAGCGCTCGCGCTTCGTGCCCCACGCCGAGCGCCAGACTCCCGTGCCGGACTGGAAGCGCACGGACTGGGCGAGCGACGTGCTGCCGGCCGGGGACCCGGCGCGCGAGGGCTAGCGGCCGCCGAGCCGGGCCAGCAGCTCGCCGTCCGGCACGCCGGGATGTGCGACGCCGTCCACGAACAGCGTCGGCGTGGTCATCACGCCCGCCCGGATCCCCGTCCGGAAGTCGCGCTGGACGCGCTCCGCCACCGCCTCGGCGCGGCGGTCGGCCTCGAAGCGGTCGAGGTCGAGCCCCAGGCGCGTGTCCCGGTCCCAGAGGTGCGGGTCGTCGAGGCGGCCCTGGTCGGCGTAGAGCGAGTCGTGGAACTCCCAGAAGGCACCCTGCAGCGCGGCGGCCTCCGCCGCGGCCGCCAGCACGCGGGCGCGCGGATGCTTCGACACGACCGGGAAGTGGCGGAACGCTCGCCGGACCGGCAGGGCACCGAGCAGCACGTCGGTCTGCGCGCAGTACGGGCACTCGTAGTCGCCGTACTCGATCACGAGCGGGCCATCCCCGCGCACGTGGTCGCCGGCCCCGGGCGCCGGTGGGCCGGCCGAGCCGAGGTCAGGCGGTGGCGTGGGCCTCGAGGGCGTCGAAGATGAGGTTGGCCCCCGGGATCTCGAGCGGGGACGGGGACATGTGCGCCCACTCGACGGTGCCGTCGGGCCCGATCATCACGAGCGCGCGGCCGGCCACGCCGTGGCTCTCGGCCCAGACCCCGTAGGCCTTGGCCACCTCGCCCTTCGGGTGGAAGTCCGAGAGCAGCGGGATCTCCACGCCGAGGTGCCGCTGAAACGCCCTGTGGCACCAGCTCGAGTCGACCGAGACGCCGTACAGCTCCACCCCGCGCTCGCGCAGCTCGCCCAGCACCTCCTGGTACACGTTGAGCTGGTCGGTGCACACCGGGCTGAAGTCGGACGGGTAGAACACGAGCACGACGCGCTTTCCGCGCAGCGACTCGAGGCTCACCTCTTTCCCGCCCTGGTCGAGCAGCCTGAATTCGGGGGCGGGCGTGCCCGCCTCGATCATCGGCGCAGGCCGAGTTCGGCGATGAGCGCGCGGTAGCGGTCGAGGTCCTTGCGCTGGAGGTAGTTCAGGAGCCGGCGGCGCTGGCCCACGAGCATGAGCAGGCCGCGGCGCGAATGGTGATCGTGCTTGTGCTCGCGCAGGTGCTCGGTGAGGTGGGTGATCCGGGCGCTGAGCAGGGCAATCTGGACCTCAGTGGACCCGGTGTCCGTCTCGGACTTGCCGTGCTTGCGGACGATCTCCCGCTTGGACTCGACGGTGATGCTCATCGGCGCGGAAAGGTAGCAGTGGGCGGGGGCCGGCCCTACCCGGCGGTGATCTGGCGCGCTTCCTCCACGTCGCGCTGCATCTGGGCCACGAGCGCATCCACGGACTCGAAGCGCTTCTCCCCCCGCAGCCGCTCCACGAACGCGATCCGCAGCGTCTGGCCGTAGAGGTCGCCGTCGAAGTCGAGCAGGTAGGCCTCGATCAGCAGGCCGCGGCCGGTGTCGAAGGTGGGTCGCACGCCCACGTTGACGGCCGCCGGATGGCCGTGGGCCCAGGCGGCGTACACCCCGTGGCCCGGCACGGCCAGGCGCGGCTCCGGCACGAGGTTGGCCGTGGGCATGCCCAGCTCGCGGCCACGCTTGTCCCCGTGCACCACCTCGCCCTCGATCATGAACGGCGCACCCAGGAACTCCCGCGCGCGGCCCACGTCCCCGGCGGCCACCAGGCCCCGGATGTGGCTGGAGGACACCGTCTCGCCCGCCACCTCGACCATCGGCACCACGCGCGTCTCGAACTCGCTCCGTTTCGAGAGCATCTCGGCATCGCCGCGCGCGGCCTTGCCGAAGCGGAAGTTCTCGCCGATCGAGACCAGCTCCACGCCCAGGCGGTCGATCAGCTCGCTCTGGATGAAGTCCTCCGCGCTGCGCTCGGCGAACTCGCGGTCGAACGGGATCACCACCAGCTCCTCCACCCCCAGCCCGGCGATCAGGTCGCGCTTGATCGGGAACGAGTCGAGCAGCTTGGGCATCGCGTCGGGCGCGATCACCGCCAGCGGGTGCGGGTCGAAGGTGAGGACCGTGTCGCACCCGTCGATCACCGCCCGGTGGCCGAGGTGGACGCCGTCGAACGTGCCGATCGCGAGCCGGCGCGGGCCCTCCGTCCGCCGCCCGGCGTCCGGCAGCGGGGTGACCCTCATCGCGGGAACACCACGAAGGGCTTGAGGGTGGCGCCGTCGCCGCCGGCGATCCCGACCAGCTCGCCCGCGCTGGTCAGCCGCACGGCCTCGCCGGCCGTCGTCCCGGGCACGGCCACGCCGTTCGAGACGCGCGCGGCGTCCTCGGCGTCGAGCGCCGCCTCGGGCAGGAAGGCGAGCGCCTCGTTGAGCGGGACCACCCGCTCCGGATCGGCGTCCGCGAGCCGGAAGTCCCCGATCGCCGTGCGCTCGAGCTCGTCGCAGTACGCATCCCCGAGCCCGGTGATCAGCTGACGCACGTAGGTCCCCGACGAGCACTCGATCTCGAACGCCGCGCGGTCCTCGCGCTGCCACAGGAGCTCGGCGCGGTGCACGGTCACGGGCCGCGGCTCGCCCTCCACCGGGTCGCCGCGCCGGGCGCGCTCGTACAGCCGCTCGCCGCCGACCTTCACGGCCGAGTACGCCGGCGGGCGCTGGAGCATCTCCCCCACGGGGATCTCGAGGGCGTCGGGCACGCGCCCAGTATGAGCGAGGGCGCCGTCCCGGTCACCGGTGTCCGAGGTCCAGCCGAGCCGCGCGACCGCCCGGTAGGTCTTGGGCAGCGCCATCAGGAAGCGCTGGACCCGGGTGGCCTGGCCCACGAGCACGAGCAGGAGGCCGGTGGCGAAGGGGTCGAGCGTGCCGGCGTGGCCGACCTTCGTCTTGCGCGGCACGGAACGCCGCACCTCGGCCACCACGTCGTGCGACGTGACACCGGCGGGCTTGTCCCGAAGGAGGACCCCGTTCAGAGCTGGGCGTTCACGTCGCTGCGCAGGCGCTCGATCAGCTCCGGCACCTTCACGTCGGTGGTGAAGCCGGCCGCCTGGCGGTGGCCGCCGCCGCCGAAGCCGCGGGCGATCTTCGACACGTCCACCCGCCCGTTCGTGGCCCGCAGGCTCACCTTGCGGCGCGTCTCGTCGTCGATCAGGTCGCGCACCAGGGCCGCCACCAGCGTGCCCTCGACCTGCCGCATGTGGTCCACGATCCCCTCGGAGTCCGACTCCTTGGCCTCGGAGAGGTGGAAGTCGTCCCGCGTGAGGTGGGTGAGCGTGATCGACCCCTCGTCGAAGCGCTGGACGGCGCCCAGCGCGCGCGCCAGCAGCTGGATCCGGCCGAAGGGCAGCCCCTCGTAGAGGCGCTGGTGGATCACCTGGGGCTCGACGCCGGCCGCGATCAGGTCCGCGGCCATCTCGTGCGCCGCCGGGGTGGTGTTCTCGAACATGAACTTGCCGGTGTCGGTCACGAGCGCGATGTAGAGCGCCTCCGCCAGCGGCTTGTCGATCTCCACCCCCAGCTCCCCCGTGAGGCCCCAGAGGATCTCCGCGGTGCACGAGGCGTGGCCGACCACGAGGTTCACATCGCCGAAGCGCGTGTTGTCGTGGTGGTGGTCGATGTTCACCATCCGCACGCCGCCGGTCTGGATCCACTCGACGGGCATGCGGTCGATGTTGCCGCAGTCGAGGAACACGATCAGCCGCTCCGAGAGGTCCGCCGGCGGCTCGCCCAGCACGTCGTCGAATGGCATGTGGCGGTACTCGTGCGGCAGCGGGAACTGATCGGGCCGCATGAACATCACGGAGTCCTTGCCCAGGCGCTCCATCATGATCTGCATGGCGCGCAGCGAGCCCAGGGCGTCGCCGTCGGGGTTCTCGTGGGTGGTCAGCAGCAGCTTGTCCGCCGCGCGCAGCTCGTCGAGAACCTGGGAGCGGTCGTCGCTCATCCGGCGTCCTCCTCCGGCGTTACCTCCGCGATCAGCTGCTCCATGCGCATTCCGTGTTCTATCGACGGGTCATAAAGGAACTCCAGCGTGGGCGTGCGCTTCATCCTCAATTCGCTGCCCACCTGCGCCTGGAGGAACCCAGCCGCCGACGTGAGGCCCTGAAAGGCCTCCTCTCGCTCGACCTCGCCGCCAAGCACGCTCACGTAGACACGCGCGTGGCGCAGGTCCGGACTTGTGTCGACACCCGTCACCGTTACGAAACCTATGCGTGGGTCCTTGAGATCCCCCGCGATGTGGGCCGAGACGACCTCCCTGACCGCCTCGTTGACCCTGCGCATGCGCGCGGCGGGCACTTTAGCTGAGCACCTCTTCGGCGGAGAGAATTCCGCGCTCGATGCGCACTCCCTGCGGGAACTGGGCGACCACGTAGCGCTCGAGCTTGTCGGCCGCGTCGCACACCACGCTGCTGTCGCGGCCGACCAGAGCGGCGGTGAGCGTGGCCCGCTGCCAGAGGTCGTGGTGGTCGGTCTCGGACACGGCGGCGCCGAAGCGGCGCTGGAGCTGCGCCTTCAGCGAGACGATCTCCTTGCGCTTGCCCTTCAGGCTGCCGTTGTCTGGGAAATGCAGGTGGATCTCGACGAGGCAGACGAAGCTCACTCGAGCTCGCGCTCAACCTGCCGCGTCTCGAATGCCTCGAGGAGGTCGCCTTCCTTGATGTCGGCGAAGCCCTCGAGCACGATGCCGCACTCGAATCCTGTCTGCACCTCGCGCACGTCGTCGGAGAAGCGCCGCAGCGATGCGATCTTGCCCGTCCACACGACGGTGCCGTCGCGCACCAGGCGCACGTTGGCGCCGCGGCGGATCGTGCCCTCGGTCACGTAGCTGCCTGCGATCGTGCCGACCCGCGAGGCCTTGAAGGTCTGGCGCACCTCGACGGTGGCCACCGAGTCCTCGACCTCCTCGGGCGCGAGCAGTCCCTGCATCGCCGAGCGCAGCTCCTCGACGATCTGGTAGATCACGCCGTAGGTCCGGATCTCCACGCCCTCGCGCCGGGCCACGGCGCGGGCGTCGCCCACGGGGCGCACGTTGAACCCGATGATCACGGCGTTGGACGCGGCGGCCAGCATCACGTCCGACTCGGTGATGCCGCCCACGCCGTCGCGCACCACGCTGACGGTGACCTCGCCCTGCGGGAGGCGCGCGATCTCGTCGGCGAGCGCCTCGAGCGAGCCGGCCACGTCGGCCTTGACGATGAGCGCGAGCTCCTGGAGGTCGCCCTTCTGGGCGCGGGCGAAGACATCCTCGAGCGAGACGCGGACGCCGTCGCGGCGGGCGAGCGCCTCGGCCTTGAGGCGCGTTGCGCGCTCGCCGGCCTCCGAGCGCGCCTTGCGCTCGTTCTCGACCGCGCGCACGCGCTCGCCGGCCTCGGGCACGTCGTTGAAGCCGAGCACCTCCACCGGCTCGCCGGGGCGGGCCTCCTTAACGCGCTCGCCGCGGTAGTCGTGCATCGCGCGCACGCGGCCCCAGCTGGCGCCGGCCACGAGGGCGTCGGTGGCGCGCAGCGTGCCGCGCTGGATGAGGACCGAGACCACCGGGCCGCGGCCGGGGTCGAGGCGCGACTCGATCACGGTGCCCTGCGCGGGCGCGTCCGGGTTGGCCTTGAGCTCCTCGAGCTCGGCGAGGGTGACGATGTTCTCGAGCAGGTCGTCGAGGCCGTCCTTGGTCTTGGCGGAGACGTCGGTGAACTCGGTGTCGCCGCCCCAGTCGGCGGGAGTGAGCCCCTGCTGGGCCAGCTCGCCGCGTACCCGGTTGGGGTCGGCGCCCTCCTTGTCGATCTTGTTGATCGCGACCATCACCGGGACCTCGGCGGCCTTGGCGTGGTCGATCGCCTCCACCGTCTGGGGCATCACGCCGTCGTCGGCGGCCACCACGATCACCGCGATGTCGGTGACCTTGGCGCCGCGGGCGCGCATGGCGGTGAAGGCCTGGTGGCCGGGGGTGTCGAGGAAGGTGATCACGCGGTCGTTGTGGTGCACCTGGTAGGCGCCGATGTGCTGGGTGATCCCGCCGGCCTCGCCCGATGCCACCTCGGTCTCGCGGATGGCGTCGAGGAGCGAGGTCTTGCCGTGGTCCACGTGGCCCATGATCGTGACGACGGGCGGGCGCTCCTCGAGCACCGCGTCGTCCTCCTCCTCGACCTCGGGCTCCTCCTCCACCTCGTCGGCGGCGTGGACGAACTCGACCTTCTTGTCGAACTCCTCCGCGAGGACGCCGATGGCCTCCTCGGAAAGCGTCTTGGTGAGCGTGGCCATCTCGCCGAGCTCCATGAGCTTCTTGATCACCTCGGCGGCGCTCAGCCCGAGCGACTCCGCGACCTCCTTGACCGTGGCGCCCGACTGGATCTTGGCCGGAGGCGCCTCGACCACGACCTCGGGCTGGCTGAAGTCAGGCTCCACCCACGGCGTGCGGCGGCGGCGTCCGCGGCCGCGGCGCTGGGGCTGCTGCTGCTGCATCGGGCCGGACGGGCGGCGCGAGGCCTGGGAGTCGATCACCACGCGGCGGCGGCGTCCGCCGCCTCCACCGCCTCCCCCCGCCGGCGGAGCGGGGCGCTGCGGGCGCTGCGAGCCGCGGTCGCCGCCGGCCGCGGGGGCGCCGTCGCCGGCCTGACCGGAGGCCGCGGGGGCCTGGCCGTCGCCGTTGCCGGCCGCGTCGGGCGCGGGGCCGGCGCTGTCGGCGGCGCCATTGGTCTGCGCGCCGGGATTGAACGCGCGCGCTATGTCGCCCTCGTCCACGCTCTGCGCGGCCGTCTTCACGTCGAGACCGGCCGCCTGAAGGATCACGATGACCTCCTTGCTGGAGATCCCCCGTTCCTTCGCTATTTCGTGGACGCGTCGCTTGGCCATGGTTCGATTAAGTCTAGGGGGTCCTCGGGGGTCGAGATCGGCGCGCGGAAGGAGCGGTCGAAGCCCCTCCGGGCCACTGCGGCCCGGGCACACTCGGGATCGTGATGCAGGTACGCGCCGCGGCCGGGGTGGCTTGCGGCGGGGTCCGGCGCGATGCCGTTTCCGTCACGTACGAAGCGGGCGAGCTCGGATTTGGGCGCCGAGCGCCCGCAGCCGACGCAGCGCCGCTCCGGCGCGGCGGCTAAGTCGTCTCCTCCGCGGCCGGGGCGCCCTCGGCGTCGTCCGCGGCCGCTCCGTTACCGGCGGCGGGCGGGTCGCCCGCGTCGGCCTCGGGGGTCGGCGGCGGCGCGGAAGCCGAGCTCTCGGGGTCGGGGGTCTCGGCCACGGGCTCGGCGTCGGCAGCGGGCTGCTCCTCGGCGGGATCCGCCGGAGCGGGCTCGGCGACGGCCTCCTCGGCTGGAGCGGGCTCCTCCACCGGGGCGGGCTCGTCCGCGACAGCTGGCTCCTCGGCGGCGGCGGGCTCCTCCACCGGGGCGGGCTCGTCCGCGACAGCTGGCTCCTCGGCAGCGGCAGGCTCCTCGGCGGCGGCAGGCTCCTCGGCCCCAGCGGGCTCCTCCGCCGGGCCGGCCTCCTCCGCGACAGCGGGCTCCTCCGCCGGCGTGGCCGGCTCCTCGCCGGCGGCCTCCCCCTCCGCGACAGCGGGCTCCTCGCCCACCGGCTCCTCCGCCGGCGCGCCCTCCACGTGGTCGCCCTCCTGGTTCTCCAGCGCCTGGTGGGCCGGGAGGCCGCAGTAGCGGGAGCCGGGCAGCGATGCGTTCGGGCAGCGGCGGCCGTTCGACATGATCGCGGCACAGCGGCCGGAGGCGTCCTCCTCCTCGAAGGACATGTCGGCCTCCTCGGCGGCGAACTCGGTCTCGGAGCGGATGTCCACCCGCCAGCCGGTCAGCCGCGCGGCCAGGCGCGCGTTCTGCCCCTCCTTGCCGATCGCCAGCGAGAGCTGATCGTCGGGGACCACGACCGTGGCCTGCTTGGACTCGTCGTCCACGAGCACTTCACGCACGCGCGCGGGCGAGAGCGCCTTCGCGACGAAGCGCGCGGGCTCCTCGTTGAACGGGATGATGTCGATCTTCTCGCCGCGCAGCTCGGACACGACCATGCGCACCCGCGACCCGCGCGGGCCCACGCAGGCGCCCACCGGATCAACGCCGGAGGCGTGCGAGACGACGGCGATCTTGGAGCGGTAGCCCGGCTCGCGCGCGACGTTCTGGACCTCGACGAGGCCGTCGGCGATCTCGGGGACCTCGAGCTCGAATAGCTTGCGGATCAACTCGGGCGAGCGGCGCGAGACGATGATGCTCGGGCCCTTGGCCTGGGCGGACACGTCGGTGATGACGGCCTTCACGCGCTGGCCGTGGTCGTAGCGCTCGTTGTCGACCTGCTCGGACTTGGGGAGCAGCGCCTCCACGCGCTCGCGCAGCTGCACGAGCGTGTAGCGCGAGTCGGACTGCTGGACGATGCCGGTGATCAGCTCGCCCACGCGGTCGCGGTACTCCTCGTACATCATGTCGCGCTCGGCCTCGCGGATCCGCTGGAGGATCACCTGCTTGGCGGTCTGGGCGGCGATGCGGCCGAAGTCGTCGGGCGTGACGTCGCGCTCCTCGATCTGATCGCGGAACTCCTCGAGCTTCTCGAAGTCGAGCTCCGGCTCCGGGGGCTCGCGGGCCTCGCCCGTCTCCGGGTCGACCAGCGACTCCTCGACCTCCACCTCGACCAGCACCTGCTCCTCGATCTCCGGTGGGATGAGCAGCTCGAAGACCTTGAAGTCCGCGGTGTCGCGATCCATCTCCACCCGCGCGTACTGCGCCGACTCGGGCGTCTTCTTGTAGGCGGAGAGAAGGGCGTCCTCGAGCGCCAGCATCAGGCGCTCGGCGGAAATGCCCTTCTCGCGTTCGAGGACGTGTACTGCCTCGACTATCTCCTTCGACATGTCCTCACCCCTCCAGCAGGTTCCCGCGTTTGACGTCCTCGTAGGGGATCGAGACGACCCCCTCCTCGGCTGCGACCGTGAGCTCGTCGTCGGTCGCGCCGACCAGCTCGCCGGTGAAGCTCCTGCGGCCCTTCTGATCGCCGCGCGTGCGGATGCGGATGCGGCGTCCGACGTAGCGCCGGTAGTGGTCGGGCTTGCTCAGCGGGCGCTCCGGGCCGGGCGAGGACACCTCGAGCGAGTACTCCGTGAGCAGGTCGCGGAGATGGGACGTGACGCGCTCGCATAGCGCGAGGCTCACCCCGTCGGGGTGATCCACGAACACGCGCACGCGCTCGGGCGCGACGCGCTCGGCCAGCAGCACCTCAACTTCGGGCTCCGCCGTGGCCAGTCGCGTCTCGATCTCGGTCTGTATGTCCCTCTCCACTCTCGAATCCGGGCAAAAAAATAGGCGGGCTGCGAAGCCCACCTCCAGGTGCGGCGCGCAAGCCGCAGATGAAAGTCCTAGCGGCGGCCAGTATAGCTTTGACGCACCGCCGCCATCGCGCGCAGGGTCGCGACCACGTGGCCGGGGTCATGCGCGATCTGGTCGTGGGTGAAGCGCACCGATGTGCGGCCGGCGAGCAGGAGCGCATGGTCGCGCTCGCGGTCGTTGCGCTGCTCGAGCCGGGTGCGGTGGTAGCGGAGGCTGTCGCACTCCACGACGAGGTTCAGGCCGGGCCAGAAGAAGTCGACGCGTGCGCGGCCGAAGCGGCGCTGACTCTGGGGCTTGGGGAGACCGGCGGCTCTCGCCAGGGGCACGAGGAGCCGCTCGAGCTCGGACTCGGTGAGCACGAAGGAGTCGCGGTCGAGGACCCCGCGGAGGAGCGGCACACCAGGCTGGCCGCTCGCGCGGTCGATCTCCTCGCGGAGGGTCTCGATCTTCAGCAGGGCCCGGCCGTCGGCCTGGTTGATGAGCGCCTCGGCCCCGCGTCGGTCGCACGAGGCAGCGAGGTCGATCACGGTGCGGATCGGGGTGGTGACAGGGATGCCGCGCTGGCGGGTCAGGTCGCCGGGGGCCAGGACCGCACGGCGGTGAACCGTCACGCCCCAGCGCGGCCGGCGCCGGGTCGCGGCGGGCACCGAGAGGTGGAGAACGGGTTCGCGCGGCTTCCAGATGCGCCAGAGCTCGCCGGCGCTGTCGTGGCTCAGCACGGCGGGCTCGAAGCACAGAACCGCGCCCATCAACCGTCCGTACGGGGTGAGCTCGGGCCGCCCGACCGCGTACACCCCACGCCACTCGGTTGAGTGCAGACGGCCCGCGGCAAGCGCCCACCTGATCGCCGGGCCGGTGAGTCCGAGGTCCAGCAGCTGCCGGCGCGAGATGACCCCGTGCTGCTTCCAGGCTCGCTCCCACACACGACCCCACAGCGACTGAACCGTTTTAGTCGTCATCACGACTAAAAGGGTTCAGCCGCTCCGAATTCGCCCCCTAACTGCCCGCCGTGAAGGTCGGGCGCATCAACCCGGCGGCGCCTCAGGCCTCCACCAGCACCGTCACCGGCCCGTCGTTCTCGAGCGCCACCGTCATCCGCGCGCCGAACACGCCGCCGGCCGCGCCCAGCGCGGTGCGCACCCGCTCGTACAGCGGCTCGGCCTCGGCCGGCGGCGCCGCCTCCACGAAGCTCGGGCGGTTGCCCTTGCGCGTGTCGCCGTAGAGGGTGAAGTTGCTGACGCAGAGGATCGCGCCGCCGGCATCGGAGACCGACACGTTCATCCGCCCGTCGCCGTCCTCGAACACCCGCAGCGCGCGGATCTTGCGCGCCACCCGGTCGGCCTCCTCCTCCCCATCGCCGGCGCGGACGCCGAGCAGCACCAGCAGGCCGGGGCCGATCGAGGCGACGACCGCCCCGTCGACGGAGACCGACGCGGACGCGACCCGCTGAACAACGGCACGCACGGTCCCTACATTGCCCTAATCGCTGCCGTTGACGTCGTGAACCAGTACGTGGAGGAGCTCGGCGGGGGCCGCCGGCTGGCCCATGCCGAATGGGGCCTTACCCTCCCCGCCGAGTCCGCCGGCGGCTGGCCGTGCGACATCGGCATCCGCATCGACGACGGACTGCTGAAGGTGCAGGCGTACGCGCACAAGCAGCGCGAGGACCTCGACCCCCAGGTCTTCCTCCAGTGGAACCGCCAGACGCGCATCGTGCGCCTGGCCCTCACGCGCTCCGGCGACGTGTGGGTGATGGGCGACATCCCGGTGCAGGCGGCCGACGCGACTCAGGTCGACCGCCTGCTGGGGCTCACGGTGGAGGGCGTGCTGGCGGTGCGCGGCTACGCGAAGGCGCTTGCGGAGCCGGCGGCCGAGCCCTCCGGGTGGCTCAGGGAACCTGGAGGACCGTGATCGTCTGCGTCTTGGTGCTGGTGGCGCACCACTCCGCGTCGCTCGCCACGGTCAGGCTCGCCGCGTAGCTGCCGCCGCCGGCGTAGGTGTGCTGCACGCTCTGGCCGGAGGCCGTGGCGCCGTCGCCGAAGCTCCACGAGTAGGACGCGATGTTGCTCGGGCAGCCGATCTGGAACGTGAACGGCGTCGAGAGCGAGCCGTTGAAGTAGATCGGATGGCCCGCCAGGCCCGGGTTGGGAGCCGCCACGAAGTTGGCCGCCACGGCCGCCGCCGACGCCGGCGCCGCCAATGCCCCCACCAACACTGCCGCAGTCACGAACTTGCGCATCATCGCCCCCCTCAGGATCGGTTGAGCGAAGTTCTTCCCCGCCTCAGCGAACGCTGAACGTCTTCGAGTTCCGCCGGGTGGTCTTCTTCTCCACGTTGCCGCTCTGATCGGCTCCGTAGGCACGTACGAGATAGGTCCCGCGCGGCAGCTTGGTCTTCGTGGCGAACGACCACTCGAGCTTGAGCCGCTTGAGCGAGTACTTGCCCTTCGTTCGCAGGCGAATCGGCTTGGAGCAGCTGCGCGGCTTGCTCAGCCTGTTGTCGGTGCCGAGGAAGCGGCAGCGCTTGCCCTCGCGCTTGGCGACCGAGATCGTGGAGGCCAGCGCGTTGTGCTCCGCCGCGGTCTTGCACCCGGTGTCGGCCGTCCGTCCGCTCACGCCCAGCCGGCCCTTCTTGGCGGAGTACTTGATCGGGATCCTGATCGAGCTGAGCGGCGGCTTGCGGTCGTTGCAGAGGTTGGGCTGACCGAGCCCGGGCGGCGAGCCCGGCAGCGGGTTGCTCGTGGAGATCACCTGCACGGGGCCGACGTTGCCCTGGTCGTCGACCGCGCGCAGTGCGAGGTAGCGCTGGAGACTGCCTCCGAGCTCGATCGACTGAGCGGCGCCCGGGTCCCCCGGCTTGAGCGCCACCGGGATCGGGTTGCCCTCGCCGAAGCTCGCGGCGTCGAGCTTGGAGTCCGAGGAGACGAGCTCGTAGCGCGAGGCCTTCCCGCACAGCAGGTCGTCGCCGGGTGCCTTGAAGCCGAGGCCGTTGGCGAACAGCCTGACCTCCATGGGCG
>JAXDJC010000182.1:0-5399 GCA_034663685.1 Thermoleophilaceae bacterium
CCCGAGCTCGTGGTGATCACCGACGTGTGCCTCTGCGAGTACACCTCGCACGGCCACTGCGGCGTGGTGCGCGCGGACGGCAGCGTCGACAACGACGTGACGCTGGAGCTGCTGGCCAAGACCGCAATATCCCAGGCCGCCGCCGGCGCCGACGCGGTCGCGCCGAGCGACATGATGGACGGGCGCGTGGGCGCGCTGCGCACTCAGCTCGACGCCGAGGGCCACAGCGAGACGCCGATCGTCGCCTACTCCGCCAAGTTCGCCTCCGCCTTCTACGGCCCGTTCCGCGAGGCCGCCGACTCCACCCCCGCCTTCGGCGACCGCCGCGCCTACCAGATGGATCCGGCCAACGCCGACGAGGCCGTGCGCGAGGCGCTGCTCGACGTGGAGGAGGGCGCCGACATCGTGATGGTCAAGCCCGCCCTCCCCTACCTCGACGTGGTGCGCCGCGTGAAGGAGGCGACCGGGGTTCCGGTCGCCGCCTACAACGTGAGCGGCGAGTACGCCATGATCAAGGCCGCCGCTCAGGCCGGATGGCTGGACGAGCGGGCCGCCGTGCTCGAGGCCCTCACGTCGATCCGCCGCGCCGGCGCCGACATCGTGATCACCTACCACGCGAAGGATGTTGCCGAGTGGCTGAGCTGACGACCGCCCGACCGAAGACGCGCTCACGGCGCGACGGGGCGGCCGTGCCGCTCGACGACCTCGACCGCAAGCTGCTCAACCTGCTCCAGGGGAGCTTCCCGCTGGAGCCGCGCCCGTTCCTGCGCGTGGCCGAGCTGGCGGAGGTGAGCGAGGACGAGGTGCTGGCCCGCACTCAGCGCCTGCTCGACGAGCGAATCATCCGCCAGGTCACGCCGATCTTCGACACGCGCGCGCTCGGCTACAAGTCGATGCTGGTGGCCGCCAAGATCGACGCCGACAACCCGCACCGCGCGGCCAAGGTCGTGAACGCGCACCCGGGCGTGTCGCACAACTACCTGCGCAACCACGAGTTCAACCTCTGGTTCACGATCGCCACCGAGCCCGACTCGAAGCTGGGGCTCGACGGCACGCTCGAGGTGCTGGCGGCGGAGGCCGGGGCGGAGTCGATCCGCCAGCTGCCCACGCTCACGCTCTTCAAGATCCGGATGGACCTGGAGATGCAGGGCGGCACGCAGGACCTGGCCAGCGCCGTGGAGGCCGCCCCGCCGGCCGAGACCGAGCCGCAGCCATACGACGACTTCGACGTCGCGGTGATCCGCCGGCTCCAGGGCGACATGCCCGTGGTGCCCGAGCCGTACGCGCCGGCCGCCGCCGCGCTCGGGATCCCGCAGGACAGGCTGCTCGATCACCTCGCCGGGATGAAGGAGCGCAGGCTGCTGCGCCGCGTGGCGGCGATCCTCTTCCACCGCCGCGCCGGCTTCTCCGCCAACGGCATGGGCGTGTGGCGCGTGCCGGAGGAGAGGATCATGGACATCGGCCCGCGCATGGCCGCCTTCCGCGGCATCTCGCACTGCTATCAGCGGCCGACCTACCAGGACTGGCCCTACTCGGTCTTCACGATGGCCCACGGGCGCTCGAAGGAGGAGTGCGACGCGATCCTCGACGCGATCGCGGCCGAGACCGGCATCGAGGACCGCGCCACGCTCTACTCCTCCACCGAGTTCAAGAAGATCCGGCTCCTGTACTTCACCGAGGAGTTCAAGGAGTGGGAGGCGGCGCGGCTCTGAGGGCCGCAGCCGTGAGCGCGAGCCGCTCGCAGGAGCTGTACGAGCGGGCGCTGGGCCTGATCCCCGGCGGGGTCAACTCGCCGGTCCGCGCCATGCGCGCGATCGGGCGCGACCCGCTGTTCGTGGCCGAGGCGGCCGGCGCCGAGCTGGTGGACGTCGACGGCAACCGCTACGTGGACTGGATGCAGTCGTGGGGGCCGCTGGTGGCCGGCCACGCCCACGCGTCCGTGGTGGCCGCCGTGCGCGACGCCGCCGGGCGCGGCACCACCTACGGCGCCCCCACGGAGGGCGAGGTGGACCTGGCGGCCGAGATCGTGCGCCGCGTGCCGAGCGCGGAGATGGTGCGGATGACCTCCTCGGGCACCGAGGCCTCGATGAGCGCGATCCGCCTGGCCCGCGCCGCCACGGGCCGCGACGCCATCGTGAAGTTCGCCGGCGCCTACCACGGGCACGTGGACGGGCTGCTGGCGGACGCCGGCTCCGGCCTGGCCACCCAGGGGATCCCAGCCAGCCCGGGCGTGACCGCGGCCCAGGCGGCCGACACGGCGGTGGTGGCCTGGAACGACCGCGCCGGCGTGGAGCGCGCCCTGGCCGAGCGCCCCGTGGCCGCCCTGCTCTGCGAGCCGTACCCGGCCAACATGGGCCTGGTCCCGCCCGACGACGGCTTCCTCGCCTTCCTCCGCGAGGCCGCGGACGCAAGCGGCGCGCTGCTCGTGTTCGACGAGGTGATCACCGGGTTCCGCGTGGGGCCCGGCGGCGCGCAGGGGCGCGAGGGCGTCACGCCCGACCTCACCATCCTCGGCAAGGTGATCGGCGGCGGGCTGCCCGCCGCCGCCTACGCCGGGCGGGCCGGCCTGATGGAGCGCATCGCCCCCGCCGGCGACGTGTACCAGGCCGGCACGCTGTCGGGCAACCCGCTGGCCGTGGCGGCCGGCCTCGCCACCCTGCGCCTGCTCGACGACGCCGCCTACGCGCAGCTCGACCACACCACCGCCGAGCTGGCGGCCGCGCTTGAGGCCGCCGCGCGCGGCGCGGGCGTGCCGCTCCAGGTGGTGTGGACCACCGGCCTGCTGACGCCGTTCTTCTCCAGCCGGCCCGTGCGCGACTACGAGGGCGCCAGGGCGTGCGACCACGAGGCGTACGGCGCGTTCTGCCGCGGTCTGCTCGACCGCGGCGTCTACCCGCCGCCGTCGCAGTCCGAGGCCTGGTTCCCGTCGCTGGCGCACGGGCCCGAGCACGTGGAGCGCACCGCCGCGGCCGCGCGGGAGGCGCTCGCGCAGCTGTGAGCCTGCTGGGCGACATCGCGGCGGCCGCGGAGCCTGCGCTGACGGCGCACGCCGGCGCGGTCACCGGGGCGGAGCCCGAGGGTGCCGTGGCGGGCGGCCCGCCCGGAGCCGGGCTCGCGGACCCGACCCGCGCCTTCGTGCTCGAGGCCGTGCGCGAGGGCTACCTCCTCCACTACGGCGAGCCGCGCGCCTTCGCCGGCATGGACGACGACCTGCGGCTGCTCGGCGGCGACGCGATGTACGCCCTCGGCCTCGCCAGGCTGGCCGACGAGGGCGACCTCGAGGCGGTGGCCGAGCTGGCGGAGCTGATCTCGGCCTGCGCCCAGGCGGAGTCCGAGGGCCGCCCGACCGCCCCCCTCTGGGCCGACTCGGCCGCCCGCCTTGCCGCGCCGTACCGCACGGAATAGCGCCCATTCCGCATCAGCAGCGCGCTTGCGGGCTACCGACCCCCGCCGAGCGATATCGTGCGTCCTCGCGTGGCCGATCCGTCGAAGCGACCCCACAGCCGAAAGTCTCCGTACACCGTCGATCGCGGCATGCCGGGCGCGTTCGAGGGCGAGACCGTCACCCGCCGTGCCCTGTTCACGGGCGGGGCGATGGCGGCCGGGGGCATCGCGTCGGCGGCCTTCGCGCTGCCCGCGCTGGGCTTCGCGCTCGGCCCGCTCTTCGAGCGCACGGAGGACCCGCGCTTCACCGACGTGGGCATCGAGCGCGACTTCAACACCCAGACCTACGTGCCGCGCGTGATCACGCTCGTGGACGACGTGGGCGAGGCCGGCAAGACCACCGTCTACGTGCGCAAGCACGATCCGACCCGCGACCAGGACAAGCTGAACCAGCCGTACGTGGCGATCTCCACGCGCTGCATGCACCTCGGCTGTCCGGTCCGCTACGTGGCGGCCTCGGAGCGCTTCATCTGCCCGTGCCACGGCGGCGTCTACGCGTTCGACGGCAAGGTCGACGGCGGCCCGCCGGTCCGCCCGCTCGACCGCTTCGAGACGCGCGTCCGCGCCGGCCGCGTGCAGATCGGCCCGCGCTTCTCGCTCAACAGCAAGATGCAGCGCAAGAAGGTGCGCGACCCGTCGAACCACCTCGACGGCCTGTGGCAGTACCTCTACCCGTCGAGGCCGACCGTATGAAGCTGCTCCCCGGCCCGCTGCGCCGCAAGAACGGCACGAACGGCGAGGGCAACGGTGCGCCGCCCGCCGCACCCGGCGACCTGCGCGAGGGCCACGAGGAGCGCGCCAAGGAGCGCGAGAAGAAGGCCGACCGCCAGCGCCAGATAGAGGCTGCCAAGGAGACCGGCATCTCGGTGGTCGGCTGGATCGACGAGCGCACCGGCGGCGGCCCGTTCCTGCGCGGCTTCCTCTACCGCAAGGTCCCGTACGGCACGAACTGGTTCTACACGCTCGGCTCGGCCACGATGTTCGCCTTCCTCTCGCAGGCGGTCACCGGAGTCTTCCTCGCCATGTACTACCGGCCGTCGAGCAACGAGGCCTACGAGTCGGCGCAGCACATCACCAACGACGTGTTCATGGGCGAGCTGGTGCGCGGCATGCACCGCTGGGGCGCCACCGTGATGATGATCCTGATCTTCATGCACATGGGCCGGACCTTCTTCTTCGGCGCCTACAAGTACCCGCGCGAGCTCAACTGGATCATCGGCGTGGTGCTGCTGGTGATGACGCTGATGATGGGGCTCACCGGCTACCTGCTTCCGTTCGACCAGCGCTCGTTCTGGGCGACCGTGGTGGCGGTCAACCTCAACTCCTCGGGCCCGGTGATCGGCCCGTACCTCGCTGACTTCCTGCGCGGCGGGGCCGAGTTCGGGGCCACCACGATCAGCCGCTTCTACGCGCTGCACATGCTGCTGATCCCCGGCCTGATCGCCGCGCTGATCGGCGCCCACCTGTACCTGGTTGCCAAGCTCGGCACCACCGCGCCGCCGTGGCTCAAGGCCGAGAAGCCGCGCGACCTCGCGAAGGAAGAGATTTGAACGCCCGCGAGAAGGAGCAGTACCTCCGCGAGTACCACATCCTGAAGAGCAAGGGCAAGCCGTTCTTCCCGTACGCCGTGCTCAAGGACTCGCTGATGGCCTGCATCGTGCTGGTGGTGATCATCGCGATGGCGGTGATCCTCGGCGCCGAGCTCGGCCCCAAGGCGGACCCGACCTCCACCACGGTCACGCCGCGGCCGGAGTGGTACTTCTTCTTCCTGTTCGAGCTGCTGCGCGTGGTCAAGCCGCCCGCGCTCGTGTTCGTGGCCACGATCGGGATCCCCACGATCTGGCTCGTTCTGCTCCTCATGCTGCCGTTCTACGACCGCAACCCGGAGCGCCATCCGCTCAAGCGGCCGATCGCCACCACCGCCGGGATCCTCACGATCATCACGATGGCCTACC
>JAXDJC010000112.1:0-30158 GCA_034663685.1 Thermoleophilaceae bacterium
CCGCGCGTGACCTGCTCGTAGCTCGCGCCCTGCTGCACCGTCGGGAGCCCGGTCACCTCGACCACCTCACGCCCGACCCACTCGGGGTAGCGGCGCGGGTCGCCGACCAGGTTCCAGACGGCCTCGACGGGCGCGTCGATGAGTGCCTGTTCGTGCCAGCAGCCCACGGAGGCAAGTCTGCCACGGTCGCGCGCTCAGCGCGAGTGGTTGACCGAGCCCTCGGTGGACAGGGCTCGCCACGAGCGGACCTCGATCGGGCCGGGTCAGTTCCCGGTTTGACTCGTCCCGCTGCCCTGACTTTGATTCGTGTCGGACCGTGAAGCCAGTCCCTGAGCTAAGTACGCAGGGACTACGGGCTGACGAGGAGAGCCTTTAGCTCTCCGGCCACCGCCTCGGCCGCCAGACGAGCACCCCTCTAGAGAGCGAAGGACGGAGCGAGAAATCCGACATAGCCCGCACTTCGAGGACCGCGAGGAAGAAGCTCCATGACGAGGTCCACGAGAAGGTCGTGACGCTGCTCCGCGGCTAGGCCGAGGCGGGCCCGCGGACATGCGCATCGACATCGTGCTCCGCCAGCTCTGGGGGCTGACGCCGGAGGACGGGATGCACGTGGTGGTGGACCTCGCGCAGCTCCCTGAGGGCCACGTGATTCGCGACCTGTTCCTCGCGACCTGTTCCCGGCCGGTATCCCCAAGCAGATTCTCAACCCGACGGGGGAGGAGCTTGCGGACGCCGTCGAGTTGACCGTGCCACGGTGTGGACATCGCGACCGTGGAGGCTGAGGTCGGCCATCGCCTGAGCCTGTGCCCGGTTCGGTGGTGCTTGATGCCTGTCGTGCGAACGGCCTGAGCCGGCGGCGCGGGTTACTGCTCGGAGTCTTCCGGCTGTTCGTCGTCCTCGTAGAGCGCGGTGATGCTGTTGGCGAAGGTGAGAACGCTCGTAACCAAGCCGCCGCTGCTGAGCCACGCGGCGGTGCCGCCGGTCGCGCCCCAGGCCACCGCCGTCGTCGTGATGAGCAGCGCGATGCCGATGAGGTTGAGGACGAGAGCGCGCTGCTCAGTCGCCGGGAGCGCTCGGACACGGGCGGCGAAGTCGGTCAGCCACTCCGGCTGCTCGATGGACTCCTCGGCGGGAACGGCGATATCAGCCGTGGCGGCGACGCCCGCCGCCTGCAAAGCGCTGAGGAGGTGGTTGATGCCGCTCACCTGCTGGGGCCAGTCGAGCTGGAGCGACCGGAACGCCTGGAACGAGGGCCCGCCGAGGGCCAGGCGCGAGAGCTTCTGGATGCGCCCGATGCCGCTGCGCTCCAAGGCGCCGAGGGTGTCGAGGTAGCCCTGCGGAAGCGAGAACCGGACCATGTCGGTGAGGAGCCGGCTCTGCTGGGCGATGATGGGCCGGAGCGCGTCGGCGAGGGTGTTGCTGAACTGGACGCTCACTGGCTGGAGCGCCGCGGCGACGGACTCGTGGAGTACGCGCGCCGGGCCGGCCAGCGCCTCCTGCATCTGGCGGTTCTGCTCGACGATGGTGTTCACGCCGGTCGTGGCCGGCAGCGTCTGGCCGAGGTCTGCGAACGCGAGCGGAGCGGCCCACTGCCTACGCGTGCGGTTGTAGTCGTTGAAGGCTCCGAGATTCGTGTTCGTCACCCCATGAATGCTACGGGTCGGACCGGCATCCTCCGCCTCGGCATCACGCTGTGGGGGAGTGCCCGACATCGGTACTACGGCCGCTTGTTGGCGGAGGTGGTCTCGATGAAGGTGAGGGTCCCCGAGAACTTGTCCGTGAGCCAGAGCTCGTCCTCGTACGCGGCGAGGTCGCTCGGCGTGCGCAGTCGCCTGGGGAGCCGCTCGTGCGCGATGACCTCGTTCTTCTCGGGGTCGATGCGGTCGAGCTGCTTCGTCGCTCCGCCGAGCGCCCAGACACTGCCGTCGGCGACGGCGAGCGCGATGACGTCCGCCGTGACCTTGATGTCCACCTCGGCCACGGTCATGTTCTCGGGGTCCACGCGGTTCACGAGTTCGCGCTCGCCGAACGCCAGCCAGATGTGGCCGAAGCCGTAGGTGAGGGCCGTTGCCCCGCTCGGGATGGCCACGCGCGCGACCTCACGGCGCGTCTTCGGGTCGATGCGCACGAGCCAGCCCTTGTCGGCTGCGACCTCGGGCTCGACATCGACGGCCACCCAGATGGCTCCGGCCGTCGCGATAATCGCCTTCGGGACGCCGGGCACGGTCAGGTCGCCGACTACACCGGTCTTGAGGTCGAGCCAGTCCACCTTCGACTGGGTCTCGTTGCAGAACCAGGCGACGTCGAACCCCGCGGCTACGTGACCGGGCGCCTCGCTGAAGGGGAGCGGCTTGTAGACCCACTCGCCCGTGCTCTTGTCAATGAAGTAGCCGGTCCCGCCGCGGACGACGATGAGCAGCTCGCGGGTGGTCGCGATATCGAACGCTCGCCCCTTTGCGGGCCTCGTGTCCGGCGGCACGTCGGGGTTGGCGGGGTCGTAGAAGCCGAACTGCGCGGCCGCCGCCATCCACAGCCCATCGGGTCCCGCGTCGAGCGCGGTGATGCGGGCGCCGATGGGCAGCGACTTACCAACCTTGATTCCGTTCTTCTTGGGCTTCTTCGGACCCTCGCCCGGCGGCTGTGGAGCCTTCTCGGTGGGAGGAGTTGCCGGCGTCGGATTCGCGGACGGCATCGCCCAGGTGCTCATGACGATGCCGACGGCGCACGCTGCCTTCCAGAACCACCTGTGCGCCCTCGTGAGGTGGTCGGTCGAGAGGACCGTCCAGGCCACGCCGGCCAACGCCAGGCCGACGCCGATGAGGAGCAGGTGGCGCGGGCCCGCGCCGCGGGCGGCGGACGCCCCGGTCACGGCCGTTATCGCAGCGATGAGCCCAGCCGTGGTGCTGCGCCAGGCGAGGCCGCTTACCGGCGCAGAACCAGACGGGCCGTGAGGAGGCTGAGCGGGAGGCTGGGGGAGGTGGCCATATGCCATGGGGATGACGGCGCGGTCTGTGGGGTGCCGCTGCACCCTGGTACGGGGTGCGCCAGTGCCCCCGTTCCGACCCGCGCTGCCATCCGTTGCTCTTCGAGCCTTATGGACTTCTTCGCTTCCATGCCCAGACTCAAAGTACTGGCGGTTTTGAGAATGCCCATGGCACAGAACCGCGCGAGGACGTGCGCCGTCGCTCAGGACTCGTTGAGCGTTCCTGTGAGGGACTCGTCACGCAACGAAGCCGCTATTTCCGAGCGACTTCGTCTTCTTCCGATGTCTCCATGTGCGCGCTTACTCGCTCAGAGATGATGTCGGGGAGTACCGATTGACCGGCATAAGCCAGAGCGCCGGCGAGTTCCGGGGACAGCGGCGCGTCGGCGCTGACCGCTTCCGGGACCAGCCTCTTTCGTTTCCCGTTCTTGCCCTTGCGGCCGTTACTGCTTCGCTTGCTACCCCCGTTGCTCCGTTGAGGCCCGTCGTCACCGTTCTCCTCTGGGTACTGCGGCTCGCGTACGGGAAGGAGGACGTCTCGCTCCATGGCGTGGTCGATGTACGACATGAAGTGCTCGCTCCTGCTCGCCTCGCCACCGATGACGAGCCGCGAGGGGTTCAAGAGGTTGACCACGTGGCTGAGGGCCACCCCAATCTGCCAGCCGGCATCCCGCAGCGCGCGAGCGCACGCTCGATGCTCGCTCTCGATGACGTCGGTGATGGTGGCGTGCTCGCCGAGTATGCCGCTCTCGCGGAGCTTCTTGAGTATCGCGCGGTTGGAGGCCTCGGTTTCCAAGCATCCGACCCCGCCGCAGTTCCGGCACAACGGGCCAGACTCGGAGACCTTGAAATGTCCGACCTCGCCTGCGAGACCGCGGTCTCCGTCGAACAGCTCCCCGTCGATGGTGATGCCGCAACCAATGCCTTCAGCGACCTTGATGTAGACCAGAGCGCGGGGCGGAGGAGTCGCGTCAGCCTTCACGGCGAGCAGCTGGAGCCCGAGCGCGGCCAGCGAGGCGTCGTTGGCGACACTCACCTTGACCTTGTACTCGTACCGCTTCAGGACCTTCTCGACCATCTCGGCCGGTCTGAGCTCGTGGAGCTGCCCGAGGATTTCGGGCGACGCCGCAGTCTGGAGCTCGCGGTCGACGGGCGCGGGCACGCTGAGAGCGACGGCCACGTCGCGCTCGTGAGCATCCTCAATCGCATTGAGTTCTTTGCACAGTCGCTGCGCCACCTGGTTAATCGCGCGGTTCGGGTCGTGCTCGATGCTGATGTTTTCAACGACGCCCGCCCTATCGAGCTGGCGCTCGTACTGCGCGTCTGTGAGCATCACCCGCGCCTCGTCGCGCCCGAAGTCAACGCCTGCGAGCAGTGCTAGGTCGGGCGCGAGCTGGATGTGGTCGGCGCCTCGAAACACACGAGTCGCCTCATCGAGAACACCCGCCTCACGAAGCGTCTTGATGTGCGTCCAGACATTGCCTCGACTGCGTCCGAGGATGCGCCCGAGCTCGGGGGCGGTCACGAGCGTGCGAGCGCAGACTTCGAGCGCGAGTCGAGTCTCGCCGCCCCCTCGTGAGCGCTTCTGTGTAGGCATTCGGCGAGCGTAGCTGCGCCAGGTAGGTATTCGCTACCCCCCAAACGGTGGGGGTGCGCCTTCTAGTTCCGCCCGCCCTGCACCTCGTCGTTCGTTCGCGCCTGCACGATGTCGCCGGCGCTTGCTCCGCGCCGGAGTTGCATGGCATTGCCGGTCGCTGACAGGTACTCCTGACCTCGGTCCAAGCACGGTTGGTCGGCGCGCTCGTTCCATGGGTCGTTCTCGGTGATGGTGTCCCACAGCCACCTGTCTCCCGTCGCCCGCGCCAGCCCTGTGCTCGTGTCCGGCGACGGCGCGACCATCCCGGGATGGACGCGACAGTTGCCGTCAGCATCGCCGGGCTCATCACCACCGGTGGAACTGCCGGATGGCTCCGTTGGCTCGACGACCGCCGGCACGCGCGCCAGCTGGCTCACGAGCGTGCGCTCGCCGACCGCGATGAACTCAGGCCCCTGCTCGATGAGGCCGCAGGCTTGACGCGACGCGCGATGTGGGTGGTCGGGGAAGTGGCCGCCGCCCTCCGTGGTGTTCGCGTTGAAGTTCCCCAGGCGCTCGCGCAGATGACGAGCCTAAGCACCGAGGCAGCGCTGATGGTGGGGCGGCTCGCGCTTCGTCTCGGCCATGACCATGAGGTGACGAAGGCGTACGACGAAACCGTCAACATCTACCACCGCATGCTCATTGAGAGCAAGAGCGCCCTGCCCGACGGGGGATTCGTGGGGTGCGGCGCGCGGCGCGAGGCTGCCACGCGGATGGAGGCGGTGCCGGATGAGTTCGAGGCGGAGTTCGTGGCCGCGCGCCGGAAGTTCATCGCCGCAGCGCAACGCGTCGTGGGCGCGGACCTCGGCGCGCTCGCCTGAACCGCGCGGTTCTACTCGACCCAGGGCCCGTGGCAGTGCTTGAACTTCTTGCCGCTCGCGCAGGGGCAGAGGTCGTTGCGGCTCACGTTCTTGACCTGCTCGCGTGTGAAGAACACAAACGAGCGGAGCACGTCATCGAGGAAGTCTGAGAACTCCTCGGCCCGCTCTGGCGAAAGCCGGCGCAGGGTCGCGACCGCCAGCAACCCGTAGGACCACGGCGCCGCCCAGAGGGCCGAATCGCGCCATTCCGGACTGGGTCCTACACGGACGTTCGGAGTGTCCTCGGGGTCATCCCAGGTGATGGGGTCGGCGACGCCGATAGCGCTGTGATGGAGCGTGTAGTTGTTGTGCTGGTTGACGACGCGGAAGAACTGCCAGAACACGCCTTCGTAGCGCCCATCGACCGCGTCCTCGACCCGGCGCACGAGCTCGTACAGGCTCTTCCCGTGCCACGGGCCGCCACGCACGCCGAAGCGCTTGTCGAGCTTCTTTATGTACTCATCCGAGAACGGGCTCGGGCGCTCCTCTGTCACGAGCTCGGGATGCTGCTCAAGGGAACGGTCGAAGAGCACCCGCGCGTGCGCGCGATGGTCTGGCGAGCGTCTCCATGACCGCGTCCTCGTCCTGCGGGCAGAGCCCGAGCCACCAGGGGACAACCGCGTGCTCGAACAGCGAGCGGTTGAGCATCTCCGCCTGCTGGGCGTAGCCGTAGTCGCACAAGTGGACGACCGCGCGGTAAGTCTTCGTGCCCTTGGCGAACGTGCCCACGAAGACGTTGTTGAGCGCGCCCGGCGCCATCTCCCACTCGGTCCGCGCGGGGCCGTCGAGCAGTTCCTTGACGCGGTCAATCAGCCGTACGGCGGCGTCGAACTGATGCTTGAGCTTCGGCGGCCGCGAGAGCGGCGGGTCGTCAGTGATTGGGTCCGGGCGCTTGGGTGCTGGCACACGGCCAGCGTAGGTGGGCAGCCAGCGGAATCCAGGACCGGCGGAGTCGCCCGGCCAGGCGCCGGGACCCGGCGTATGTTGGGCTGATGGCCATGACTGAATCCGAGCGCTGGTTCGAGAGCTACCTGCGCAGCACCGGCCACGACGGCTGGCAGGACCACGAGCCCGAGCTCGGCATTCCCACGCGGCCGGACTACCTGGTCTCGAAGAGCGGGGCCGCGGCCATCTGCGAGGTCAAGGAGTTCGTGACCAGCGGCGTGCACTCGCGAGCGGCCGCGCTAAGTGCTAGGCGTGCGGAGGCCGAGGCCGAGGGCCGCCCGGGTCCGTCGAGGTCTTTCAACACCTCCGACAAGGAGGAGTTCGGCGACATCCGCGCGCAGGTCCGCGAGGCCGCGCGCCAGCTGAAGCCGCTTGCGGCCGCCGGTGTCCCGTTGGTGGCCGTGCTCGCGAACCCGCTCGCGCTGCTGATGAACCTCTCGCCAGCGCACGTGGGCTACGCGCTCAACGGAAACCCGACGTTCGGCGGGCCCTACGACTCCGAGCGCGGCGAGGTCTTGAGCCTCGGTCCGGTGAAGGGTCGCTCCGGCAAGCTCACGAACGACCACCAGTACTTGAGCGCGGTGCTCATCCTGTGCCAGCGCTCAGGTGCGCGTGACCGGGCACGGGCGTGGTTCGACGCTCACGGCCCGCGCATCCGCGCCGAGCACGAGACCCGCGCCGCGCAGGCGGAGGCACTGCTGGCGGCGTCGCCAAGCGACTGGGGGCCGGAGGACGAGTACTACTCCGTGGACGTGCTCCACACGGTCTCGGCCCTGGAAGGCCGCGCTGTGCGGTTGCCGGCTGAGCTCTTCGACGGCGAGCACGACCGCGTGTACGAGCCCGACGGCGCCGGGTTCTACGAGCTCGCGCGCTAGACAGCTAGGCCGTGACCGCAGCGAGACCTCGAAGGACGCGCGCGCCGGTCACATGTCGAGGGCGGCTACGTATCGAGTGCCGAGATGAGCACGCGGTAAAGGTCCCGTAATCTTCTCGGGACCCCTCGGTACGTCCCAGACCCCGAGGTTTAGAGCGGGTTCCGAGGGCCGAGAATCAAAACCGGGACCGGGTCAGTTCCCGCCGGCCTCGGCGTGGCGCAGCAGCCAGCGCCGCGGGCTGTGGCCCGCGCGGTACTGGCGGAGGGCGCCGGTGGCGCGGGCGCGCTCCACGCCCGACGCGTTCGGCCCCGATGGCGGCGGCTGCGACCCGGCGCCGAACACGCTCTGCCAGAGCAGGCGGTCGGAGATCCGCTGCGGAACGGCGTCGACGCGGTCCCAGGGGAGCGAGGCCGACAGCTTCGCGTTGGCGGCGTTCGCGGGGTTCACCTCGGTCAGGGACTGCTGCGGCTGGATCGCGTGGTAGCGCGTGCCCTCCACGTCGGGCTGCTCGTTGCCCGACACGAATGCGTCGTAGAGCGGCGTGGCAAGCGCGTCGTTCAGCGACAGCGGCCTGAGCCCGAGGATCATCTCGGCCGTGCGCAGGAACGAGTACTGGTCGTAGCGCGTGCTCACCACCGCTCCGCGTTTCGCCCAGGGCGAGATCACCTGCACCGGGATGCGGTGGGCGTCCACGTGGTCGGCGCCGTCCTGCGAGTCGTCCTCCAGCACGAAGATCACGCTGTCCTGCCAGATCGACGAGTTGGACACGAGCTCCACGAGCTGGCCCACCGCGAGGTCGTTGTCGGCGATGTCGGCCTTGGGCGTGTAGGTGCCGGGCGCGGTTCCGTTCGTGTGGTCGTTGAAGAGGATCATGTAGTTGAGGCTCGGCACGGTCCCGCCGGCGACCTGCGACTGGAACTGCGGCACGAAGCTGCGGATCCGGCTCGCAGCGTCGCCGGGCCCGGTGGTGGTCCCGACCTCGCCCGAGTCCGCGGCGCAGTGGAACATGTTGGGGGTGGAGTTCACGCCCGGGATCGGCGTCTGGCACGTGCCCTGCACCTGCGAGGGGTACGACGGGTCGGTGCTCGCCAGGACGCCCTGGAACGTGTCGCGGCCGTCGTCGGCGAACGGCTGGTTGCCTGCGCCGAGCTCACCGTAGGTGCGGAGCGATACGCCCTGGCGCACGGCCTGGTCGAGCACGAACGCGTTGGGCGGGATCCCGATCGGGAAGATGTCGGGGTTGCCCTTGCGCCCGCGGCTGGTGTGCACGTAGCGCTGCGTGTAGTCGTTCGCGTAGCCGCCCGCCGTGATCTTGTGCCCGACGGTGGACTCCTCCGAGTTGGCGTAGGTGTTGTCGAGCAGCGGGAACCTGCGCGCGAGCGCGTGCACGTTGGGCGTCACGCCGCCGGTGGGCCCGGGCACGCCGTTGTCGTCGAAGAGCTGGAGCCGCGGGTCGCCGTTGCCACGCGGCTCGGACCCGAAGATCTGGTCGTAGGTCCGGTCCTCCTTGACCACGTAGAAGACGTGCTTGATCTTGTCGCTGGGGCCGCCGCCGGGGCCCACGATCGGCGTGTTGGGCGGCGGGGCCCGGAAGTTGGTGGGCACGATCGCCCGGTTGGCCCGCTGGGTCAGGTCGGCCACCTGCTGGTCTGACGGCCGGTCGAGCACCCCGGCCCGGCCGCGCGTGAGCTCCTTGATGCTCTCGTCGTTCGGGTTGGGCCCGGTGCCCACGCCCTTGGCGGCCAGCCACACGAGCTTGGCGCCGCTCGGCGTGACCTCCACGTCGGTGGTGTACGCGGCCGTGGGTATCCGGCCGAGCACCTGGAACGGCGCGGCGTTGGGGAGGAACCCCGCCCGCGGGCAATCGACCACAGCCGGGAGCCTCCTGCGGGCGCGGGCCACGGCCCGCGCGAACGCGCTGTCGGCCACGTACTTGGGCCGGCCGCGGCCGAGCGCCTTCGTGCGGGCGCGGTACGCCGCGAGCACCACGCGCCCGTAGGCGCCGTCCTGCGTCGCGCTCGGGCCGCCGCAGTTGCGCACGCGCTTGCCGTACAGGTAGGCGCGGCGCAGCTTGGCCTCGCTGCGCGCATACGCGCGGCGGGCGGCGCGCGAGTTGCCGGCGCGGCGGAGCGCCCGCTTGGCCTTGGCCTTCCCCCTCAGGTAGCGGCCGATCGTGGCCGGCGAGCGCGGCAGCACGGACTTCCTGGCCTTTGGCGCCACCGCCGGCCGGCGCTCGAGCGCCACGGCCACCACGGCGTCCTCGCCGGCGTTCGCAACGTAGAGGGTGTCTCCGTTGGGCGCCGGGGCCACGGTCACCGGCGCCGTGCCGATCGCCGCGTCCGAGCGGCCCACGTCGATCTGGCGTGCCAGCTCGAGCTTGGAGGTGTCGATCACCGCAACCTTGTCCCGGTCCGTCACCGCCACGTAGATCCGGTCGCGCTCGGGGTCGGCCGCGATGCCCTCGGCGTGCGCGTAGTCGTTGCGGTCGGTCCCGACCGGGATCGTGGCCACCACGTCGCCGCTCGGGATGTCGATCGCGGTCACGGTCCCGTCGCGCTCGCTGGTCACGTAGGCGCGCGAGCGGCGCGGGTCGGTCACCACGCCGTACGGATAGCGGCCCACGTTCACGAGGACCGCGTCGCGCGTGCGCAGGTCCACGATCGCCGCCTGATCGGCCTGCCCCAGGGCCACCACCAGGTGGCGGCCATCGCGGGTCACGTCCATGCCCTCGGGCCACGCGTTCACGTTCGAGGCGGGCGGCAGCTCGTCGCTCGCGGCGGCGCCGTCGCGCGCGGCCGGCAGGGCGATCGGGTCGAGCTCGGTGGCCTGGCCGGTGGCCGGAGTCACGTCGTACACGTGGATCACGTCGCCGCCCTTGCCCTTGGCGTTCGCCGGCTGCGTGCCCTCGGCCGGCTGGCCGGACACGTACGCGCGCCGGCCGTCCGGCGCGAAGGCGATCCCCACGTAGCCGCCCGGTAGCGGCAGCGTCTGGGCCACCGCGCCCGTGCCCACGTCGATCACCCGGATGAAGTTGTTGCCGCGGCCGGCGTCCACCGCCCAGTAGAAGCGGCCGTCAGGCGTGAGCGCGCCGCCGGTGGGGAACGCGCCGAGGGGGGTCATCCGCCCGGCCGGATCGAGCTTGCGCCCGTTCGATGTGAGCCCGCTGCCGGGCCCCACGATCTCCTGGGCAGCGGCCGCGGCGGTGCCCACGCCCACCGCGACGAGCAGGAGCACGAGAAGGGCTCGCCGGGAAGCGGTCACACCCGGTGTCTACCGCATAGCGGCCAGGGAGAGGGTCAGACCCTCCCCCGTTCCTCCCCCCGGGGGGAGGCTCAGGCCGCCGGGGGGAGCTTGCGCCGCAGGAGCTCCGGCGCCTCCGCGGCGCTCGGGGCCCACGCGTCGGCACCCACCCGCCGCGCGCCGTCCTCGTCGCCGTACGCCTGGCCGCCCACGAGCACCAGCGGCGGCTCGTCCAGCTCGCGCACCGCGGCGATCGCCGTCTCGACCCCCGGCAGGTGGTGTGGCATCGTGGTGGACAGCGCGATCACGTCGGCAGCCTCGTCGTCCGCCAGCGAAACCAGATCGCCGACGGGCAGCGTCGCGCCGAGGTAGAGCACCTCCCAACCCGACGCCTCGAGCAGCCCGCCGAGCATCTGCCCGCCGAGGGAGTGGCGCTCCTCCGGCGAGCACGCCACGACAGCCAGCCGCCCTGTCGCCGCCTCGGCCTTCAGCCGCCCGCCCAGCTCGGAGATCAGCGAGCCGCTCACCTCGGCCGCCAGGTGCTCGTGCGCCACGGAGATCTCCCCCGTCTCCCAGCGCCGCCCGATCTCGACCATCGCGGGCCCGAGCACCTCCTCGTACGCGCCGTCGACCTCGAGCCCCGCGCGCACCGCCGTGCGGACGACAGCGCGTGCCCTCGCCGGGTCGGGCTCGAGGATGGCGGCGAGGTAGGCCTCGCGTACTTGCTGACTTCGATCCGACACCGGCGTTACGCGCGCACGCTACCGCTCCGGGAGAATGCGCGCCGGGGGACCTTTGGACAGCGTCTGGCTCCACTTCATAACGATCCCGATCTTCTCGGGGATCATCGGCTACGTGACCAACTGGAGCGGCGTGATCATGCTCTTCTATCCCGTCCGCTTCCGGGGCATCCGGATCCCGGGCCTGGCGCCGCTGGTGCACCTGATGCCGCGCAAGATCCAGCAGATCCCCGGCTTCATGGTGGGCGGCATCGGGTGGCAGGGGATCATCCCGTCGCGCGCCGCCAAGATGGGCAGCATCGCCACCGACAAGGGGATCGCCAAGCTCGGCAGCGCGGCGGACTTCTACCGCCAGCTCGACCCCGAGAAGATGGCCGCCCACGTGCTCGAGAGCGCGCGCCGCGACATGCGCGACGTGGTCGAGCGGATCGTCGAGCGCGAGAACCCGGACCTGTGGCGCGACCTCCCGCCCGGCTTCCGCGAGCGCATCCACCAGCGCGTGCAGGAGCAGCTCCCCGAGATCGTCCACGACATCGTGACCAAGGACATCGCGCGCAACATCGACCAGCTGCTGGACGTCAAGCTCATGGTCATCCGGCGCATGGAGGAGGACCCGGAGCTGGCGATCAAGATCTACACCGAGGTCGGCAGCAAGGAGCTGAAGCTGATCATCAACTTCGGGTTCCTGTTCGGCTTCCTGCTCGGGTTCCCGGTGGCCGCGATCAGCGAGCTGCTGCTGCACGGCTGGTACGTGCTCCCGATCCTCGGGATCTTCGTGGGCTACACCACCAACCTGATCGCGATCCACATGATCTTCGAGCCGGTCGAGCCCAAGAAGTACCTCGGGATCATCCCGTTCCAGGGCCTCTTCCTTCGCCGCCAGCGCGAGGCCGGAGACGTGTACGCCAACGTGATCGCCGACCACATCATCACGATGAAGAACCTCGGCGAGGAGCTGATGAACGGGCCGCGCTCGGACCGCACGCGCCGGATGATCGAGGACGCGCTGCGGCCCGCGGTGGACCGCGCCGTGGGGCGCGCGCGGCCGGCCGTGCGGGTGGCCGTGGGCGCGCAGGAGTACGACGCGATCCGCGACTCGGTGGCCACCGAGGGGGCGGAGTACACGATGGCGCCGCTCGTGGACGAGGACTTCAACCGCGAGCAGAGCGTGCGCGTGCGCGAGCTGATCTCCGAGCGCATCAGGGAGATGCCGCCGGCGGACTTCTCTGAGATGCTTCGGAGCGCGATGCGAGAGGACGAGTGGCTGCTGTACCTGCACGGAGCCGTGCTCGGGTTCGGCGGCGGGCTGGCGCATCTGGCGGTCTTCGGGTGAGCACGGGCGGGGAGTTCACGCGGTACGAGGAGCCCGTCCACGCCGACGGCGAGCCGCCGCCGGCCGGGGACCCGGGACTGGCCGAGATCGTGCCCGGGCTGGTGCGCCTCGGGGCGGTGGCGTGGTGGCACGGGGCGCAGTGGAGCGTGGGGACCTCGGTGCGCGTGGGCGCCCGGCTGGTGCGCTATGCCGCCTCGGGCCGTGCGCCGGCGGACCTGCTCCAGGAGAGCGGGACCGACCTTCGCGTGTGGCTGCGGCGCTTCCTCGACGTGGTGGAGGAGAGCGGCGCGGCGGCCGCCAACCCGGGCGACTCGAACGGCGCGGCCGGCGCGGGGCCGGCGAGCGCCGCGCCCGCCAACGGCCACGTGCCGCTGCGCGCCCGCGGCGCCGACCTCCTGCGGCGCTCGGCCGACGTGTACCAGGACGACGACACCCACCCCGCGTACGAGCGCATCCTCGAGGAGATGGCTCCGGACGAGGCGCGCATCGTGCGCTTCATGGCCGCCGAGGGGCCGCAGGCGTCGGTCGACGTTCGCACCGGCGGCCCGATCGGGATGCTCAGCTCCCAGCTGATCGCGCCCGGCCTCACGATGATCGGCCACGCCGCCGGGTGCCGGCGCCCGGAGCGCATCCAGCAGTACCTCAACAACCTCCACCGCCTCGGGCTCGTCTGGTTCTCGCGCGAGACGCTCGAGGACCAGGCCACCTACCAGGTGCTCGAGGCCCAGCCGGACGTGCTCGCCGCGATGCGCGAGGCCAGCCGCACGCGCACGGTGCGGCGCAGCATCCACCTGACGCCCTTCGGCGACGACTTCTGCAAGGCGGCCCTCCCGCTCGACACGGCCGAGATCGACGCGCTCCCGCGGCTGGAGGACGACGAGCCGATCGACGCCGAGCTCGCTTAGAAGGCCGGTGCTACGAGCGGAGCTTCCCTCGCAACCGGCGGTGGGCGCCAGCCAGACGAACGAGGTGCTCGGCGAGGACGAGGATTGGACGGTCCTCGCCGCGAAGCTTCGGATGCCCGATCGCGTGCTTCATCAGCAACTCGGCGAGGGTGTCCTTACCGGATTCGAGGGTGAGCGGGGGATCGTGGCTTGCAGCCGAGGCCAGGACGATCTCCGCGACGCCTTTGCCCTCCGTACGCTGCGCTTCCGCTTCGACCGTCGCTCGGATCTCGTCGCGCGGCAGGCTGAACGCGGCGATCGTCTCACGGGCGTGGCTCTCCACGATTTCGCAGATCTCGTCGCATTCGAAGTTGTCGGCCTCCATGTCCTCGCGCCATATGAAGAACTCTGGTGCCTCACCAGGCTTCTCGTCCAGGCGTTTGGCTCGCTCGACCTCCTCCTTGAGCGCCTGCCGCCGCGCGGCCGGGTCGTCGCCGCCACGCTGTCGCGCACGTTCGGCCGCTTCCTCGATCGCTTCCTTCACTTGAGTATCGGAGACCCCTTCGATTACACCCCGCTTCACCAGAGCCCTCACGAGTTCAGGGGCATTCCCTTCGTTGTCGAATACGAGCAGGTAGTAGTTGGCGTAGCCACGCATCTCGGCTAAGAGCTGGTCGGCGTTCTTGGGCATCTTGGCGCCGCGCATGTTGACCACGTGGATGCCGAGTCCCTCGAAGGTCAAGTTCCACATCTCGGATAGCAGCGTCCTGAGCGCGGCCGCGTCCGACGAACCCTCGACGACGAGCTGCACGCGCCACGGGTAGAGGCCGTAGTGCTCAAGTACCGCGGACAGCGCTTGGCGGTTGCGGTGGATGTCCCGTGTCCCGAAGAGGTTGATCTTTGCCTGCACCGTGTTGAACGCCGTCCTGGGCTCGTCCAGCCGCGGCAGGGGAGCGTCTGCGATCTGCGCATGCCAAAGACGCATCACCTCCGCCGCGTCGTACAGGTCGCGGGCGCGCAACGCGTCTCCGGTCGCGTCTTCTTGGTGGCGTCGGTCGAGCTGGTCGATGAGGTAGAACCAGTGCTTGACCGGGTCCAGGCGCTCAGCGAGCATCGCGTACCCATCGCACCGGTTCTGCAGCAGCTCCAGCGTCAAGCCGCAGCGCTCCATCGCGTCGGCCCAGTTGAATTGCGCTTGCTGCTCGAAGGTCCAGTCAATGCCATCCGCACTCCCGAAGTCAGGAGAGTGCGTCCCGGTGTAGCTTCCCTGGCGTATGACGGGCATCAAGAAAGAGTGGACGCGCGTGAGCTCAAGCTCGCCCCGCCGATGATCGTCCGCGAGCTCGCGTAGCCGGTCCGAGTCGAGGTTCGCTTCTGCGGCCCGGCGAATGGCATTCCTGTAGCTGTCGAGGCCATTCGCAAGCTGCGGGAGCGGCGCATCGGGAGTCAGGTGCAGTTCGATGCTGGCAAGGGTGTGGTACTGCCAGTGGTTGTAGAGCGGGTAGAGCCCATTGCCGCCAAGCTCCTCCGAACGCTCATTGAGTTCGCTCCACGGGATGTAGCCGGACTCGTCTCGCACCAGCAAATGGCCCGCCCCAATGGTGGCGACCTCATGATGATTGACAAGCCCGCTCAGCGCGTAGGCCACCGGCGGGAGAAGCCCCTCACGATCCAGCGTCTCCCAGACGCCATCCTTGTGCTGCGTCGACGCCATCAGCCCGCGCGCCAGTGCGCCAGTCCGGAAGTTGCCCAGTTGGATCAGGGACACCTGGACGAAGCAATGGTCCTCCAGGGCCTCGAGGTACGTGAAAGTTCCGGCTCGACCCGCATCCGGCATGCCTAGAGGATGTAATACATCCAGTAGCTTGGGCCGTAGCCGTCAGAGCTGTAGTGCCGGATGGCTCGCCGATCCGTGTAGTGGTCATTCTGGTACGTGTATTTCAAGGTGAGGCGCGTGAAGCGTCCGTGCGACGGTCGAAAGACGTGAACGGATACGGGCACGGCTGTGAAGGTGCCCTCGGCGCAGCTTGGATCGCAGTCATCGAGCCACAGAGCCCCCGTGGCGCGTCCTTGATTCTTCGTGTACTTGCCCCACGTCAGGTGCCCGGGATCATCCGCGTACGTTCCGTCGAAGCCACCGATGACCCCGGTCCCGTCGCCCGTGTAGCTGATCGATGCGGGCCGAACCACGAAGGGATGTGCTTCGTCCTGAGTCAGTACCTTCGGCAACGATGCGCTCGACGCCGCCGGGAAGGCGAGGGCGCCGAGCACCGCGGCAGCCGCCAGTGTCGTCTTAGTCCAGCTCATTAAAAGGTCTCCCTGCGAGTCTTGGTTCCCGAGTCCTGCGTCCGGTCTCGCTCCAACGTATGTGCGTCCGCGCAGCGGCGCAAGTCCCCAATACGACGTATTGAAGGGCCGAGCTTTCTAGAGCCCGGCCGTGCGCAGCGTCTCGGCGTGGGACGGGTAGCCGACGTTCCGCCAGATCAGCCCGTCGCGCCGCGTCCAGATCTGACCGGCGCGCTCGTCGAGTGGGTCCCTCTGGCCCTCGCGCTGCCGGTGAGGCGGAGGAGCACAGGGCCTATCCGGGTCCGCCTTGCGCACCTCCTCGAGCTCGACCTCGAAGGTCTCCCAGATCGCATCCACGTCCGCGGCCCACTCGCGCAGACCGGCCGTCCCGTGCACGGTCCCGTCCGAGACCGCGAACAGAAACGAGTGGGACTCGAACTCGGGGTGGAACGGGAGCTGCGCGAGCGCGTCGAACTCGCGCTCGTTCGCCAGGTGCATCGCTCGCCGGACCAGCTTCTCCACGGGCTGACTCACGCTTAGGCGTTTTCGCCCCGGACAGCGGGGGAACCCAGGTAGGGATGCGCTTTCGGATCTGCGTGGCCGCGTGCGCCGTTGCGCTCGGGGGGACGGCCGCCACGGCGGGCGGCTCCTCGCATCCCGCGAACGTGAACTGGCCCACCTACCTGCCGGCCCTCGGCGTGGCGGCCGACGTGCAGCCCGGCGCGGTGCCCAACTGCAAGACGGCCTCGATCCGCTGCATCGACACCGAGATCAGGCGCATGCGCAGGATCCAGGCGGACCTCGGCTGCGACCACCGCGCCGTGTTCGCCACCACCTACCTGGAGCTGACCAAGCAGCTGCGCGAGGACCTGGCCAAGGGCGGGCTGAAGAAGCAGCTGATCGACACGAAGTACCTCTACACCGAGGACGCTCTGTTCGCGGACGTGTACTTCAACTCGGTCAAGGCCAACAAGCGCGGCCAGGCGGTGCCGGAGGCGTGGCAGATCGCGTTCGACACGGCGCGCTCCGGCGAGGTGAACGGCGCGCAGGAGATGCTCCTGGGCATCAACGCGCACGTGCAGAACGACATGCCGTTCGTGATCGCCGCGCTCGGGGTGCGCACGAAGGACGGCCGCACGCGCAAGCCCGACCACGACCGGATCAACGAGGTGCTCGACCGGGCGTACGATCGCGTGGTCAAGGCGGTGACCGACCGCTACGACCCGTTCGTCGGCACCACGAACTCACCGGCCAGCCCGGCCGACGACGTCTGGGGCCTCGAGATGGTCAAGGAGTGGCGCGAGCAGGTCTGGCGCAACGCGGAGCGCCTGCTGAACGCCTCCTCGGATCAGGAGCGCGAGTCGGTGGCCGCCGACATCAGGTCGAACGCCGCTCAGTGGGCCCGCGGGATGGCCGCCTTCCAGACGCCGGGCGACCGCGACCGCCGCGACGCGTACTGCCGCGCGCAGCTCGCCGGGCATTGAGCGCGCGCGCCGCTCGACTCCGCCTCGCAGGCGCCGCCGCCGTCGCGGTGCTCGCGCTGGCCCCGGCCGCCAGCGCCGACCACAACGACGAGAACCTCCCCTGGCCCGCCGCGCTGCCGCCGATGGAGGTGAGCACCGCGGTGCAGCCGATCCCCGTCGATCACTGCCGCAGGGCGAGCATCCACTGCGTGGACGACCTGCTCCGGCGGCTGCGCCTCCAGTGGAAGCCGCTCGACGCCGCCTGCGACCACCGCGCGCTCTGGCCGCTCGCCTACATCCGGATCACCGAGGGCCTGCGCGAGGACCTCGCTCGCCCGCAGCCGCGCTGGTTCAAGCACAAGAAGTGGATGTTCAGCGTGATCAGCGACTTCTCCAACCGCTACTTCAAGGCGTTCCAGAACTACTACCTGAAGGGCCGGCGCGACCTCGTGCCCGAATCGTGGCGGATCACCTTCGAGGAGGACGACCACGGCGACGCCCACGCCGGCCAGGACATCCTCCTGGCCAGCAACGCTCACACCCAGTACGACCTGCCGCACGTGTACGCCAAGCTCGGCATGCGCACGCCGGACGGCGAGTCGCGCAAGAGCGACCACGACGGCGTGAACGAGGTGAACACGCGCGTGTTCGACGGCCTCGAGGACGAGTTCGCCCAGCGCTACGACCCGACGTTCACGTGGGTGGACATGAAGCCGGTCCCGCTCGACGAGATCGGCACGCAGGAGATGGTCAAGGGCTGGCGCGAGGGAGCGTGGCGCAACGCCGAGCGGCTGATGAACGCGAAGACTGCCGGCGAGCGGGCTCAGGTGGAGAGCTCGATGACGATCAACGCGAACGCCTGGGCCGAGGCGATCCGCTCGGTCAAGCTCCCCGGCCACCGCGCCACGCGCGACGCCCAGTGCCACGCGTTCCACGCGAGGGGATGAGCCCCGGCTCGGTAGCAGCGCAGCGAGCCGCCACGCGGCGCGCGCTGTCGTGGATTCTCGCCGGCGCTCTGTGCGTGGCGGCGCTCATCGCGATCGGCGCGATTCTGAACGGGCGCTTCGACGAGACCGACGGGCGCGCCATCGCCACCAGCCTTGGCTTCGCGGTATTCAGCGCGACAGGCGCTGCCGGAGCCGGCCTGCGGCTGAGGCCGGGTGGGAACCTCCGGAGCCTCGGTCAGGCAACGATCGCCTGCTCGGCGGCCGCGTTCATGCTGCTGCTCGCTGCGCTGTGGATCGATCGCTCGAATGGTGAGGCTCTGTGGGAGTGGTGGGGAGCCGCCACGCTGGCGGCGTTCGCCTGCTCGCACGCCGCGCTGATGGGAGGATCGTTCCGGCCCACCGACAGCCCCGCGGTGCGCTCGCTCGGAGTGACCTCGATCGCGCTCGCTGTGGTGGATTCGAGCATCGGCATCCTCGCGATCGCCGGGGCGTTCGATCGGATCGAAGCGGGATGGGCCCAGCTCGTCGGCGTGCTCGTGGTACTCCTGCTCCTGACCACGGCGCTCACTCCCATCCTGCGCCGCTTGCAGCGCGCAACCGCCACCGTGTCGGCAGCGGCCACGCCGGCTCCGTTCGCGACCGAGGTGATCGCGTCCGCCGACCGTCTCGAGGCGCTCAATGCCAATCCGGGCAACTGTGCCCCCGAGATCCGCCGTGAGATCGAGCGCCTGCGCGCCCTGGCCCAGTCCTACTCGCGCTGAGCAGATGGCGATCCAGCGGATGGAGCACGTCGGCATCGTGGTTCACGACCTCGCGGCCGCAACCGAGTTCTTCGTCGAGCTCGGACTCGAGCTGCAGGGTGAGGGGCCGGTCGAGGGCCGCTGGGTGGACCGCGTCGTGGGGCTCGACGCCGTGCGGGCAGAGATCGCGATGCTGCAGACCCCGGACGGTCACGGGCGACTCGAGCTGACGAAGTTCCACACGCCGTCGACCCGGGGCGGCAACGGGCACGCGCCGGCGAACGCACCGGGCATCCGCCATGTCGCATTCGCCGTCGAGGACATCGATGCCGTGGTCGCCGGCCTGCGAGCCCGCGGCGCCGAGCTCGTCGGCGAGCTGGAGCGCTACGAGGACCGCTACCGGCTCTGCTACGTGCGCGGTCCCGAGGGGATCATCGTCGAGCTGACGGAGCAGATCGGCTGACGGGCCGGTCCTCCGCCGGCCCCCGGGCCGCTAACGCAGCCGCAGCACGCTCGTGACCGCGCCGTGGTCGCTCGCGAGCAGCCCCGACGGCGTGGTGTCCGACGTGCTCCCGATGAACGAGCGCACCAGCGGGAGCTTGGGCCGGCTCATGATCCGGTCCACGATGTGGTCCCAGGTGCCGGTGCGGAGATCGTCGTTGAAGCAGCAGTTGAACGCCGGCGTGCGGCGGTCGAACAGCTTGGCCTTGGCCAGCTCAGCGTAGGGCGCGCGGTCCTCGGGCTTGGGCAGGTCCGGGCCCGTGTTCAGGTCGCCGGCCAGGATCACGCGGCGCGTGGTGTTGAGCGCGCCTGCCACGAGCTCCTTCACCTGAGCGAGCCGCACGTCGGCGGAGAACGCCTCGGGGTGCGCGTTCACCAGTCGAGCGCTCTGCCCGCCCTTCGTGAAGTCCACGTAGTTCCAGCCGCGCGTGGTCTGCACCTCGCCGATGGCCCGCGTGGGTATCCGCAGCTGGGTGGGGAAGACGCCGGACTTGGCGCGCTGCACCACGATCCCCGCGCCCTTGCGCACGAGGATGGCGTTGCCGGTCTTGAAGCGCACGTCCACGCCGAGGTCGGACGGGCCCTCGATGTCGAGGCTCCGGTCCGAGGTGGCCACGTAGTACGGCGTGCCCAGCGCCGCCAGGTCGCGCCGGAGCGCAGCGATGTAGTCCCAGCGCGTCCACGGCGCCTTGGCCGGGTCGCCCTTCGGCCCCGTGTACCAGGCGGTCGCCTCCTGGAGGTCCACGAAGTCCACCTTGGCCCGCGCGATCTCCGAGGCCATGAGCGTCATGCGCGCGTCGGGCTCGGTGGCGTCGATCTCGCGGAGCCGGTCGCTGGCGGCGCGCTCGAACTCCGCGCCGGGCGCGGCCGTGGCGAGCGGCAGGAGGTTGGCGCCCACGTAGAGGTTGCGGGTCATCACCGACACGTCGGTGGCCGCCGGCTTGGCGGCGGCGGCGGGCGCGGCCCCCGGCGCTGCCAGGGCGGCGGCGAGCGCCACGACGGCGGCGATGCGCACGATCCTCACGCTGCTACTTCTGGAACGAGAAGTGGAGGTCGCAGTCGCCGACCACGATCTCCCCGTCGCCGGTCTTGAGGTTGTCGTCGAACCAGAGCACCTTGATCTTGCCCGCCACGGTCTTCCCGCCGAAGGCGAACGTGCCCTTGACCAGGCTGTAGCCGGAGCTGGTCTTGGGAGTGTTCTTGCCGACGATCCAGTTCGTGTAGCCGGCGCGGGTCGCGGTGGTGAGCTTGTGCGTGCTCTTGAGCTTGATCGTGCCGGTGCCGCACGCCGCGGGCTGGTCCTTCGGCACGACCGAGAGGGCGGTGAGCACCTTGTCCTTCACGCGCATGCTGCCGGTGCCGTTGTAGTTGATCCGGTACTTGCCGCTGGGCGGCTTGGGTGCAGCCGCCGTGGCGAGCGCAGGTACGGCGAGGGCGGCGGCCAGCGCGAGGGCGACGAGGCGAGTCACGCCACCCACACTAGGCCCACCGGTGACCCCGAGTCAACGGGCGGGCCGTAGATTTGGCGTATGGGGAGGCCCGTACGCCCACCCGAGATAGCCGAGCTTCGCGCCCTGTGCACGGCCGCGGATCTCGGTTCGGTCAGCCGCGCCGCGCGCCTGCTGCGGGTCACGCAGCCGGCGCTGTCGAAGCGAATCCAGTCGCTCGAGGCCGTGGCCGGCGTGAAGCTGCTCGAGCGCACGTCGCAGGGCGTGGACCTGACCGACGAGGGCCGGCGCCTCTACGGGGAGGCGCGCAAGCTGCTGGCGCAGGCCGACGTGATCACCGACCTGCTCGGCGGCCTCGAGCGCGCGGAGCGCCCGGTGCGCGTGGCGGTGAGCCACACGATCGCCGAGTATGTGCTCCCCGCCAAGCTCGTGGAGTACGAGGCGCGCCACGAGCACCACCTCTCCGTGGAGCTCCTGATCTCGAACTCGAACGTGGCGCGCCGCAGCGTGGCCAGCGGGGCCGCGGACTTCGGGATCGCCGCGCAGGATCCCGAGGGCGACGCGCCGGGCCTGCACGAGCGCCCGCTGATCGAGGACGAGGTGGTGGTGGCGCTGCACCCGGCGCACCCGCTCGCGGCGCACGCGGAGATCCCGCTCGACGCGTTCCTGCGCACGCCCGCGGTGATGCGCGACCCGGGCGCCAACACGCGCCGGGTGATGGAGCACACGCTGCGGGAGCTGGGCCACGACGGACCGCCGGCGCTGGCGGAGGTGGGGTCGACCGGCGCCGCCAAGGAGGCGGCGCTGCGCGAGCAGGCGCCGGCGCTGCTCTCGCGGCTGGCGATCTCGGACGGCCAGCGCGACGGCCTGGTCACGCGGCGGGTCGAGGGCGTGGTCTTCGCGCGCCGCTTCGTGGTGATCACCGCCGCCGAGCGCGCTCCCCACGCCGCCGCGCGGCGCTTCCTCGACTTCCTGGCCGAGACGACCGGGAGCGAGCCCGCGAGCTAGTCGGCCACGCGTGCGGCGGGCGACGCCGGGAAGGCCAGCCGCGTGGGCTCGGCGCGCCCGCGCAGCAGCTCGTCCTCGCCCAGCTCCCAGCGCGCGCTCTCGTCGGCGCGCGCCCGCTCCACCGCGGCGCCCGAGACCACCAGCCGCGCGTCGCGGCGCTTGGCCAGCTCGGACAGCCGCGCCGCCTCGTTCACCGGGTCGCCGATCACCGTGTACTCGAAGCGCTCCTCGGCGCCCACGTTCCCGGCCACCGCCTCCCCGGCGGACACGCCGATGCCCATGTCCACGTCCGGCAGCTCGTCGCTCAGCCGCGCGCGCAGCTCACGCGCAGCGCACAGCGCCGCGCCGGCGGGGTCCTCGCGGGCCACCGGCGCGCCGAACACGCACAGCGCCCCGTCGCCCTCGAACTTGTTCACCATCCCGCCGTAGGCCTCGACCGTCTCCACCACGATCGCGAAGAAGCGGTTGAGCAGGGCCACCACGCGCTCCGGCGGCAGGCGCGAGGCCATCGACGTGGAGCCAACGATGTCCACCACGAGCACGCCCACCTCGCGCGCCTCCCCGCCCAGCTCCACGCCGGCGTCGAGCGCGGCGCGCGCCACGTCGCGGCCCACGTGGCGGCCGAAGAGGTCCTGGAGCCGCTCGCGCTCGGCCAGCCCGGAGGCCATCCGGTTGAGCCCGACCTGCACGAGCCCGATCTCGCTCGAGTCGTCGACCGGGACCTGCACCTCGTAGTCGCCCTCCTCCACGCGCACGAGCGCGCTGCGCATGCCGGCGAGCGACTCGCCGAACGAGCGGGCGGTGAGCTTGGTGGCGAGCAGCCCGCTGAACGCGGCGACCGACGCGAGGAACAGGACGCCGAGCGAGATCAGCGTCGCGCCGAGGCGGTGGGCGAAGAGACCGGACAGGGCCACGGCGCCGATGCCCACGAGCGGGGTGCCGGTGGCCAGGAGCCAGACCATGAGGATGCGCGTGCCCACGCCGGGGCCGCTCGGCGCGACCGGCGGGTTGGCCGACAGCGCGAGCGTGGTGACCGGCCGCAGGATGCGCTCGGCCGCGAGGTACTGCACGCCCGCGGTGGTGATGCCGCCGAGGACCAGCGTGATCGCCGCGATCACGCCGCTGAGCGCACCGGCGCCGGTGAGCGCGCCGCCCACCACGTTGAGCGTGCCGAACAGCCCCGCGGCCAGGAGCCAGAAGCGCGCGGCCTGGGTGGCGTGCGCGCGGGGGATCTCGAGGGCCTGGTCGCGCTCGGCGGGCGTGGGCTCCCGCCTGCCGACCCAGTCGACGAGCGACGCCGACTTGCGGTAGCCGAGCCGCGAGCCGACCACGAACGTGACCGGCACGATGATCGCGAACAGCGCCCCGTTCACCAGGATCGCGGCCGTGGGATCCACGCCGCTGAACACCGGCGGGAGCAGGAAGGCGAGGAAGAGGAACGTGTCGCAGGCGCCCAGCCCGTTCGCCACGATCGCGAGCCGGTTGAGCCGCCGGCGCGTGCGCTGCACGAGCTCGGTTCCCTCGCGCGCCGTCGTGAATCGGACCGGACAGTTCCCCGCCGCCGTTACCCCCATGCGTGGATTGTCCCCGACACGAGCGCCTGCGCGCCGCAGGTGTGAGCGAAGTCACGGTTGGCTGGTTGGCGCGGCCAGTCGCGCGGGGAATGCGGCACGCTCCCCATCTGCGAGCATCGCGGCGCTGTGACCGGCGACGCACCCTTCCGCGATCCAGGCGTTCACGACGGGGAGCGCACGGCCTACCGCGGCATCATCGACGGCCGGGTGGTGGGCGGCGGGGAGCTGCGGGTGGAGGCGGCGCCCGAGCGCTACGTCCAGCGTGTGAGCGCCGAGCTGGAGGAGGGCTACGTGCTCGACCTCGAGATGTCCTTCGCCCGCGTGAACGGGACGCTGCGCGCGGAGCACTACCGGCTCGAGAGCCACGACGGCGGGCGCCCTGTCGCGCTCGAAGAGGGTTGGTTCCGGGGGGTGCGCGGCCTGCATTGGGGCGGCGCCATCCAGGGCTACCCCGCCAACATGACGCCGCTGCTCGGCGGTGCGCTCGCCCTGCGGGGCCTCGAGTTCACGCGAGGCGAGCGCCACCGTTTCGCCCTGTGGCTCGCGAACACCGTGTGGTGGGAGCTGGAGGCGCACGTGGAGAAGCGCGAACAGGTGGACGTGCCGGCCGGGTCGTTCGACGCCTGGCGGGTGCGGGTCGTCCCGCGCTTCGACGCGATCGGCGCGACGCTCAACCGCGTGGTCGCCGCGGTGCTCCCTCCGTTTCGCGCGCACTTCGACGCCGGGGGCACGCATCGCCTGCTGCGCTTCTCGTTCCCCACCGGCCCGTTTCCGTGGAACCCGCGCGGTTTGATCGAGGCGACGGAGCGTCTCTAGGCCGGGCAGGTCAGCGGCCGCTCGCTCGACCCCTTGACCTGGAGCGCGCGGATTGTGCCCACCTTCGCGCTCACCTGGAACTCCCATCTGATGCCGGCCCGGTCGTAGGAGACGACGCTGTCGCCGAAGAAGTCCTGGGTGGCGTCGGGCTTGCCGAACCGCCCGGCGATGGCATTCGCGTCGAGGTGCTCCTTCACCGCCTTGCACGCCTCGGTCTCGTTGAGGCCGGCGCGCAGGTTGTCCTTGGAGCAGCCCGCGGCGAACGCGGCCAGGAGGGCGAGGCAGAGCAGCGAGCGGCGCACGCGGTTACGTTAACCGGGGTGCCCGGACAGCCCGCCACCTTCTACTACGACGTGAACTCGCCGTACGCGTATCTGGCGGCGGTGCGGATCGGCGCGCTCATCCCCGGCGCGGTCTGGCGGCCGATCGCCCTTGGCATCCTGTTCCGCGAGATCGGGAAGGTGCCGTGGTCGCTGCGTCCGGGTCGCGAGGAGGGGATGGCCGAGTGCGAGCGCCGCGCCGCCGAGCGCGGCCTGCCGCCGCTGCGCTGGCCCGAGGGCTGGCCCGCCGACACGTGGTCGTTCGGCCCGCTGCGGGCGGCGGTCGTGGCCGAGGAGCACGGCCTGCTCGCGCCGTTCTCGCTCGAGTGCTTCCGGCTGATCTTCGCGGAGGCGCGCGTGATGGCCGAGCCGGAGAACGTGCTCGAGGCCGCCCGGGCGGTGGGGCTCGACCCCGGCGAGGTGAGCGCGCGGATCGGCGAGCAGGAGGTGAAGGATCGCCTGCGCGCGTACACCGACGAGGCGATCGGGCTGGGCGCCGTGGGCGTGCCGACGGTGGCGGTCGGCGGCGAGCTGTTCTGGGGGGACGACCGCCTGGAGGACGCTGCCGCCGCGGCTTCGGCCTAGCCGCCCGTGGCGGCCGCGGGCCCGCGCTCGCCGCCGGCCGGCCTGCGCCTGATCGAGAACGAGCCGACCGCCGTGGCCATCAGTCGCCCGTCCTCGTGGCGGACCTCGCTGCGCAGCACGCCAACCGAGCGGTTGCGGCGGTCGAGGGCGCTGGCGCAGATCACGTCGCCCTCCGTCGCGGTCTGGACGTAGTTGATCGCGATGTTGATCGTGGCGATCCGCTCGTCGCGGTCGGTCTCGCGCCACAGCGTGGAGCCCATGCAGTAGTCCACGAGCGCGTATGTGGCCGCGCCGGACAGCAGGCCGGCGGGGTTGATCAGATCGGGCCGGATCGTCATCCGGACCCGGCCCGCGCTCTCCCAGCGCATGCCGAAAAACTCGCTAACTCCGTCGATGGGCCGCCCCTCGGACACGGGTCCTGAGGCTACTGCGGTTATCTTTCGCCGCTCTGGGGGACGGCCTGCGACGAGGAGGTGGGCAGTGAGCGGTGCGCTGTGGGATCGAATCGAGGAGCGCTGTGAGCGCTGGAACGTGCTGCGGCACCCGTTCTACGTGCGCTGGTCGGCCGGTGAGCTGACCGCGGACGAGCTGAACCGCTACGCCGGCCAGTACCGGCACGCCGTGCAGGCGCTCGCGGCGATGACCGCCAACGCCGCGGAGGAGCGCGAGGAGCTGCGCCCGCACGCCGAGGAGGAGGCAGCACACGTTTCGCTGTGGGACGCCTTCGCCCGCGCGACGGGCAACGAGGGCGGGGACAACCCCAACCTCGAGACCCGAGCCTGCGTGGAGCGCTGGGCCGCCGAGGACGGCCTCGTGCCCACGCTCGCGCGCATGTGGGCGATCGAGCGCGCCCAGCCGGAGATCTCGCGGGTCAAGCGCGAGGGGCTCGTGGAGCTCTACGGCTACGACGACGGGCCGGCGACCGAGTACTTCCGCCTGCACGAGCGGCTGGACGTGGAGCACGCCGAGGAGGTGCGCGAGCTGATCGAGGAGCTCGCGACCGACGAAGACGAGCACGCGCTCCTCGATGCCGCCGAAGCCGCCGTCCGGGCGAACTGGCGGCTGCTCGACGGCGTGGGCTGAGCGCCCGCGCCCGCCGGCGCCTTAGCGCTTCTTCGGGCGGGAGCCCTTGCCCTTCTCCGGCCGCTCGCGCGGCGGGTTGGCCTTGCGCTCGGCGGGGGTCATCTTCCTGATCGTGACCGTGCCCTCGTCGACCTGGCGCTCGAACTCGGCCACGCTCTTCTCGCGGCGCTTGTCCTGCGCGCTCCTGGTCGGCGAGATCGGTTCCGGCTTCTTCTTGGGGGGCTCCTCGGGCGTCATGGAAGTGAGCCTATAAACCCGGCGGGCGTTCGTGTTGCGCCGCTAGTCCTCGAAGTCGCCCTCGTAGATCGCGAAGAAGGCTCCCTGCGGGTCCGTGGCCACCACGAAGCGGCCGGTCGGCACCTCGGTCGGGCCCGCCATCACGCGGCCGCCGGCGGACTCGATCTTCGCCTTGGTCGCGTCCACGTCCTCGACCGCGAAGTACGGGTACCAGAACGACGGGATGCCCTCCTCGCGCGCCTTCATCAGCCCGCCGTTGCCGCGCTCCCCGTTGCGGCAGACGTAGTACTCCACCTCGTCGGTCGGCATCCGCTCGTAGGTCCAGCCGAACAGGGAGCCGAAGAACTCCTGCGCGGCGGCGGGATCCTGGGTCACGAAGTCGTTCCAGGTCAGGCAGCCGGGCTCGTTCACGCGCGTGGCGCCGATGTGGTCGCGCGGCTCCCATAGCGCGAGGTGGCCACCCGAGGGATCCTGGATAACGGTCATGCGCCCGGCGGTCATCACGTCGAACGGCGGCAGCACCACCGTCCCGCCGAGCTCAGCGGCCCTCGCGCTGCTCGCCTCGAGGTCGTCCACCGTCACGTAGTTGTTCCAGTGCGGCGGGATGCCGTTCGAGCGGTCCTGCTCCGGCTGCCCGGCGAGCGCCGCCACGCTCGCGCCGTCGAGGCTGGCCATCGAGTACGTCCCGCCGCCGTCCACGGGCATGTCGTCGAACGCCCAGCCGAACAGCTCGCCGTAGAAGGCCTTGGCCGCCTCCGGGTCCGGAGTGGTCAGATCGGCCCATGACATGGTGCCCGGCTGGTGCTGCGTGCGCTCGCCCATTCGCTCCTACCGTTCGTCTCGGTGCCTGTCGCGGTCCTTCTCATCCTCGCACCACGCTGCCGCGGGCTGCGGCGAGGTGCGGGAGCGCTTAGATTGGAGGCATGGCGCCGTTCACGTCCGACCCCAGCCACGAGCTCGATCCCGAGCGTGTGAAGGAGATGCTCGACCGCGGTGAGATCGAGCTGATCGACGTGCGCGAGCAGTACGAGTGGGAGGCCGGGCGGATCGCCGGCGCCAAGCACATCGAGCTCGAGCGGCTGGCGGGGCGGGCCGACGAGCTCTCGCGCGAGCGGCCGCTCGTCTTCCAGTGCCGGCTGGGCGCGCGCTCGGCGATGGCCACCGAGGCGTTCCGAGCGTCCGGCTACGACGCGTACAACATGACCGGCGGCATCATCGCCTGGGCCGACCGCGGGCTGCCGCTCGAGCCCCAGGGCGGCGAAGTGGCCCGCCACTGACGCGAGCGGCCGAGAGGGCCCTCAGCTGAGCCCCTGGGCGAGGCTCGCCAGGCGCTCGAGGCGCGGCGCGACCTCGTCGCGGGGAGCGGGCGGGATCCACAGCACCGCTCGCTCCACCCCGGCTTGGGCCAGCTCCTGGAGCACCTCCAGCTTGGCCCGCACGGCGTACACGGTCACGGGGATCGGGTCGCGCCCGGCCTCGCCGGCCAGCCGCTGCAGCTCCTCGATCCGCGCGATCAGCTCCGCGTTGGTCTGGAGCCCCCAGTTGGGCATCCACGCGTCCGCGAACGCCACCACCCGCTCGAGCACCTTCGCTCCGTTGCCGCCCAGCAGGATCGGCGGGTGCGGCTCCTGGAGCGGCTTGGGCCACTGCCAGATCGGGTCGAACGAGACGTGCTCGCCGTGGTACTCGGCCTCGTCGCCGGCCCAGATCGCCTTCATCGCCTCCACGCGCTCGCGCATCAGCGAGAAGCGCCGCTTGGGGTCGGTCCCGTGGTCGGCCATCTCCTCGCGGTTCCAGCCGGCTCCCACGCCGAACAGGAAGCGCCCGCCGCAGATCCGGTCGAGGGTGGACACCTCCTTGGCGGTCAGGATCGGGTCGCGCTGCGCGACCAGGCAGATGCCGGTGGCCAGCGTGAGCTCGTTGGTGGCGGCGGCCGCGGCTGTGAGCGCCAGGAACGGGTCGTAGGTGTGGCGGTACTCCTCCGGCAGCTCGCCGCCGCCCGGGTAGGGCGTCTCCCGGCTCACCGGGATGTGCGAGTGCTCGGCCACGAAGAGCGACTCGAACCCGTGCTCCTCCACCATCCGCCCCAGCTCGCCGGGCTGCACGGAGTACTGGGTTGGGAAGGTGAGGACGCCGAGCTTCACTACGCGGCTGAGCGCAGGCCGTCGAGCTCGCGCGCCATCGCCAGGCGCTGCAGCGCCCGCGACTCGAGCTTGCGCACGCCCTCGGCGGACATGCCGAGCCGGCGCCCGGCCTCGCGCAGCGGGGTGGGCTCGCCGCCGCCGTTGATGCCGTAGCGCAGCTGCACGACCTGCTTCTCGGTGTCCGGGAGCTGCTCGATCGCCCTGCGGATCGCGGACTCGCGCAGCGAGATCTCGACCTCCTCGTCGGGGCCGCGCTCGTCGCTCGGGAGCAGGTCGCCGAGGCCGGTGTCCTCGTCCTCGCCAACCGGCCGGTCGAGGCTCGTGACCGTGCGCGCGGCCTCCTGCACCTCGATGATGTCCTGCATCGTGAGGTCGGCGGCCTCGGCGATCTCCTCGTCGGTTGGCTCGCGCCCGAGCGCGACCGACAGCTCGCGCTGCGTGCGCGCGATCTTGCGCTCGCGCTGTCCGATGTGGACCGGCAGGCGGATCGTGCGGCCGCGGTTGGCCAGCCCGCGCTGGATCGACTCGCGGATCCAGAACGTGGCGTAGGTGGAGAACTTGTAGCCCTTGCGCCAGTCGAACTTCTCGGAGGCGCGGATCAGGCCGAGGATGCCCTCCTGGATCAGGTCGAGCAGCGGCAGCTCGTTGCCCTGGTACTTCTTCGCGATCGACACGACCAGGCGCAGGTTGGAGTTGATCATGCGCTCCTTGGCCTCGAGGTCGCCGCGCTCGATCGCCTTGGCCAGCTCGATCTCCTCGTCGGCGCTGAGCAGCGGGTGGCGGCGCACCTCGTTCAGGAAGAGCTGGAGCGCGTCGGTGGTGGCCGTGGCCAGCTCGCCGTTCACGATCTTGGTCGGCTCGATCTGCTGGCGGCCGCAGTCGTCGGTCAGCTGGAGGCCGCGGGCCTCGATGCGCTCGTGGACCGCCTGGGCCTGCTCGTCGTCCAGCTCGAGCTCGGATACGAGGTCGCTCACGTCCGAGAGGTTCACGCAGTCGATGCCGCGCGATTCCGCGGTGTCGATGAGCGCCTCGACGCGCTCATTCACCGTCGATCGGTCTCCTTCCACAGCCATGCTCCTCTCAGTACCCAGGTTAGGGAACCCCCAACACGGTTGGCGTATGCTCGCGCGGTGGCAGAGCCGAACGACGCCACTCCCTTCCTCCCGAACACGAGAAGTCTCGCGGCGTTGCGGGAGGCGGCCGCGGAATGCCGCGGGTGCCCGCTCTGGGGCGGCGCGACCCAGACCGTGTTCGGCGAGGGGCTCAGGCGCTCGCGGGTCATGTTCGTGGGCGAGCAGCCCGGCGACCGTGAGGACCGAGCGGTGGTGGCCGAGGCGCTTGGCTGACCCGGTCTTCGTAATCCAGAAGCACCACGCCAGCTCCCTCCACTACGACTTCCGGCTCGAGGTGGACGGAGCGATGCGCTCGTGGGCGATCCCGAAGGGGCCGTCCACCGACCCGCGCGAGAAGCGGCTGGCGATGCAGGTGGAGGACCACCCGATGTCCTGGA
>JAXDJC010000117.1:0-8490 GCA_034663685.1 Thermoleophilaceae bacterium
CGCCGGCGAGCTGACCGATGTGGCGATGCCCGAGATGGGCGAGTCCGTGACCGAGGGCACCGTGCTCGAGTGGCTCGTGGGCGTGGGCGACGGCGTCTCGGTCGACGACGGCCTCGTGGAGATCTCCACCGACAAGGTCGACGCCGAGGTTCCCTCGCCGATCGCCGGCACGATCGCCGAGATCCTGGTGCAGCCGGACGAGACCGTGACCACCGGCACCGTGCTGTGCCGGATCGCGCCCGGCGGCGAGTCCACGGGCACGCGGATGCCCGCGGGTGAGGACGTGCGCCGCGCTGAGGCCGCCGAGCCGGTCGAGCCGGAGCCGCGACCCGCCGAGCCGGCCGCGAGCGGAGGCAACGGCTCCGCCAACGCCACGCCCGTCGCCGCACGCATGGCCAGCGCCAAGGGAGTGGACGTGAACGCGCTCGAGGGCTCGGGCCCCCGGGGTCGTGTGACGAAGGCGGACGTGGAGGCGGTGCTGTCCAACGGTGGTGGTGGGGCCGCCGCGCCCGCCAAGCCCGCCTCCGCCCCGCGCGAGGCCAGCCGCAAGCCGATCCGCGGCCCGGCGGCCACGCTCGCCCGCTTCATGAACGAGAGCCGGTCGATCCCGACCGCCACGAGCTTCCGCACCCTCGAGGTGGACACGCTCGCGGGCCGGCGCTCCGCGCTCAAGGAGGCCGGCCGCAAGCTTTCCTTCACCCACCTGATCGCCTGGGCCATCGTGCAGGCGGCGCGCGACATGCCCGTGATGACCAACTCCTACGAGGAGGTCGACGGCAAGCCGCAGCGGGTGGACCCGGGCAGCGTGAGCATCGGCCTGGCAGTGGACGTGGAGCGCAAGGACGGCACGCGCTCCCTCGTGGTCCCGGTCGTGCACGACGCGGACGGGCTCGACCTCCCCGCCTTCGTGGACCGCTACGACGAGCTGGTGAAGGGAGCCCGCGACAACACGCTCCCGCCCGACGCCTACGCCGGCGCCAACATCACGCTGACCAACCCCGGCGGCATCGGCACCGTGGCCTCGGTGCCGCGGCTGATGCCGGGCCAGGGCACGATCGTGGCCACCGGCGCGATCGGCCTCCCGCCCGGCCTCAAGGGCATCGATCCCACCCGCGCGGGCGAGCTGGGCGTGGCCAAGGTCATGACGATGACCAGCACCTACGACCACCGCGTGATCCAGGGCGCGGAGTCGGGCCAGTTCCTCCAGCGCATCGACCAGCTGCTTCAGGGCGAGGACGGCTTCTACCAGGGCATTTTCGGGGCGCTCGGCCTGGGCGACGCCCCCACCGCCGTGCAGACCAAGGCCGCCGAGGACGGCGCGGGGCCGGTCACCGCGGCCGAGCCCGCCCCCTCCGAGGTCAGGCCCGACATCACGGGCGCGGCGGACGAGGGGCTGCTCCAGGCCGTACAGGCCGCCACCTCCGTGGTCAAGGCCCACCGCATGCACGGCCACCTCGCGGCCAAGCTCGACCCGCTCGGGTCGGAGCCGGTGGGCGATCCCGCGCTCGATCCCGAGACCGTGAACCTCACGCCCACGCTGATGCGGCAGATCCCCGCCTCCGTGCTGCGCGTGGCGGTGCCCGGCGAGACCTTCGCCGACGCCCTCCCCCATCTCCAGGACACCTACTGCGGCACCATCGCCTACGAGATCGAGCACATCTCCGACCACAAGCAGCGCGTGTGGCTGCGGCAGGTCATCGAGTCGGGCGACCACCGCTGGCCGCCCAACGCGGAGCTGCGCAAGCGCCTGCTCGGGCGGCTCTCGCAGGTCGAGGCGCTCGAGCAGTACCTGCACAAGGCCTTCCTCGGGCGCAAGCAGTTCTCGATCGAGGGGCTCGACGTGCTGGTGCCGATGCTCGACGAGACGATCGAGCTGGCCTCCACCGCGGGCGCGCGCGAGGTCGTGATCGGCATGGCGCACCGCGGGCGGCTCAACGTGATCGCCCACACCGTGGGGCGCGGGTACCGCACGATCCTGGTGGAGTTCGAGGGCGAGCAGAACCTCGAGGCCGACACGGCGATGCCCACCGGCGGCACCGGCGACGTGAAGTACCACTACGGCGCCTCGGGCACCTACAAGACCGAGTCGGGCCGCAACGTGAAGGTCACGCTCTCGCCCAACCCGAGCCACCTCGAGTTCATCGACCCTGTCGTGGAGGGCCGCGCCCGCGCCGACCAGTCGAGCCGCGCGAGCCGCGAGCTCTCGCACGACCCGACCATCGTCCTGCCGGTGCTGATCCACGGCGACGCCGCCTTCCCCGCCCAGGGCGTGGTGGCCGAGACGCTCAACCTCCAGGCGATCGAGGGCTACAACACCGGCGGCACGATCCACATCATCACCAACAACCAGCTCGGGTTCACCACGGACCCGATCGAGGCGCGCTCCACCCGCTACGCCTCGGACCTGGCCAAGGGCTTCGACGTGCCGATCATCCACGTGAACGCCGACGACGTGGAGGGCTGTATCGCGGCCGTCCGGCTGTCGATGGCCTTCCGCGAGCGCTTCGGCCGCGACATGCTGATCGACCTGATCGGCTACCGCCGCTTCGGCCACAACGAGACGGACGAGCCCGCCTACACCCAGCCGGTGATGTACGAGGCGATCAAGCGCCACCCGCCGGTGCGCAAGCTCTACGCGGACAAGCTCGTGTCCCAGGGGATCGTGTCCCAGGAGGAGGCCGACGCGATCGCCGACGGCGCGTACTCCGAGCTCTCCGAGTCGCACTCGGAGCTCAAGGAGGCGATGCAGCAGGGCCACGACACGCAGGAGCACGAGCTCGACCGCACGGCCAGCACCGAGCCGAACACGACCGTGTCGGACGAGACGCTGCGCGCGCTCAACGAGCAGCTGCTGCGCGTGCCGGACGGCTTCACCGTGCACCGCAAGCTCAAGCCGCTGCTCGAGCGCCGGCGCGAGGCGCTCGAGGGCGGGGCGATCGACTGGGCCCACGCGGAGTCGCTCGCCTGGGCCTCGCTGCTCGCCCTCGGCGTGCCGATCCGGCTGACCGGCCAGGACACCGAGCGCGGCACCTTCAGCCAGCGCCACCTGGTGCTCCACGACGCGCAGACGGGCGACCGCTGGGCGCCGATCCAGAACCTGCCGAAGGCGGAGGTGCCGTTCGAGCTGCACAACAGCCCGCTGTCGGAGATCGCCTGCCTCGGGTTCGAGTACGGCTACTCCGCGCAGGCGCCCGAGGCGCTGGTGGTGTGGGAGGCGCAGTTCGGCGACTTCGTGAACAGCGCGCAGGTGATCGTGGACCAGTTCATGGTCTCCGGGCTCGCCAAGTGGGGCCAGGCCACCCGGCTCACGCTGCTCCTGCCGCACGGCTACGAGGGGTCCGGCCCGGAGCACTCGAGCGGCCGCCTCGAGCGCTTCCTCCAGCTCGGCGCCGAGGGCAACATCCGCGTGGCCAACTGCTCCACGCCGGCGCAGTACTTCCACCTCCTGCGCCGCCAGGCGCTGATCCAGAAGCGCCGCCCGCTCGTGGTGATGACGCCCAAGAGCCTGCTGCGCAACCCGGCGGCCGTCTCGTCGCTCGACGACCTGGCCGACGGCCGCTTCCAGCCGGTGCTCGACGACCCGTCGCTGCCCGGCGAGCGGGACAGGGTCACCCGCGTCGTGCTGTGCTCCGGCAAGCTCTACTACGACCTCGCGGGCCACGAGTCGCGCCCGCAGCTCGACCACGTGGCGGTCGGCCGCGTGGAGCTGCTCTACCCGTTCGCGGAGAACGAGCTGCGCGAGCTGATGGCGAGCTATCCGTCGCTCAAGACGGTGGTGTGGGCCCAGGAGGAGCCGAAGAACATGGGCGCCCGCAACGTGATGGAGCAGCGGCTCTCGTGGATCATGCCCGAGGGCGTGGGCTACGAGTACATCGGCCGCCAGCTGCGGGCAAGCCCGGGCGAGGGCTACGCCGCCGCGCACCGGACCGAGCAGGCGCGCATCGTGCGCGAGGCGCTCGGCGTGCGCGACTGACTCGTCAGCGGGTCCGGCCCCTAGAAGCCGCGGGCGCTCAGCCAGTCGGAGAGCTTCCTGCGGAACTCCGGCGCCGTGCGCTGGAGCATCAGGGTGTGGCCGGCGCCGTCGATCTCGTGCAGGGTCACGTCGTTCGAGCCGGTGAACAGCGTGCGGTGGTTCTGGGCCGCCGGCGGCGGGAACAGGGCGTCCTGCTTGCCGAAGATCATCACCACCGGCGCCGTGATCTGGTTGTACTGGCCGGGCTCGACGAACGCGGCCGGCACCGACGAGTTGATGTCGCCGCACGGGCTGCGCTCGCGGAGGTCCTTGCTCTCCTCCACGATCTTGGGCACGGCGTTGAAGAACGTGTCGGTGCCCCACTGGTCGCGGTCGGGCCAGAGGAAGGCGTAGCCGGTCGGCCCTCCCGGGCGCTTCTCGAAACCGTTCCCCGCGGTGCAGGACCCGGCCTCGCCGCGCGACTGGCGGTCGGCCAGCAACGCCTTGTCGATCCCCTCGGCCGCGAACGCCATCAGCACCAGCGCGTCCTCGTTGCGGAACGTCATGGCGGCGATCTCCGCCATGTAGGAGCCGAACGAGTGGCCGGCCAGGGCGACCTTCTTGAACGCGAGCCCCTTCGCGTTCGCGAGCTTGTAGTCGCCCGAGCGCAGCTCGTCCACCACCTGGTGGGCGGCGTCGGCCTGCGCGCCCACGCAGGTGGCGCCCGCCGGCGGCAGGCCGCTGTCGCCGTGGCCCAGGCGGTCGACCACCACCGACGCGTGACCCAGCTCGGCCATCTCCGTCTGGAAGTCGTAGCCGGGCACTCCGCGGTAGCGGAAGTACCTGTCGCTGATCTCGATCCCGTGGAGGTAGATCGCCACCGAGCGGGTGCCCCTGTCGAGCACCGAGCGCGGCGCCATCAGGTGGCCGGCGATCGGGTAGCGCTTGCCATCGGGGGTGCAGGGCACCTGCGTGCGATTGACGTTGTCGACCTGGAAGCTCACCGGCACGTCCACCAGCTCGCCGGCGCCCACGCGGATGTAGATCGAGCGGCTCGTGGCCGGGAGGCGGTGCCTGTCGCCCGCCACGGTGGCATGCACGCGCAGGTCGGCGGAGCCGGCCGTGTCGAGCGCGAGCTGGTAGAGGCGGATCGGCCTGTACGCGCCGCGCGTGCCGAAGCGGCGCGAGCTGAGGCGCTTCCAGCTGCCGTCTTCGCAGCGGTCCACGATCAGGTGCGCCCTGCGCCCGCCCTTGTTGAGTCCGGACGGCTCGGCCAGCCGGACGCCTGCCGCGACCTTGCCGCCGCGCACCACAGCCACCCCCGCGTGGGTCCCGCCGCACGTGCTGATGCTCTTCGCGGAGCCGCCGACGGCGGCGAGGGCGAGCGACTGCGGGGTCTTGGCGGCGGCGCTCGCCGCGGGCAGCGCGATCGCCGCGACGGCGGCGATCGGAAAGAGGCGGCGGCGCATTCCGCGGGGATTATCGCGGGCCGGGCGCCCGTGTGGCGAATAGCGCGCGGCTCAGCAGCTTGCCGCCGCGCGGCTCAGCGCTTCTCGCGCTGCGCCTCGGCCAGCTCGGCGCCGGTCTCGGCCCCGCCGCCCGCGCGCTGGATCGCAGCCACCAGGGCGGGCGAGATCCCGGTGATCCAGCCGCCGGAGCGCAGCATCACGCTCGCCACGTCGATCTCGTACGGGTTCTTCCGGATCGCCTTGAGCACCGCCTTGGCCACGTCGTCGGGCGTGCGCGTGCCGGCACCGGCCGGGGCCTTGATGTTCGAGTCGGCCCACATGCCTGCCTCGGCGATGAAGCCGGGGAAGATCGCCGAGCACCCCACCCCCGTGTCGCGCAGATCCTCGTGGAGCGCGAGCGAGAACCCGCGCAGGCCGAACTTGGTGGCGTTGTAGAGCGAGGCCGCGGCGCTTGCCGCCTTGCCCGAGATCGACGACACGTAGATGAGGTGTCCGCTGCGGCGCTCCAGCATTCCCGGCAGGAGGATGTGGGTGAGCTGGATGGCGGAGCGCAGGTTCACGTCGATCACGCGATCCACCTGCTCGGCCGTGTACTCGGTGAGCCTTCCGCTTCCCGGGAGGGCCGCGTTGGCCACCAGCACGTCCACCTGCCCGGACTGCTCGGCCAGCCGCCGCACGTCGTCCGCACCGGCGAGGTCCGCGGGCAGCACCTCCGCGCGGTCGCCCAGCTCGCGCGCGAGCTCCTCGAGCAGCTCGGCGCGGCGGCCACTCAGCAGCACGGTCGCCCCCTCCCGGTGAAGCGCGCGGGCGATCGCCTGCCCCAGCCCGCCGGTTGCCCCCGTGACCAGCGCCCTCTTGCCGGACAGTTCCACCGCCCTCACCCCCCGAACGCGAGCCGCTCGGCGGCCGCGAGATCGAATTCGCCGGCGTCGCTGCCGAGCCCGCCGGCCACGAAAGTTGCGGCCGCGCAGCCGAGCGACGCGGCCTCGGCCAGCGGCCGGCCCGCCGCCAGGCCGCGCAGGTACCCGGCACTGAACGCGTCGCCGCAGCCCGAGGTGTCGACCACCTCGACCTCGTAGGCCCGCACCCGCTCCTCGCCGTCCCCGGATACGACGATCGCGCCCTCGGCACCCACCGTCACGGCCACCACCGACGGGCCCAGCTCGCGCAGCTTCGCGCACGCCGCCGACACGTCCTCCTCCTCGACGAGCCCGCAGGCCTGGTCGCGGTTCACGAGCAGGTGGTCCACGTGGCCCAGCACCGGCGCGACCCATTCGAGGATTCCCGGGTTGCCGTCGGCGAGCATGTCGGCGGAGGTCACGGCTCCGGCGGCCCGCGCGCGCTCGAGCACCTTCGCGCAGAGCTCGGGGCCGGCGATCTCGGGTGCGCCTGCGTGCACGTGCGTGGCGGACTCGATCGCCTCCCACGGGATGTCGTCATCGGTCAGCGCGCCGTTGGCGCCGATCACGTGCAGCGCTGGGCGGTCCCCGTTCGGGCGGATCGGCAGCACCGACGCCGAGGTCTGCACATCGGTCTTGCGCGCCAGCCCGCTCGGGTCCACGCCCCAGCGCTCGAGCAGCTTCACCAGGGCGTCGCCGAGCGGGTCCTGGCCGATCGCGCCGGCGCTCAACACGTCGGCGCCGAGCTTTGCGAGCACCACGGCGGTGCCTCCGGCCGACCCGGCCGGCGCCATGCGGATCTCCTCCACCAGCGTCCCGCCCTGGCCCTCCGGGATCTCGGTGACGGGGCGCGCAAGCACGTCGAGCACGTGCGCCCCCAGGCAGACGGCGGTCATCTCGCTCACTCTTCGACCTCCCGGGTGGTGCCGTAGCCGATCGACGCGACCTGCTCGACCACCCCGCGCAGGTCGTCGTCGGAAAGCGTGCGCGGCGTGCCGAGCGACGCGGCGCGCCAGTAGACCTCGCACGCCCACTCCAGGAGGAGCGTGAGGCCGACCGCGGAGTCCATGTCGGCCGCGGTCACGACCGAGCCGTGGTTGGCCATGAGCGCGGCCGTGCGACCCTCGAGCGCGGAGTGCACGGCGGCGGCCAGCTCCTTCGAGCCGAAGGTGGCGTACGGGGCCACGCGCACGCTGCCGCCGAAGCGCAGCATCTCGTAGTGGACGGCCGGCAGCTCGTCGAGCACGCAGGAGAGCGCGGTGGCGAACGGCGAGTGCGTGTGGACCACCGCGCCGTCGCCGCGCTCGGCGTGGATGCCCAGGTGCAGGCCCAGCTCGGAGGTGGGAGCGAGCGAGCCGTCGAGCTGGCCGCCGTCGAGATCGACGACCGCCACCTGGTCCGCGGCGAGCTCGGCGAGCTTCGCGCCCGTAGGGCTGACCGCCACCGCGTCGCCGGTGCGCAGGCTCACGTTCCCCGAGGTGCCGAGCACGAGCCGCTCGCCGGCCAGGCGCCGCGCGGCGGCGGCGACGGCGGCGCGCGCGCCCTCGATGTCGGTGCCGGAGCCGCTCGTCACGGGCGGAACACTATTTCGCCAGTGCCTCAGTCCACAGCGCGGTCGGCGTACTCGCGGAAGCGAGTGACCTTCCCATCGCTCACGGTGAACACGTGCGCGAACCCATATTCGACCGGCCCGCCGCCGCGGCGCTTGCCGTGGCCCACACCGACCCCAACCACGTGCTCGCCTCCGTCGACCAGGTCCTGCACGTCGATCGACAGCTCCTCGTAGTGCTCCCCGAGCGCCTGGAAGAACTGGCCCACGGCCTCCCTGCCCTGCCACGAACCGCCCTGGACGAGCACGTCGGCGACCGTCCACTCCACATCGTCGGCAGTCGCCTCGAGCACCGCTGGGATGTCACCTCGACCGAACGCGTCGTAGGCCTGTCGAACAACATCCGCACCGCTGGCCATTTCGCCATCCTCTCGCAGGGGTCACGAGTACCCTACATCGCGAAAAGCCCGGCGCAAACCGGGCTTTTGGGCGAAACGCGAGCGACGGGACTCGAACCCGCGACCTCCGGCGTGACAGGCCGGCGCTCTAACCAACTGAGCTACGCCCGCTGAGCCGACGAGGGTAGCGCCCTAGCCGGAGCCGGCCGCGAACGGGTCCGCC
>JAXDJC010000185.1:0-2876 GCA_034663685.1 Thermoleophilaceae bacterium
CTGCGGCAGCAGCATCGAGATCGGCTGGCCGAGCATGGCGGCCTCGGCCTCGATCCCGCCCACGCCCCAGCCGAGCACCCCGAGGCCGTTGATCATCGTCGTGTGCGAGTCGGTGCCCACGAGCGTGTCGGGGAACGCCTGCCCGTCGCGGGTGTAGACGACGCGCGCGAGGTACTCGAGGTTCACCTGGTGGCAGATGCCGGTGTTGGGCGGCACCACGGCGAAGTCGTCGAACGCCTTCTGGCCCCAGCGCAGGAACTCGTAGCGCTCGCGGTTGCGCTGGAACTCGAGCTCGGCGTTCTTCTTGAAGGCGAACTTGGTGGCGAACTCGTCGACCTGGATCGAGTGGTCGATCACGAGCTCGGCGGGACGCAGCGGGTTGATCGCGCCGGCGTCGCCGCCCATGTCGTCGATGGCGTCACGCATCGCGGCCAGGTCCACCACGGCCGGCACGCCCGTGAAGTCCTGCATCAGCACGCGCGCAGGCGTGTAGGCGATCTCCTTCGACGGCTCGTCCTTGGCGACCCACTTCGCCACGTTCTCGATGTCCTCGGCCGTGACCGCCTCGCCGTCCTCGAAGCGCAGCAGGTTCTCGAGCAGGATCTTGATCGAGTAGGGCAGGCGCGCCACGTCGTACTTCTCCTGGAGCGCGTCGAGCCGGAAGATCTCGTACTTCTCGCCGCCGGCTTCGAGGGTGGACTTGGAGCTGAAGCTGTCGGGATGTGCCATGCAGTGGAAGATATCGGTCGTGGCCGCACCGCTACTCCACGACCTGGCCTGCGTCGTGCACCTGCACTCGACGTACTCGGACGGCACCGGAACCGTCGATCAGATCGTGGCGGCCGGGGCTTCTGCCGGGGTCGACGTGGTGATGCTCACCGACCACGACACACTGGCCGCGCGCGACGCCGGGTACGAGGGATGGCACGGGTCGGTGCTGCTGCTCGTGGGCGAGGAGGTGTCGCCGGGGCGGCGCGACCACACGCTCGTGTTCGGGGCGCCTTCGCTGATCTCGAACGAGCTGTCGGGCGCGGAGATCGTGGAGGCGGCTTCCTCCGTGGGCGCGCTGTCGTTCGCGGCCCACCCGTTCTCGCGCGGGTCGGAGCGGTTCAGGCGGCTGGGCGAGGGCATGCCGCACACGGCTGTCGGGGCGCCCGGTCTGACCGGGATCGAGCTGTGGAGCTTCGTGACCGACACAGCGGAGCGGATCCGCAGCGTGCGCGAGGGGCTGCGGTTCGCGGCGGCGCCGCTGCGCGTCGTGGACCATCCGCCGGCGCGCAACATGGTGGAGTGGGACCGGATGTGTCTGTCGCGCCGGGTGGTCGCGCTCGGAGGGCTCGATGCGCACCAGATCGGGCTGCGCGTGGGCGGGCGCGTGCCGCTGCGGCTTATGGGTTACGCGCGCTCGTTCCGGCAGCTGCGCACGCACGTCCTCGTCGCGGCGGAGCCGTCCGGGGTTCTGGATCGCGATCGCGCGCTGGTGTACGACGCGTTGCGGTCGGGGTGCTGTTACTTGGCGATGGACTCGGTGGCGCCGGCGCGGGGGTTCGCGTTCTGGGGCTCGGCGGCGGACGGCTCGACGGTGCTGATGGGCGCTGAGGCTGCCCCGGGGGACTGGACGCTGCATGTGCGGCTGCCCCGGCCCGCCTCGCTGCGGCTGTTGCGCGACGGCGTTGTGGTGGCGGCCGTCTCCGGTGCCGCCCTCGATCACCCGGTGTCGGGCGCCGGCGTGTGGCGTGTCGAGGCTTCGCTGCCCTGGCGGGAGCGGCCGCACACGTGGATCGTGTCGAACCCGGTGTACCTACGGGGCTAGCGCTACGAGCAGCGACACCGCGCTGCACACGGCCGCCGGGAGCTGGAGGCCGTCGCCGTGGAGGCCCCAGCCGGCGAGCCACGCGAGGGCCAGGGCCGTGACGAACAGGACGGATGCGCGGAGCAGCTTCATTTGTTGTTGCTGCTGCGCAGGTCCAGGAGGGCGCCGAGCATCTCGTCCTGCACGCGGAGGACGTGCGCGGCGGCCTCGAACGAGGTGCGGGCCTCGATCGTGCCCGTGGTGGTGTCGACGAGGTCGACGTTCGAACTCTCGAGCGCGCCCTGACGGATGGCGGTGCCCGCGGGCGCTGGTTGTGGCGGCCCGCTTGCGGCGGTCGGCGCGTACAGCCCGTCGCCGACCGGCTGGAGCTGGCCGGGGGCCGGCACGGTCACCAGCCGGATCTGGGCGACCCTCGTGCCGCCGACGATCACGGAGCCGTCGGACTCGATCCTGACGGTGGTGGCGCCGGCGCCGGGCGGGAGCCGCACCGGCGGGACGAGCCGCTCGCCGGCGGGGGTCACCATCTGGCCGGTCGCGTCGACCTGGAACACGCCCGCGCGCGTGAGGGCAGGCTGGGCGCCCGGGCGGGCGACCTGGAACCAGCCGTCGCCCTCGACGGCGAGGTCGAGCGGCTGGCCTGTGGGTTGCAGGGCGCCCTGGACGGTGCTCGGGCCTTGCTGGGTCGCGCGGACGCCACGCGCCCGGGGCGCGAGGTCCTCGAAGTTGGTGCGGTCGCTGCGGTAGCCGGCCGTGTTGACGTTCGCGGTGTCGTTAGCCAGCGCATCCATGCGCTGCTGCTGGGCCGCGAGCGCCGATGCCGCGGCGCTGAAGCTCTCGATCATCTCGCTCCCTCCTTCCGTGGGGTCGCTTACATGCGCTCTCGGCGGCGCGGGGCGTGGGCGTTACAACGTGGCGGTCTGGCTCAACGATGGGCCGAGGCGGGGCCGGTGCACGCGCGGGTGCACACCCGGACCCCGACCCGCACCCGGCATCGACCACCGGCGCACCAGGACCCACACCCCACCCCGAGACCCGGACCCGACACCCGACCACCCGCGCACCC
>JAXDJC010000136.1:0-35986 GCA_034663685.1 Thermoleophilaceae bacterium
TGTACTTCGACACGTCCTGGTGGTCCACCACCGACCACCTGACGCTGTTCGGCCTGGTCCCGCCCGGCCAGATCCTGTTCGCCAGCGACATGCCGTACGGCACCACCAGCGTGGGCGCGATCATGGCCCTGCGCTCGGCGTTCCAGGTCGGGCTCGAGCCCGAGCAGGTGCGCTTCGTGCTCGGCGCGCAGATCGAGCGGCTCGTGAACGGGGAGGAACCGGCCGACCTGGGCCCGGCACCCGGCAACCAGGTGCTGCGCCTCGACGTGGTGACCCAGCGCATCCACGACTACTGCGTGGCGGCGCTCGCGCGGATGCTTATCGGCGACCCGGCGGCCGACTACGTGGGCCTCGCGCGGCTCGCGTGCGAGATGGGGGAGGACACCGAGCACGCCGCCGTGGGCCGCTCGGTTCTCCAGCTGCTCGACGGGATCGAGGGCTACGTGGAGTCCACGGGCTACACGCCCCCGGAGGCCGGCGCGCCCGGTCCGCGGCTGCCGTACCCGGCGATCAGCATCGTGGTGATCGCCGCCAATGTGGCCATGACGCCCGACGTGCCGGTTCCGTAGTACGCGGTCTGCGGGCAGTTCCGTGCACCGTGACCCTGCTCACGGAGTCGCGCTCGTAGCTTCGTAAGGTCTACGAACAGTTGTTCGATCGGCCCCTAGCCGAGCCGTCGCCCACACCGAGTGGCGACGGGCGGGGGACCCACCTGCAGCGGCGCCGGCGAGCGCCGCGCATGGGGCGAATCGGCCGGTGAACCCGGCCGTAGCGACTCACCACGTGAGCCGCGAGCCCGCCAGCTAACCCCGCAGGCGCCGGCCGGAAAGGAGTACCCCAGTGAAGAACCCAACCCGCGCACGCGGGCGCATCGTCGCGCGTGCATTCGCAGCAGCATCCCTGGCCGGCGCGCTCGCCGCGGTGGCCGGCCCGGCCGCGGCGTCGGCGCCCACGGGCACCGACACGCTCAGCGTGAACGCCCGGCACCACGTGCTCAACGGCCAGAGGGTCCGCATCTCGGGCACGCTCGGCTCCGGCCAGGCCAACCGCACCGTGATCGTCCGCGTCCGCCATGGCGGCGGCTGGACGACGGTGGACAAGGCCAAGACCACCAAGGGCGGCAACTACGCCGCCGAGTGGACCCCCAGGGGCCTGGCGCGCTACGGCGTGCGGGTCTCGACGGGCGACGGCTCCGCCAAGCGCAGCCTCGACCAGGGGATCACGGTCTACCGCCAGAGCGCCGCCTCCTGGTACGGCCCCGGCTTCTACGGCCGGCGCACCGCCTGCGGGCGCACGCTCAGCCCCGGCATGCTCGGCGTAGCCAACAAGAGCCTGCCGTGCGGCACCAAGGTCACGCTGCGCTACCGCGGCCGGACCGTGGTGGCGCCGGTGATCGATCGCGGCCCCTACGCGGGCAACCGCGAGTACGACCTCACGGCCGAGACGAAGAACCGCCTCGGCTTCGGATCGACCGGCACCGTCTGGTCGAGCCCGCAGCGCTAACCGCGCCGATCGGTTCGCCACGCCCTGTCCGCCCATATCGCCATCGCGAGCGATAGGGCGGCGGGGCCGTAGGCGACCCAGTGGCGCACGTGGAAGCGCTCGTGGAAGAGCACGAGCGCCGGGATGGGGAGCACCAGCACGAGGTACCAGCGGCCGCCGCCGAGGCGGCGGGCGTAGGCCGCCAGGGCCGCGATGCACACCGACTCGGTCACGATCTCCTGCACGTCGTCCGAGGCCCAGGCCACGAACGTGGCGATCGCATACGCCGCGAGGAGGGCGAGGGTCGCGCGGGGGAGGCGGCGCGTCAGAGCGTGATCTCCAGCTGCCCCGCCGGGACGGACGCGCGCGGCGCCCTGGGCGTGCGCTCGCCCTCGTCGAGCCCGGCCACCCGCACGCCGATCAGGCGCACCGGCCGGGGCGGGTCGAACTCGCGCAGCAGGTCGCGCGCCACCTGGCTGACCACGGCGAACTCGTTGGTCGGCTCCTCCCGCGTGCGTGCGCGCGTGTGCGTGGAGAAGTCGTCGAGGCGCACCTTGATGCCGATCGTGCGCCCGCTGGACCTCTGCTTGGCGAGCGTCTCGCACAGCTCGCCGGCGAGGCGAACGAGGATCGGCTCGAGCGCGTCCACGCCCACGAGGTCGCGGTCGAACGTGGTCTCGCGCGACTCGGACTTGGACTTGCGGTAGGTGGTGATCGCGCGCTCGTCCTGGAAGCGGGCAAGGGCGCCGAGGTGAGGGCCGAGCCGGTCGCCGAACCACTGGGCGAGCACCGCCGACGGCACCGCCGCGAGCTGGCCGAGCGTCTCGATCCCGCGCTCGCGCAGCCGCTCGACGGTCTTGGGGCCGATGCCCGGGATCAGCCCGGGGGAGGCCGGGGCGAAGCGCTCACGCGCCTCCTCGCGCGTGAGGACCACGAAGCCGTCGGGCTTCTCGGCGTCGGAGGCCACCTTGGCCACGAGCTTGCTGGGCCCCATGCCGATCGAGCAGCGCAGGCCGGTGCGCTGGTGCACCGCCGCCTTGAGCCGCCGCGCCGCGGACTTGGGGTGCTCGAGGTTCGAGAGGTCGAGGTAGGCCTCGTCGAGCCCGACGACCTCCACCTTCTCGATGTGCTCGTGCAGCACCGCCATCACGTCGCGCGAGCGGGCGCGGTAGGCCTCGAAGTCCGGCGCCACGAATATCGCCTGCGGGCATAGCCGCCGCGCGCGCTCGGCCGGGGTGGCGCTGAACACGCCGAACCTGCGCGCCTCGTAGCTGGCGGTGGTGACCACGGCCCGCGGCCCGGTTCCGGCTACCACCACCGGCTTGCCGCGCAGCTCCGGGCGGCGCTGGAGCTCCACGCTCACGTAGAACGCGTCCATGTCCACGTGTGCGATCACCCGCTCCGCCATGGCTTCAACGTACGAGGCGACGCGGACGTGGAACGGCAACGACGGCTGGGTAGGGGGGCGAATTTCCACGCGCGGTGCCTTAACCCCAATATGCGGGGTCAACCCACCACAGATCGCCGAATTGCGCGGATCGCGTCGCGGCAGAAGGGCATTGTGACCGCGGAGGAGCTTCGCGCGGCGGGGCTTTCGACGAAGCAAGTCGAGTGGCGCGTGCACAAGGGACTTCTCATCCCGGAGCACAGGGGCGTGTACCGAGTGGGGCACACGGCCGCGAGCACCGATGCCCTCTACCTGGCCGCAGTGAAGGCCTGCGGCACCGGGGCGCTGCTCGCGGGGCGCGCCGGGGCGTTCCACTGGCGCATCCTTCGGGGCAGGCCGCCTCAGCCCGAGGTGGCCACGCCCACCAAGCGCGAGCGCGCGGGCATCAGGACCAAGCGGCGGCGGATGGAGAGAGCGGAGGCCACGCGCTACATGGGCATCCCGATCCTCACCATCGGCGCGATCCTCGTCGACATCGCGCGGGACCTCACCGATGGCGACCTCGCCCGAGCCTGCCACGAGGCGAGCGTCAAGCACCGAACGCTCCACTCCCACGTAAATGCCGTTCTCGAGCGGAGACCGCGCTCGCCGGGAGCGCCCAAGCTGCGCGCGATCATGTACGGCGAGACGAAGGTCAGCCTCAGCGTGCTCGAGCGCGAGTTCCTCCGGCTGCTGGCGGAGGCGAACCTGCCGCTGCCCGAGATGAACCGGACGGCGGGGACGATGCGCGTCGACTGCCGCTGGCCCGAGCATCGCCTCACCATCGAGCTCGACAGCTACCGCTTCCACAACTCGCGCTACTCGTGGGAGCAGGATCGCGAGCGGGAACGCCAGGCGCGCGGCCGGGAGGACGAGTTCCACCGGTTCACGTGGAGCGACGTCACGGAGCGGCCCGCCTACCTGGTCAGCGAGATGCGCCGGCTGCTTGGAGTGGACGCGGAGAAGGCCGGCTAGATCGGCTGGTTGATCGGGCGCACGAGGATCTCGTTCAGGTCCACGTGCGGGGGCTGCGACAGGGCGAACATGACGGTGCGGGCGATGTCCTCGTCCTGAAGCGCGCCGGTCGGCCGGTCGTCGAAGAACGGCGTGTCCACCATGCCGGGCTCGATCAGGGTGACCTTTATCGGCGTGTCGGAGACCTCCTGGCGCAGCGCCTCGCCCATCGCCGTGACCGCGTGCTTGGTGGCCGAGTACAGCGAGCCGGGGAGCACTCGGCGGCCGGCGATCGAGCTGGTGAGGATCATGTGGCCGGCGTCGCGCTCGCGGAAGTGGGGGAGGGTGGCGCGGATCGTGAAGGCCGCGCCGAGCACGTTGGTCTCGACCATCGAGCGCCATTGCTCCGGCGTTTCCTCCAGGAACCCGCGCTTGGCGCCGAACCCCGCGTTGGCGAACGCGGCGTCGATCTGGCCGAAGGCGTCGAGCGCTGCCTTCACGAGGGCCTCCTGGTCCTCCCACACCGACACGTCGCAGCGGACCGCGATCGCGCGCTCGTGGCCGCCCAGCTCCTCGGCCAGGGCGCGCAGCTTGTCCTCCGAGCGAGCGGAGAGCACCACGCGGTAGCCGGCCTCGGAAGCCTGGCGGGCGGTGGCGGCGCCGATGCCGGTGCTGGCGCCGGTGATGAGGAGAACGGGATCGGGCATGCCCCCACGGTAGCCTCCGGCGCCGAATGGCCGAGCTGCGCTCCGAGCCGCGGTTCCCGCTCGTGCCCGAGGGCAAGGGGCACTACGAGAGCTTCTACATCCGAGCCTGCCACCCGAGCGAGCCCCTCGGCGTGTGGGTCCGGTACACGGTCCACAAGGCGCCGAACGCCAGGCCCAAGGGCTCGCTCTGGTTCGTGCTCTTCGACGCGGCGGCAGGCGCACCGGTGGCCTCCAAGGTCACCACGGAGGAGCTGTCGGCCGGCCCCGGCGAGTACATCCGCATCGGCGCGAGCTCGTTCGTGCCCGGCCTTGCGGAGGGGTCGGCGCCGAGCGAGCAGTGCAACCCGAGCTGGCGGCTGGAGGTGTCGACCGGCGAGGACCCGTTCCCGTACCTGCCGGCCAGCTGGATGTACCGGTCGCCGGTGCCGCGCACGAAGGCCGAGAGCCCCTACCCGGCGGCCACATTCCGCGGCGAGCTGGACGTGGACGGCCGCCGCATCGACGTGGACGGCTGGCGCGGGATGGTGGGCCACAACTGGGGCACCGAGCACGCCGAGCGCTGGATCTGGACGCAGGGGCTCCTCTTCGACGGCGACGAGACCGCGTGGTTCGACGCCACCCTCGGCCGCATCAAGCTCGGCCTCGTCACCTCCCCATGGGTGGCCAACGGCGCGATCTCGCTCGGCGGCCAGCGGATCCGGCTGGGCGGCCCGCGCCGCCGGGTGGAGGTGCACGAGCGCCCCGAAGGCGCCGAGTTCAAGATGGCCGGCAAGGGGCTGACGGTGGAGGGGCGGGTGGGATCCGAGCGCAGCAACCTCGTCGGCTGGGTCTACGCCGACCCGGACGGCCCGCAGCACAACACCGTGAACTGCTCGATCGCGGAGATGACGCTGACGCTGCGCCGTGAGGGCGGCGCGCCGGTCGAGCTGCACACGCCGCACGGCGCCGCGTACGAGCTGGGAATGCGCGAGACCGACCACGGCATCCCGCTCCAGCCGTTCCCGGACGGCTGAGCATCTTCAGGGGGTCTGACCCCCTGAAGGCGCTCAGCGAGCCTTGGCCACGAACCGCGCGGTGCGCTTCGCGCTGATCCGCCGTGCGGCCGAGGCCAGGAACGCCACGTGCCCGTGGGCAAGACCCGCCACGAGCACATCCTTGCGCCGGCGCACGGCGAGCACGCGCTTGGTGATCGGGCGAGCCCCGCGCAATCGCCTGCGCGCCTTGCTCGCCTTCGTGCCCGTGCGGATCCCGGCGGCGTCGAACGGCGGGGCGTCGGTGAGCACCATCACCGCGCGCCCGGCCGAGCCGCTGCGGTCGAACGCTGCCACGAGCCGCCCGCCGCCGGTCATGCACCAGCTCATGTAGCGAGGGCTCTCGGTGGTCGGCTGCCCGAGCTTGGCCCGGGCGCTCGTGCGCCTCATGCCGAGCCGCACGCCGCCGGCGCCCCGGTCCACCCGCCCGCCGGCCACCCGGCAGCGGTCGATCCCCTTGCTACCGCCGGGGCCGCCCGGGCCGTCGGTGCGGTACGGGTTGTGCTCGGCCGCCTTGGCGATGCACGACGGATCCGCCGGGACGGAGTCGCTGCGCTGCACCCCGCCGCGCCCGTTCCCGAAGAACGGCTTGTACTCCGCGGGGAAGCCGGGCAGCTGCGAGGGGTCGCCGGTCTGACCGTTCACCGAGTAGTTCTCCACGTACACGCCGCCGGTGCCGCGCGCCTTGTCGAACCAGTAGTTGCCGTCCCAGGCGTAGGTCTGCGTGGAGGTCTGGCCCTGCACCACCGAGCCGACCCAGTGATCGCGCTGGAAGTAGAAGCACTTGGGGCCGGCGGCGGCCACGCGCGCCGGCTCGAGCGCGAGGAACTCCACCACGCCCAGCTCGGTCACGTTCTGGTGGCGCTTGTCGTACTCCACGCAGAACGGGTCGGCGTCCGGCTGCGGGAAGTCCGCCGTGGTGCCGACCTGCTGGAGCGTGCAGTCGAAGGGGATCGTGCCGTCGTAGCCCGTGACGCCCGACTGGGCGGCGGCCGGTCCGGCCCCCGCCGCCATGACCCCCAGCGCGACTGCGATCGCCAGGCGCGAGCGCATGCGCCGAGGATACGCCTCGCCTGGCGCCCGCGCGCCCGTCGCTCAGGTACGTTGGGCCCATGCGTGAGCCAGGGGGGCCGGTGGCACACGAGCTCTCGAGGAGGGACTTCATCGGGCGCGTGGGCGCACTCGGTGCCGGCGCGATGGTGCTGGCGGCCCTGCCGCTGGCCGAGCGGATGGTGGCGGCCGACCCGGCGCTGGCGGACGTCTCGCTCGACGACGCCACCCTCCAGGCGTTCGCCGACACCCTGATCCCGGGCCGCAAGGCCGACCGCACCGACCTGGGCGACGAAATCCACCCGCTAGCCATCGCCGGCGTGGATCCGGAGCCCGGCGCGGTGGAGGCGGACTCGCTCCGCGTTTACAAGAACCCGCTCGTGGGGTTCTCGCCCGCGCTGGTGGGCCCGTTCCTCGCGGACCTCTCCACGCGCTCGCTCCAGCAGGGCGGCGCGTTCCTCACGCTGAGCTACGACCAGCGCGTGGCCGTCTGCCTCCAGGCGCTCGACTTCTCGAACGGCGACCGCGTGCTCTACGAGGCCGCCGCCGCCGTCCCGTTCACGGCGTTCTGCGCGGCCGTGGAGCACCCCGTGGGCACGGACCAGAACTCCTCCGGCTATCGCGTGATGGGCTATCCCGGAGCGGCCCCGAACGGCTACCGCTCGTTCAGCTACCGGAGGAAGCTCTCCGCCGAGCGGACCAAGCGGGGCTACCTCGCGTGAGGGGGCGGCGGCGTGGCTGAGCGCGTGGACGTGTGCATCGTCGGCTCGGGCTTCGGCGGCTCGATCTCGGCGTGGCGCCTGGCCGAGCTCTACCGCGCGGCGGGGTCCGACCCCGCCTCGATCCTGGTCCTGGAGCGGGGCCGGCGCTTCAAGCACACCGACTTCAAGCAGTCGATGCACATCGATCACCTCGCCAGCATCTACAAGCTGATCCAGTCGAGCGGGGGGCCGGGAACCCTCGGGGCGTCCGGGCCGCAGGGCTGCCAGATGGTCACCGCGAACGCGGTCGGCGGAGGCTCGAACCTCTACCTCGCGGCGTCCCTGCGCGCGCCCACCGAGATCTTCGAGCGCCGCGACCACAACCCCGCCGACGGCCCCGATCGGCGCGTGTGGCCCAAGGAGATCTCGCGCAAGACGCTCAACGGGTTCTACGGGCGCGCCGAGCACGCGCTGCGTGTGAACCGGCCCGGCTGGGACCGCGTGTCGAAGTCGGGCGGGCTCTGGGCCGCCACGCTCGCCAACGCCGGGCACACCTGCGACCGCGTCCCGCTGGCGATCGACCCCGGCCGCTGCGCCGAGGCCAAGTGGTGCCACACCGGCTGCGTGTTCGGCGCCAAGAACACCGTGAACACCAACTACCTGGCATCGGCCGAGCGCGCCGGCGTGCGCGTGCGTCCCAACCGCCAGGTCGAGAGCGTGCGGCGGTCTGCCCCGAACGCGGACGGCTACCGCTACGTGGTGAGCGCCGACCCGATGGACAACGAGGGCGAGAACCCGACCCGCCGCCCGACCGGCACGGCCGAGGAAATCGAGTGCAAGGTGCTGATCATGTCCGCCGGCGCCATGGGCACCACGCCGATCCTGATCCGCTCGCAGAAGGACCTGCCGTCGATCTCGGGGCAGCTCGGCCGCCACCTCGGCTCCAACGGCGACCACGTGGCCGCGATCGAGTACGACCCGAAGAAGGTCCGCGACGTGCTCGGCCTGCCGGGCTACGCCGACTTCCACAAGGGCAAGCCGATCACCACCATGACCTACGACTTCTACGTGGGCCGCCGCGCCCACCGCTACGACGGCACGCGCTTCAACCTCCAGGAGATATTCCTCTCGAGCCTCACCAACTTCCTGTACGACGACGGGCGCGACCCGGCGGGCGAGCCGTCGTGGTGGGGGGTCCAGAAGAAGCAGGCGATCTCGAGCTGGAGCAACCGGATCGAGCTGCTCGCGATGGTCGAGGACACCCACGACGGCGAGTTCGTGGCGCCGCCGCCGCAGGGCAGCTCGCTCCAGCCGAACGCCGGGCCGGTGGAGGTCGGGGTGTTCTCCTACAAGCCGTCGGAGCAGTCGCTGCGAGTGCGCGAGCTGGCCGACAAGGCGATGGCGCAGATCGCGGCGCGGGACGGCCTCGGCCGCTTCATGAAGCTCACCGAGACCCAGGGCGTGTACTGCGCGCACCCGCTCGGGGGCTGCCGGATGGCGGAGTCGAAGGACCTCGGAGTGGTGGACCACCGCTGCGAAGCGTTCGACAACGAGGGGCTCTTCTGCATCGACTCCTCGGCGATCCCGTCGTCGCTCGGGGTGAACCCGTCGCTCACGATCGCGGCGGTCTCCGAGCGCGCCGCCGCCGGCCTCACGGCGCGCGCGCACGAGCTCGGGCTGCCGCGCCGGCCGCCCGGGTTCAAGCACCGAACGCCTGCGCAAATTGTGGGCGAGCGGCGCGTGCCCGCAAAAATCTGACCCAATCCCTAAAGGGGCCGCCCACCCGGGCCGATACCCGGATTCGATGGCTCGACGTCTCCTCATCGTCCTCTCACTGGTCAGCTGCGCGCTCCTCGGCACCGCCGTGGACGCCGGCGCGAAGAAGGCCAAGGTCAAGGCGCCGGTGCTCCCGACGGTCAGCTCGATCAGCCCGCTGAAGGCGCAGGTCGGCGAGAAGCTCACCGTCATCGGCACCAACTTCGTCTCCGGCAACGGCAAGACCAAGGTCTACTTCCTCCGCGAGGGCGGCGGCGTGGTCTGGGTCCCGGCCGACACCGCCACCAAGACGCGCCTGATCGTCACGGTCCCGGAGACGGTCATCGGACTGCTCCGCGGCACCGCCGAGGCCCGCCAGCCCACCCGCTTCCAGCTGCGCCTGCTCGGCAAGCGCTTCGGCGCCGCCACCAAGCTCGCGAAGAGCCCGCTGCTCACCGCTCCCAACGCGACCGTCGGCGACCCCACGAGCCCCGGCACCGGCCCCGTGACCCCGCCGGACGGCGACTGCGACGGCGACGGGATCAAGAACAGCGTCGATCCCGACGACGACAACGACGCGCTGCCCGACGACCTCGAGATCGCGGCCCACACGGACCCCTGCAAGGCGGACACCGACGGCGACGGCGTTGGCGACGGCTACGAGTACTACTCGGCCAAGGACATCAACGCAGCCGCGCTGCCCTACCCGAGCAAGAGGCCCTGGCCCAACCCGCTCGACTCGACCGACGCCGAGGTGGACCACGACGGCGACGGCCTCACCATGACCGACGAGTTCCTCCTCTGGAAGTACTACGGCAACCTGCAGGTCCCGCTGAACTACAGCGACGGCCTCCAGAAGAGCGCCGACGTGAACGCGCCGAGCGACCCCGCGCTCGCCTACATGGACATCAACCGCGACGGCAAGCTCTCGGACGACGAGCGCGACGGCGACGGCGACGGCCTGACCAACTGGGACGAGTCACACGGCCGGATGCTCCAGGACTGGTGGGACAAGTACTACGACGGCCAGAGCGCGCCGAAGGAGAGCCGCTACCCGGTCACCTTCCCCGGCGTGAGCATCTTCGACCCGGACAGCGACGGCGACGGCATCAAGGACGGCGCCGACGACCAGGACCACGACGGGCTCACGAACGCCTTCGAGACCGATCGCCCCGGCAACTGGTCCGACACCTGGGTCTTCGCCGGCAGCTATCCCTTCTCGGATCCGATGAACCCCTGGGCCGCGGTCCAGCCGTACAACCCCTGCAAGCCGATCCGCTCGTACTCCTGCCACCTGCACGCGCCGCTGGGCTACTACCAGAACGGCGAGGTCTGGCACGGCGTGCCGCAGTCGGACGCCGGCCCGCAGCCCACGGCCCCCTGGACGTACTCCGGGGCCACCCTGCCGAACACCTACTAGCCGCGCCGCATCGCGGTAAGTTGCGCCCATCGAAGGTGGGGCGCAACAGCGGGACCTGGTCGGCGTGGGGCTTGCCGCCTTCGCGCTGATCAACATCATCCTCGGCCTGTGGGCGGCGGTGGACCCGCGCGGCTTCTACGACGCGCTCGGCCCGTTCGGCGCCTACAACGACCACTACATCCGCGACGCCGTGGCGGCCATGCAGGGCTCGCTCGGCGTGGCGATGGCCATCGCGGTGTCCCGGCGCTCGTGGCGGGTCGGCGTGCTCGGCTACGCCACGCTCCACTTCCTCTTCCACACGGTCAACCACCTGGTTGACATCGGGGACGCGCACCCCAAGTCGGCGGGGGTGCTCGACTTCGTGACGCTCGGGATCGGGGCCGCCACGCTTGGGTGGCTGTTCGCGCGGGCCGTGGGCGAGGAGCGGGCGGCGTGAGGGTCTTCGTGGCGGGCGCCACCGGGGCGATCGGCAGGCCGCTCGTCCGCCAGCTGATCGGCGCCGGGCACGAGGTGGTGGGGATGACCCGCTCGCAGGAGCGCGCGACGGCCCTGCGAGCGGAGGGCGCCGAGGCCGTGGTGTGCGACGCGCACGACGCCGCCGGCCTGCACGCGGCCGTCACCGCCGCGCGGCCGGACGTGCTCGTGCACCAGCTCACCGACCTCCCGCAGGAGTTCAGCCCGCGCTACAAGTACGGGGAGACGAACGCGCTGCGCTCGGAGGTCACTCGCAACCTGATCGCCGCGGGGCGCGAGGCGGGCGCTGGGCGGATCGTGGCCCAGAGCATCTCGTTCTTCCTGCTGCCGGAGGGCTCGATGGTCAAGGACGAGGAGGCGCCCACGATCTCGAGCGCGAACTCCGACGGGGTGTTCGCGGAGGCGGCCGACGCCACGCTGGACCTCGAGCGCCAGGTGACCGGCGCCGAGGGGATGGACGGACTCGTGCTGCGCTACGGGTTCTTCTACGGGCCGGGCACCTGGTTCGCGGAGGGCACGGGGCTGGCCAAGGCCTACCGGCGCCGGATGTCGCCGATCGTGGGCAGCGGCAGGGGCGTGTTCTCGTTCGTCCACATCGAGGACGCGGCGGCGGCGACCGTGGCCGCGGTCGAGCGCGGGGCGACGGGGGTCTACAACGTGGTGGACGACGAGCCGGCGCCGGCCAACGAGTGGATGCCCGCGTTCGCGGCCGCGGTCGGGGCCGGAAAGCCGATGCGCGTGCCGCTGTGGCTCGGGCGGCTGGCCGCCGGCGGGAACGCCGAGGCGATGGAGACCATGCGCGGGGCATCGAACGAGAAGGCCAAGCGCGAGCTGGGCTGGCAGCCGCGCTACCAGAGCTGGCGGCAGGGCTTCCGAGAGGGGCTCTCGTAGCCGGCCCGCTCCTCGTGGTGGACGCGCCCTCGCTGCTGTTCCGGGCGTTCTACGCGCTGCCCAAGACCATCACCGACGCGGACGGGCGATCGGTGAACGCCCTGCTCGGCACGGCCAACATGATCCTGCTCGAGATCGAGCGCCACGCGCCGCGGGCGGTTGTCCTGTGCTTCGGGCCGGACGCGGCGCGCTACCGGGTGGAGGCGTTCGCCGGCTACCACGCCGACCGGCCGCCGGTGCCCGACGAGCTGGCGCCCCAGTTCGCCGACTGCGCGGCGTTCTTCGGCGAGTTCGGCTGGGTGATCGCCAACCACGACGAGCTGGAGGCAGACGACCTGCTGGGCTCCTACGCGCGCGCCGAGGTGGAGAGCGGCGGCACCGCGCTCGTGATGACCGGGGACCGCGACATGTACCAGTGCGCCGGCGACGGCGTGACGGTGCTCTACGTGCGCACGGGCGGGAAGCAGGGCGCCGAGGTGGTGGACGCGGCCGAGGTGCGCAAGCGATACGGGATTCCCCCCGAGCTCGTGCCGGACTTCATCGCGCTGCGCGGCGACCCCTCCGACGGCATCCCCGGCGCGAAGGGGATAGGGGAGAAGACCGCGGCCGAGCTGCTCAAGCGCCACGGCTCGCTGGAGGCCGCGCTGGCGGCCGCGCCGCGCGAGCGCCCGGCGCGGGTGTCCGGCGCGCTGATGGACGGGCGCGAGCAGCTGCCGGTCTTCAAGCACATGGCCACGCTCCAGCACGTGGACGTGGAGCCGCCGCCGGACACGCCGCTCGACACGGAGGCCGCCGCGGCAGCCGCGCGCGAGCGCGGGATGGAGCGGCTGGCCAAGCGCCTCGAGCGCTTCGGGAGCTAGCCCTGGATGGCCGCGCCGCGGTACACGGTCCACGGCACGCGCTGCGAGTGGCACACGTCGGTCACGCGACCGTTGCGCATCCAGGTCTGGGTCGTCTGACCGCTGCCGCTGGCGCTGCGGCCGTCCGCTGAAAGCTGCCCGCTCACGTCCACGTCGTAGCGGATCGTGATCCCGCCACCGGCCTCCTCGAACTTGTGCCCGCCGGTGAAGAAGCGCCGGCCGTCCTGCCCGAAGCGATCGCCGTACTGCGGCTTGAAGGTGATCGTGGAGATGTCGGGCGAGTGGTCGCGCCTGCAGGTCATCTCCCAGCGCAGATAGGCCTCGCGGACCTTGCCGTCGGTCACCGACAGCGCCGCCAGCAGGCCCTCGGGCGTCTGGCCGTGGTAGAGCGCGGAAACGCTGCGCCCACTGGCGCCGGGCCCGTGCGCGGCACGCAGGGCACCAACGCCCGCCACCAGGAGGGCGACCGTGCCGTAGACCACCAGACGCATCGCGAGAACCGAGCGCATCCGGTCGCATCGGCGCGCGGCGCGCCCGACTTGACGCTTGGGCGCTTCCCTAGAGTGGCGCCGGTGCCGACCAGCTCGCTCGACCGCGCCCGTGCGTTCGTGGTGGTGAAGCAGGGCCTCGGCGGCGCGGACGGGCCGGAGGACGTGCGCGGGGTGATCGAGGCCACCGCGGGCGTCTACGGCACCGCGCCCACGTGCTACCTCGCCTGCGCGGCGCGCCTCGACGGCTTCCGCGTGGGGGACCTGGACGCGGAGCTCTACGAGCGCCGCAGCCTCGTCCGCCTGCGCTGCATGCGCGGCAGCGCCTACATCCAGCCGGCCGGCGCGCTGCCGGCGATCGTGGCGGCCACGCGCGTGGAGAGGGCGCTGGCGCGCAACGTGAAGGCGGCCGGCATCGACACGGAGCAGTACGAGCGCCTGGCGAAGCGGATCGAGGCCGAGCTGCGCGGCGGCGAGCCCGCCACCGTGGCCGAGATCCGCGCACTGCTCGGTGACGCGCCCGCGGGGCTGAGCGAGGTTGTGGCGCTCATGGGCCGCCAGAGCCGCCTGGCCCGGGCCACCGTGAAGGGCGGCTGGAGGAGCGACGTGTACGGCTACGCGCTCTGGGAGGAGTGGCTGGGCGAGCCGCTTTCGGAGGCCGACCCGGTCGACGCCCGTGCGCAGCTGGCCCGGCGCTACCTGGCCGCCTACGGGCCCGCCACGGCTGAGGACCTGCGCTGGTGGGCGGGCTGGAACGCGGGGGAGACCAGGGCGGCGCTGGCCGCGCTCGGCCACGACGCCGTGCCCGTGGGGCTCGACGGCGCCGAGGCGCTGGTGCTGGCGGGCGAGCTGGACGCGCTCGGGGCCGCGGACCCGGAGGCCGCCCGCGGCGTACGCCTGCTGCCGGTCTGGGACTCCTACCTCATGGGCTACCGCCACCGCGCGCGGCAGGTGGCCGAGGCGGACCGCGCCAACGTGTACGACAGGGCCGGCAACGGCACCTCGGTCGTGCTCGTGGACGGCGTGGCGGCGGGGGTCTGGGAGCTCGTGGAGGCCGACGCGGGCACGGTGGCCGTGCGCGTGGCGCCCTTCGGCCGGCCCGCCAAGTCGTGGTGGGCCGGCGTGGAGGAGGCGGCGGGGCGGATCGCCGCGATGCTCGACGCCGCCGAGCTGCGCGTGGAGCGCGCGGAGCGCCCCGGCCCGCTGGCCGATGGCGCGCGCAACGCGTTCCTGGCGCCCATCAGGTTGAGCTGATCGAGCCCAACGGCCGGCGCGAAGCGGCGGTCACTCGTCCGTCTGCGTGGCCCGCCACACGAGCCACACGAACAGCCCCTGGAACGGCAGTCGCGCCCAGAGCGCCGGGGCGCCGCCCGGCAGGTCGCCGAAGTCGTCGGGCCGGAGCGCCATGTCCACGTTCGCCGGGAACACGGCCACCAGCGTGGCGATCAGGAACAGGCCCGCCGGACGCCGTGTGCGGGGGTGCATCGTGCCCAGCGCGCCGGCGATCTCCGCCACGCCGCTCGCGTACACGAGCTCGCGGTGGGCGGGGATCCAGGCGGGCATGATCCGCATGTACCAGCGCGGCTTGAGGAAGTGCATCACGCCGGCGAACGTCATCACCGGACCGGCGAAGAACCGGGCTATTCGCTGCGCCATTCGCGTGACCTTACAGGGGGGTAAAGGTTCGCCGGCCGGCTGCCGACAACTTCGCCAGACGCCGCTGCTCTATCGAGACAAGCGTCGAACACACCAGAGTAAGAACCTCGGGTTGAGGTTCGGGGCACCCCCGACGGCGTCGGGATCCCGCTCCCCCCGATTCCACCCGCCGTGGCGAGGCCGGCCGAAAGACCAGCCTCGCCGCGGCGGGACTTTTTATGGGGTCAGACCCCCTACAGAGGCTCGCCTGGCGCCTGGCTCGCCAGCTCGTGGCGCACGCGCTCGCGCGCGGACGAGAAGCGGATCGCCTCGTACGCGATCAGGGCCACGAGCAGGCCGGCGACGATCGCCAGGGCGGCGAGCGCGGGAATGCGGATGGCCACCGGGATCAGCGCCACGAAGAGCAGCGCGGCCACCAGGCGCTGCGAGTTGAGCGTGCGCACGTTGCGCAGCCGGAACGCCACGTGGGCGAGCAGGTACAGCGTGACCCCGCCGTACATCGCCACGGCGGGCACGAGCGCGAGCTCGTGGTCCACGTTGCCCAGCGTCTTCTTGAGGCCCATCGCCCCGAGCACGATGCCGGCGATCATCGGCAGGTGCAGGTAGCCGTAGGAGTCACGCGCGATCGAGTTCTGCTCGCGGCCCGGCGCCGCCCGGGCCAGCCGCCGCGTGGCCATGATCACGACCACGTCGAAGTAGAGCCACCAGAGGGCCGCGGCCACCGCCACGCCGAGCACGGCGCCGGCGACCACGCCCGTGCTCACGCCCACCTGCACGCCCGCGCCGATGGCCACGATCGACTCGCCGAGGGCGATGATCACCACCAGGCCGAAGCGCTCGGCGAAGTGCTCCGGCACGATCCGCCAGCCCTCCACTCCGAAGAAGTACGGTCCGCCGAAGTCGAGCAGGAGCGCGGTTGCCCAGATGGCTCCCTGGAGGACGTCGTCCGCGAACGACGCGCCCACCAGCAGTGCCACCGCGACGCCGCTGCTGATCGCCAGCCCGATCACCGAGTGGCGCAGCGCGGGATCGTCCCGGCTGGCCACCACGAACAGCAGGATGTGCGCGATCCTCAGCGCCGCGTAGGCGCAGGCGAACAGCAGGCCCAGGTGGTCGAACGCCGCGGGCACGCACAGCGCGCACACGAGCATCGCCGCCATGGCAGCGAACATCACGAGCCGGACCGCGCCCTCCTCGGGATCGACCACGCTCGTGAGCCACGCGTACCCGCTCCAGGACCACCACAGCAGGGCGAGGATCGCCATCGCCTGCGCCAGGCCCTCCCAGGTTGGAACGCCGGCCATCAGCGCCGTGCACTGGGTGAGCACCAGCACGAACACCAGGTCGAAGAAGAGCTCGAGCGGCGTGACCTGCTCCTCCTGCCGGAGGACGGCGTTGATGCGGTGGCCGCGGCCTGGTGCTTCGACGCTCATCGTGGCGCGTACTTATAGTCGCGGCGGTGAGCGAGCAGAACGCGGGGGACGCGGTGCGCCGGACGCGGCTCGCCAACGAGCGGACCTACCTGGCCTGGCTGCGCACCGGCATAGCCGCCCTGGCGACGGCGCTGGCGGTCGGGCGTCTGCTCCCGGCGCTGACCCACGGGAAGACCTGGCCGTACGCGGGCATAGGCGCGGGCTGGGCGATCGTGGGGATCGCGATCGTGGTCTACGGGCTGCGCCGGGCGCGCGAGGTGGAGGACGCCGTGGTGAGGGGTGAGTTCGTGGCGCTTTCGGCGCGAGGCGTGCTGGCCCTGACCGGATTCGTCGTGGTCCTCGGGGTCGGCACGATCGCCGCGGTCGTGACCCAGGCCTAGCCACCCAGCCGGGTTCTCAGCGGATCCGGAAGCCGGTGACCCGGGCGACGGCCACCGGGCCGCCGGTCTCCAGCGGCTGCGCGCTCACGCGATAGCGCCCCGACGCGAGGGCCTGCTTGCCGATCCAGCCGCCGAATCGCACGCGCGAGCCGCCGGCGGGCGCGATCTGCGTGAGTGATCCCGGTAGGTCGACCCAGCGCGTGCACCGCTTGCGCCCGCGCGGCACGCCCCGGCTCGGCGCCGTCCTGCATTTGGTCCCGACCTCCATGCCCGTGATGGCGCGCGCGAAGGTGAAGGTCACGCCGGCCGCGCGCGTGAGCGACCAGCTGATCCGGGCGCTGGTGCCCAGGCGGTTGCGCGACCGCGTCATCGGCGACGGCGTGAGCGCCAGCGCGCTCAGCACGACTGGAGGCGGCGGGGCCAGAGGCGCCGGCGGCGGTGGTGGCGCGGGCGTGGTGAACGTGCGGTCGGCGCCCTGGCTCGAGCCGTGCTCGCCCCTGGCGACGATCCGGTAGTGGTATGTGGTGAGGGGCTGGAGGCCGGCGAGCCCGGCGCTCACCGTGTTGGTGCGCATCGCCACCGACACGGCGCGCTCCTCGGTCGAGGCGCTGTAGGCCGGCCCCGTGCCGTACTCGAACCAGTAGGTGGTCGGGGTGCCCTGAGGGTGCACCGTGCCGGCGAGCGTGGCGGCGCCGTCGGGCGTGCCGGAGGCGTCGCCCGTGGCCACGGTCGGCGGAGCGGCGGGCGCCGCGGCGGGGCACGCGGGGTCCGGCGTGGGATCCGCCGGCGGCGAGCTCTCGACCGCCGTGTGCGCGACCGGTGCCGGCCCGTCGGGCGCGTAGGCGTGGGTCCAGGCCATCCACCCATACACGGGGCACGTGCCGGCCAGCGTGCGGACGTAGCGCGCGGTCACCTGGCCGTTCACGTTGCCGTCGCGGTCGTAGGCGTCCATCGTGACCGGCTCCACGTCGCACGCTCGCACCACCTGGCCCGGCGCGAGCAGCGTGCGCACGATCCCGCCTCCGCTCACGTTGAGGAAGCTCCAGAGGAGGTAGCTGTAGTGGATGTCGGTGCGCGTGCCCTGGTCGGCGCCGGGGTCGCCGTAGTGCTCGAAGGACGACCCGCTGTTGGAGCCCGACGGCAGGTCGTCCGGATGCTTGTAGTGCATCGGCGCCGGAATCGACGCCACCTGGACCCGGTAGGCCGGCTCGGCCGCGAGCACCGGGCAAGGGGCGCCGCGCCCGCCGCCCGACGGCACCGGATCGGGCAGTGGAGCGGCCAGGTCGGTGGTGAGCAGGTGCCCGTACTTGGTGTTGGGCTCGTCGCTGTAGCCGTTGCCGCCGCGGTGGAACGCGAGTGGGCCGGCCGTGCTCGGGATGAGCTCGTGGAGGTCGAGCCGGACCGTGAAGTCGGGGCAGCGGCCGTCGTTGAAGGTGAGCTGGTTGGTCACCTGGAACCCGGTGGCGGTGGCGCCGTCGGCGAAGCGCAGGTCGGCCGGTGAGGTGGCGAGCTGCACGCACGCGAGCGCGTGGAGCTGGCCGTTGGCGTTGAAGAGGGCCGCCGGCTGAGCGGCACGGGCCGACGGCGCCGCGGCCGCGAGTGCCGCGCCGATCAGCAAAGCCGCGGCGAGCGCGATCCTCGGCACCGAACCCGAAAACCGCGGCCCGGCGCGAAGTTGCGTGCCCCTACCGTTGTGCGCCAGTGCAGGCGCGAGCCGACATCCGCAACGTGGCGATCATCGCCCACGTCGACCACGGCAAGACCACGCTCGTGGACGCCATGCTGCGCCAGTCGGGCGTGTTCTCGGCCCACGAGGAGGTCTCGGACCGGGTGATGGACTCGATGGACCAGGAGCGCGAGCGGGGGATCACGATCCTCGCCAAGAACGCCGCGGTGCGCTACGGCGACGTGAAGCTGAACATCGTGGACACGCCCGGGCATGCGGACTTCGGCGGCGAGGTGGAGCGCGGGCTCTCGATGGTGGACGGCGTGCTGCTGCTCGTGGACGCATCCGAGGGCCCGCTCCCGCAGACCCGATTCGTGCTCCGCAAGGCGCTCGAGCGGCGGCTCCCGGTGATCCTCGTGGTCAACAAGGTGGACCGTCCCGACGCCCGGATCGGCGAGGTGGTGGACGAGGTCTACGAGCTGTTCCTCGACCTCGACGCCGACGAGGGCCAGATCGACTTCCCGATCGCCTACACCAACGCCAAGGCCGGCTGGGCGGCGCTCGAGGCGGGGGAGGAGGGGACCAACCTGCGGCCGCTGCTCGACCTGCTCGTGGAGCACGTGCCCGCGCCCGTGTACGAGGAGGGCCACCCGCTCCAGGCGCTCGTGACCAACCTCGACGCCTCCCCCTACGTCGGACGGCTGGCGCTCTGCCGCGTGCACAACGGTGTGCTGCGCAAGGGCGTGCCGCTGGCCTGGTGCCGGCGCGACGGGTCGGTGGAGCGCGTGTCGGTGAGCGAGCTTTACGTGACCGACGGGCTCGAGCGCGTGAGTGCGAACGAGGCGGGCCCCGGCGAGATCGTGGCGGTGGCCGGCATCCCGGAGATCACCATCGGCGAGACGGTGGCCGACGCCGAGGATCCGCGCCCGCTTCCCACGATCGACGTGGACGAGCCCGCGCTGGGCATGACGATCGGCATCAACACCTCGCCGCTCGCCGGCCGCTCGGGCAACCGCCTCACCGCGCGCCAGGTGAAGGAGCGGCTCGACCAGGAGCTGATCGGCAACGTGTCGATCCGCCTCCTCGACACCGAGCGCCCCGACACCTGGGAGGTGCAGGGCCGCGGCGAGCTCCAGCTGGCGGTGCTGGTGGAGACGATGCGCCGCGAGGGCTTCGAGCTGACCGTGGGCAAGCCGCAGGTCGTCACGCGCGAGGTGCACGGCCAGCTGCACGAGCCCACCGAGCGCCTGGCGATCGACATCCCGGAGGACTTCCTCGGCGTGACCACCCAGCTGCTGGCGCTGCGCAAGGGGCGGATGGAGCAGATGGTCAACCACGGGACCGGCTGGGTGCGAATCGAGTACCTCGTGCCCGCGCGCGGGCTGATCGGCTTCCGCACCGAGTTCCTCACCGAGACGCGCGGGAGCGGGATCCTGCACTCGGTATTCGAGCGCTACGACCCGTGGTACGGCGAGATCAAGACGCGGCCGACGGGCAGCCTGGTGGCCGACCGCCAGGGCGAGACCGGCCAGTTCGCGCTCGTCAAGCTCCAGGAGCGCGGGCAGCTGTTCGTGGGGCCGGGCGAGGAGGTCTACGAGGGGATGGTCGTCGGGGAGAACGCGCGCGCCGACGACCTCGACGTGAACGCCGTCCGCGAGAAGAAGCAGACGAACATCCGTGCCGCCGGGTCGGACGACACGGTGCGGCTCGTGCCGCATCACCAGCTCTCGCTCGACCAGGCGCTCGAGTTCATCCGCACCGACGAGTGCGTGGAGGTCACGCCCGAAAAGCTTCGCCTGCGAAAGGTCGTGCTGCCGGCGGGGCAGCGGCAGAAGCTCGCCCGCAGCGCGAAGCGGGGCTGAGGACGCCGCGTGTCAGCTCAGGAGGTGGCGATCCGCGGTGAGATGATCCGGCTCGGGCAGCTGCTCAAGCTCGCCGGCGCCGCGGACGGGGGAGGAGAGGCCAAGGAGCTGCTCGCGGCCGGCGAGGTGAGCGTGAACGGGGAGCCCGAGGCCCGCCGCGGGCGCCAGCTCGGCGTGGGCGACGTGGTGCGGGTGGGAGAGGACGAGCTGCGGGTGGTCGCCGGCCCGTGAAGCCGTCGCGCCGCGCTCCTCAGGTCGGGATGGTGGTGCAGATCATGCGTTTCGGCACGGTCGAGGAGGGGACGGTCGAGGAGGTGCGCGACGAGGGCCGGACGCTCGTGGTGGGCGGCGAGACGTTCACGCTCAGGCCGGTCAACGCGCATTACGTGCTCGACGGAGAGCCGTCCTACGGCACCCGCCTGCTGATGGGCTCGCCGGACGGCTGAACGTCAGGCCCTGAGCGCCTCGACGGCCACGGCAATCAGGCCGCCGCTCACGCAGGCGAACGAGACGACGCTCAGCGCCCGGTACGGCAATCGCTTGTCGAAGCCCGGCGCGAACGCCAGCGGCACGAACAGGAGCGGGTTGACCCAGGTGCCGAAGGCGAGCGGAACGGCGATCGCGGCCGTCAGGTCCGGCAGGGCGAGCCCGGTCGCGATCAGGATCAGGCCCATGAGGATGAGATCCAGGTGAGCCTGCAGCAGCCGCCGCGGAACCCGGACGCCGGCGCGCTCGAGCGCCTCGGGCCTCTCGAGCGACAGCACGATCACCCAGCCGGAGACCCCGCCGGCGGCGAGCTCCACAAACCCGACCTTGGCGAGGGAGGACACCCTCGGAGGCTAACCGCGTCCAGGCCCAGAACTTCAGATCCTGTACTCGATAACGCTGATTATGGGAACTCGAGGAGAAAGTTCCCCGGGACCCGCGCTCGCCGCAGCCCCCTCAGCGGGCCTGCAGCGCGTCCATCCCCACCACGGCGGCCAGCACCAGGCGGCGATCCAGTGACTTGTTCGGGTCGCCGCTCAGGTCGATGTCGTAGGTGTCGCGGATCTTGAAGAGGCGGCGGCGGTTGGTGCCGAGCTCGTAGTCGCCGCGCAGGAACACGAAGTGGTACGGGATCGGGAGGAAGTCGGCGAAGCCGCCGATGTACGGGACGAACCCGACGAAGCGGCGGATGAGCGCCACGGCCATGCTGCTCTCGGTGACCTTGGCCGTCTCGGCGCCGTTCACGTCGTAGATCCGGTAGGTCGAGCGCAGCAGGCTCTCCCCGAACACCTTCTGGATCTCGCCGATCTTGTAGCCGTTCGGGTCCGTGATGTCGTAGCGGGCGCGCGGGTCGAAGCGCTGGCGCGCCTTGATCCTCATCAGCTCGACCGTCTTGGTCGCGTCCGCGTAAAAGCGGATGTCCTCCTTGAACTTGAACCGCTTCTGCTGCACGAAGCAGACCGGCAGGTCCGGGGAGCCGTCGCGGCCGGGCACCGTGAACTCGTACTTGTTCACCATCGGCGCCCAGCGCTGGCGAAGCGTGAAGTGGTCGTGCTCGGCGGGGTTCACGAGCGCGGTCGGCGGTGTGGTCATCTCCATGGAGGGCGAGACTACGCGGTCGGCTGGCCGGAACGACCGCGAGTGCCGCTGCTTTAGTGGAGCGGTGCCGCCCGAAGACGCCGAAAAGCGCCGCGGGATCCTCTACGGGACCGGCGCCTACCTGCTCTGGGGCCTGTTCCCGCTCTACTTCCCGCTGCTCAAGCCGGCCAACCCGGTGGAGATCGTGGGGCACCGGATCGTGTGGTCGCTCGTGGCCGTCGGCGCCGTCCTGGCGCTCGGCGCGGGCTTCCGCCCGTTCCTCGCGCTCCTGCGCGACCGCCGCCGCGCGCTGCTGATCTCCCTCGCCGCGGTGCTCGTCGCCACCAACTGGGGCGTCTACATCTACGCCGTCAACTCCCATCACGTGATCGAGGCGGCGCTCGGCTACTTCATCAACCCGCTGGTGAGCGCGGCGTTCGGCGTGTTCGTGTTCCGGGAGCGCCTGCGCCCCTTGCAGGCGGTGGCGTTCGGCGTGGCGCTGATCGCGGTCCTCGTCCTCACGCTCGACTATGGACGGCTGCCGTGGATCGCGCTCACGCTGGCGATCACCTTCGGCTCCTACGGGCTCGTGAAGAAGATGGCCGGCGTGGGCGCCGCGGAGAGCCTCGCGCTCGAGACGCTCGTGCTCCTCACGCCGGCGCTCGGCTACCTGATCCTGCTCGAGGCCCAGGGCTCCGGCACGTTCGGCCACGAGGGCCTCGGACACTCGGCGCTGCTCATGGCGGCCGGCCCGGTCACCGCCCTCCCCCTCCTGCTCTTCTCGGCGTCCGTAACGCGTGTCCCCCTCACCGTCGTGGGGATGCTCCAGTACCTCACCCCCACGCTCCAGTTCCTCGTGGGCTTCGCGATCCTCGGCGAGAACATGCCGGCGAGCCGCTGGATCGGGTTCGCCCTCGTGTGGATCGCGCTCACGATCCTCAGCGTGGACGCGATGCGCGCCGCCCGGCGCTCCCGCTCGGACGGTCCCGCCGAGCCCGCGCTCACCTAGGATCGGCACCGTGCCGCGGCTGGCCACGATCGGCGTGTACGGGTTCAGCGCCGAGACGTTCCTCGCGACCCTGCGCGACGCGCACGTGGGTCTGATCCTCGACGTGCGCCAGCGGCGCGGGGTGCGCGGGCCGCAGTACGCGTGGGCCAACTCCAAGCGGCTCCAGGCCGCGCTGGCCGAAGCCGGCATCGAGTACGAGCACCATCCCGAGCTCGCTCCCACAACCGAGCTGCGCCAGCTCCAGTACCGCGAGGACGAGCGCGAGGGCGTGGGCAAGCGCTCGCGCGTGCGGCTCGCGCCCGCGTACGTGGAGCGCTACACGCGCGAGATCCTGGACCGGGTTGACGTCGAGGGCCTGGCCGGGGAGCTGCCCGCGCGCTCGGTGAGCGCACTGCTGTGCGTGGAGCGCGACCCCGAGGCGTGCCACCGGTCGCTGATCGCCCAGCGCATGGAGACGGTGGCGGGGGTCGAGGTGGTGCACCTTCGGCCGGCTCGACGAGCTGGAACGACACTCGACCGGAAGGAGCAGCGATGACCGAAGAGACGACCGCCGACGGAACGCTCGAGTCCCGCGACGACGGCACGTCGGTGATCCGCTTCGAGCGCCGGATCGGCCACCCGGTCGAGCGCGTTTGGGCCGCGCTGACCGAGCCCGCCGAGATGATCGGCTGGTGGGGCGACGCCGACGTGGACCTGCGCGAGGGCGGCCGCTTCGACGTGCGCTGGCTGAACACGGACGAGGACGGCAACGGCGCCCACATGCACGGCACGATCACCCGGCTCGACCCCGGCCGGCTGCTGGAGGTGCGCGGCGACATCCACGGCGTGCTGCGCTTCGAGCTCGAGCCGGACGGCGAGGGCACGCGACTGCGCTTCACCAGCACCCTGGAGCTGCCGGACGAGTTCCGCACGAAGGTGCTGGCCGGCTGGCACACCCATCTCGACGCGCTGGCCAAGGTGCTGGGCGGCGGCAGCGTGGACCTCGAGAACATCGTCGAGGAGGGCTGGGAGGAGGTCCACGCCGCATACGTGGCGCGCGAGGGCTGAGCCGCGGGCGGGCTCCCCTAGCCCCGGACCGCCTTCTGCTGAACGAGCTCCTCCAGGAAGCGCTCCGGCGGCAGCCCGTCCGGCGCGCCGCCCACCTTGGGCCACAGCGCCTGAGCGAGCTGGAGGGCGAGCTGGTTGCGCGCAGGCGCGTCGAGGCTCCAGCGCCGCTCCAGGAAGCTGCGCACCGCCGCCACCTCCTCGGCGCCCACGGCGCTCACGTCCCAGACCGGTCCCGGCGGGGCCGGCGGCTGCCAGGTGGCCTGCGCGGGTGGCGCCCACGCAGCGCCGGCCGGTGCCGGGGCCCATCCCACCGCGGGCCGCGGCGGCGCCGCAACCGGGTCCTCGTGGATCACGATCGTGCCCGCGGCCAGGTCCCCGAGCCGCTGGTTCTTCTTCGTCGCGAGGATGCTGATGATCCCGGGGATGTAGCTCGTGGGCAGCCCGTCGACCAGCCGGAGCACGTTGCGGATCGCGCTCGTCATGAAGTCGACCGGCTCGCCGCCCGCCTTCACCACCCGCAGCTTCACCGCGCGCTTGCCCGGCGTGCGGCCGTTGGAGAAGGTCTCGAAGACCACGTCGTAGGCGTAGAGGATCAGAAGGAAGGCCGGGATCATGATCGCCACGCCGGTGAGCCCGGCGACCGAGAGAACGATCGCGATCAGCCCGATCGCGGTGCCCTTGATGAGCAGATCGATCGACTGCGCTATGAAACGTGACCCGAGACCGGCGAGCTGCAGCTCCAGCTCGACCCCCTCGGGGGTGGTGATCGTGAGACGGTCCTCGAAATCCATGGCCACTTGAACCTAGACCGCTTCCAGGCCACGCGCGGCCCGCGCTGGGCCGAGCTCGAGGACCTCGTGAAGCGCGCGGGGGGCAAGCCCGAGCGCCTCGGGGCGGCCGGCGTGCGGCGCATCGGCCGCCTCTACCGCGCCACCGCCGCCGACCTCGCGCTCGCCCGCCGGCGCTTCCCGGGAGACCCAATCGTGGCCCGGCTCGAGCGCCTGACCGTGGCCGCGCGGCAGGCGGTGTACGCCGAGCGCTCGCGGCGCATCTCCCCCATCCGCTTCTTCGGCCGCGACTACTGGGTTCGCGTGCGCGAGCGCCCGGGCCTCCTGCTGATCGCCGCGCTGCTGATGATCGTGCCCGGCCTGCTCGGCGGCCTCTGGGCCGGGCACGACCCCGGCGCGGCGATCGGGCTCGTGCCTCACGACTTCCTCCCCACCGTCGAGTCGCCGGGCGGGAACCGCGGTTTCTCGGGCGCGGAGAGCGGCGCGTTCTCGAGCGCGATCTTCACCAACAACATCCAGGTGTCGTTCATGGCGCTGGCCGGCGGCATCGCGGCGGGGCTCGGCACGGTGCTCTCGCTCCTCTACAACGGGCTCGTGCTCGGCGTGGTGTTCGGCCTCACGATCGACAACCACCAGGGCACGGCGCTCGTGGAGCAGGTCGCGAGCCACGGGATGCTCGAGCTCTCGTGCATCGCGGTGTCGGCGGCGGCGGGGCTGCGGATCGGCGAGGCGATCCTGCGACCCGGGCGCAGGAAGCGCGCCGACGCGCTGGTGGACGAGGCCCGCGGGGCGGTCGAGATCGTGCTGGGCACCGCGCCGTGGCTGGTGCTGGCGGGCTTCACGGAGGGATTCGTATCCCCGCGCGGCATCGGCTGGCTGGCCGCGGTGATCGTGGGCCTGGTGCTGGCCGGCACGTTCTGGGCGCTCGTGTTCGTGCGCGGCCGGCCGGGGCCGGAGGGAGCGGAGCCCGAGGAGGATGCGCCACCCGCTCAAAGCCGGGCCCGCGCCTTGGCCCTCAGGTAGGCGCGCACGCAGGCGGCGCCCAGCTCGCGCGGCGGCGACTCGATCACGCTCGCGCCCGCCCGCCGCACGAGCGTGGCGGCCTCCGCGCGGGCGTCGAGCACGTCCACCGCCGCGGCGGCGGCGTACACGTCCAGCTCGCGCTCGGGCGGAGTGGTCACGGCCCGGGCGAGGTCCTCGTCGGCCACCGACGCCACCACCACCTCGTGGCGCCGCGCGAGCACCGGCACGGCGTCGACCAGCGACTGCGCGGCCGAGGGCTCCAGCAGGTCGGTGAGCACGAGCACGAACGAGCGCTTGGCCCCCTCGGCGATCCGGAACGCCAGCTCGTAGTCGCTCTCCACGGCCGCCGGCTCCACGTCGAAAAGCGCGCGCACGACCGCGCGCCCCCCGTCGCGCCGCGGGCGGAGGTGGTGGCGCACCTCGGAGTCGAACGCAACCGCGCCCACGCGGTCGCCCAGCTCGTCGGCCACGAGCGCGAGGGCCGTGACGGCGTCGATCGTGGCGTCCAGCCGCGTGAGCTCGCCGAGCGGAGCGGCCATCAGGCGCCCGCAGTCCACCAGGCACATCAGCTCGCGGTCGCGGTCCACCCGGTAGACGTTGCTCATGGGGCGGGCCATCCGGGCGGTCGCCCGCCAGTTGACCTGGCGCACGTCGTCGTCGGGCAGGTAGTCGCGGATCGACTCGAAGTCGGTGCCGAGGCCGAGCGGTCCGCGCCCGCGCTGGCCTCCCTCCAGAAAGCGCCCGCGCGCCACCGCCAGCGCGATCCGCCGCGCCGAGGGCAGGTCCGGGTACACCACCAGCTCGCCGTCCTCCCCCGGCCGGTGGTACCAGGCCCCGAGCCCGAGCGGCCCGAGCGCGCGCACGGCCGGCGCGGGGAGCGCGTGGCGCCCGCGGCGCAGCGGGGTGAGCGTGCCCTCCAGGTGCCACTCGGCCTCGCGCGGAGCGAGCCGCACGTCCGGCGGCATGGGCTGGCGCACGCGCGCGGAGCCGCCGGCCGGCGAGCGCAGCTCCACCTCGAGGGGCGCCTCCACACCGCGCGAGAGGATCGACGGGTGGCTGCGCTCCACGCGCGGGCTGCGCCGCACCGTGAGCGCGTCGATCACCACCGCGCCTGCGACGACCACAGCGAGCAACCCCGCAGCCCACGGGGGCAGCACCAGCGCCGACAGCGCCGCCAGCGCCAGGGCGAGCGCGGCGCGCGGCGTGGGCGCCATCAGCGCGGCACGGGGACGGCGCCCAGCGCCGTGCTCACGGCCTGGTCGGGCCCGTAGCGCTCGAGCTCGGCCTCCGGCGAGAGCACGAGCCGGTGGCGCAGCACCGGGCCCGCCATGTAGCCCACGTCGTCGGGGGTCACGAAAGCTCGCCCGTACAGCCGCGCGCACGCCTTCGAGGCGGCGAGCAGGTGCACCGCGGCGCGCGGGCTCGCGCCGAGGGTCACGCTCGGCAGCTCGCGCGTCTTGCGCACCACGTCGACCACGTAGCGGGCCACCTCCGGTGCCACCTCGGTGGCGTCCACCTGCCGGCGCACCGCCCGGAGGTCCTCCGGCGTGGCCACCGGCTGGACCTGCTCGATCCCGCCGGCGTCCACCCCGCTGCGCGGCCGCTGGAGCATCGCCAGCTCCTGGTCGGCGCTCGGGTAGTCCACCTCGATCTGCACGAGGAACCGGTCGAGCTGGGCCTCGGGCAGCGGGTAGGTGCCCTCGTACTCGATCGGGTTCTGGGTGGCCACCACGAGGAACGGGTCCGGCAGCGGGTGCGGCTCGCCGTCCACCGACACCTGCCGCTCCTGCATCGCCTCGAGCAGGGCGGCCTGCGTCTTGGGAGGAGTGCGGTTGATCTCGTCGGCCAGCAGCAGGTTGGCGAACACCGGGCCCGGCCGGAAGGCCAGCTCGCCGCCGCGGATCGTCATCGTGCCGGTCAGGTCCGAGGGGAGCATGTCGGGCGTGAACTGCACGCGGCGGAAGTCGACCGAGAGGGCGCGCGCCATCGAGTTGGCGAGCAGCGTCTTGGCCACGCCGGGAACGCCCTGGAGCAGCGCGTGCCCGCCGACCGAGAGCGTGCACACGAGCAGCTCCAGCACCCGCTCCTGTCCCACCACCACCTTCTGCACCTCGCCGGCCAGCCGCCCGTAGAGCTCCCTCATCCGGACCGGCCTCCGGACAGCCGGGCCAGAGCGCGGCCCGCCGCCAGCACGTCGGCGCTGCGTCCGAGCACGGCCTCGGCCTCGTCGGGCTCGAGCCCGAGCTGCTCGGCGGCGCGGCGCAGCTGCGGCTCGCCCGCCTCCGGTCCGAGCGCCGCGCGCTGGGCCAGCCGCTCGCGGGCGGCGTGGCGCACGGGTGCCACGGCCTCGGCCGGGTCGCGAGTGCGGGCGAGGGTGAGCGCCTGCGCCTCCACGAAGCGCCGCCGCGGCGGCGGCAGCGGGCGGCGGTCGTCCTCGGGCGGGCCGAAGCGCCGGCCGATCGCCCACATCAGCACGAGGCCGGCCAGGCCGAGTCCTCCGAGCGCCCACTTCCAGTCCGATGGGAGCGCCCCCAGCCCACGCGTCTCCCCGAAGCCGTGCACGCCCTCGACGAATATCACCTTTCGGCCCCTCTCCCCCGCCAGCCCCAGCGCCAGCGCGGCGTTGTCGGCCTGGTCGATGGCGTGGTTCTGGAGCGGGGACACGTCCGCCAGCAGCAGGGCGCGGCCCGCGCCCACCCCGCGGCGGATCAGCACCGGTCCCCTGTCCCCGCCCAGCAGCGGGAGCCCGCGGCCGCCGGGCTCCCAGGAGCCCGAGCCGTCGGCCCTGACCACGCCCACCGCGCTGGTCTCGGGCGCCGGAACCAGGGGACGGAGCGCGGCGCCGTGGCTGTCTGACCACGCGGGGATGTGGCCCACCGCGCCGTCGAGCCAGTGCGGGTCCGGGCCGCCGGCCACCAGCCGCCCGCCGCGGCGCAGGAAGTCCCCGAGCGCGTTGGACTCCCGGCCCGAGAGCCGGTCGGCGCCCAGCAGGAAGACGGTGGCGGCGGGGTCGGGCTCGGCGCCCGACAGCGAGCCGCGCAGCCTGCTCACCGGATGCCCCTGGCGCGCGAGCAGCTCGGCGAGCGCCGCCGTGCCGTCGCGGGTGGTCGAGTAGGAGCTGTAGGGCGGGCCGGTCGGCTGCGGCGCGAGCCGGTTCCCGATCGCCGCGACCACGTTCAGCGCCACCACGATCGCCAGGAACACGAGCGCCACGCGCCAGCCCGCGGGCATCGCGCGCAGCCGGCGCCTCATCGGGGCGTCTCCCTCAGCACGGCATCCCAGCTGCGGCGGGATGCATCGAGGTCCTCGCGCGAGGCCTCCCGGCCCCCGTACACCACGCCGTCGAAGAGGGCGGCGAGCTGGTCGAACTCGGGGGAGCTCAGCGCGCGGGAGACCTCGCGCGTGGAGATCGAGGGGCGGAACGCGATTGCATGCCGAGCGTCGAGGCGGAGCAGGCCCGCACGGAAGCGCAGGCGCAGCGCGGCCTCGAGGTCGCCCTCGCGCTCGGCCCGATCCGCCTCGTGCTCCAGCTCGGCCGGCGTCTGGCGACCGGGCCGCGCCGCCGCCGTGCGCGCCTCGGCGCCGGCCTCGGCGCGGTCCCTGAGCGTGCGCGATCCCAGCGTGGCGAGCAGGAGCAGCAGGAGCGCGGCGGTGATGGTCCAGAGCGTCACGCTCCCGCCCGGCGTCACGCCGGCCACGTCGCCGAACGCGTTTCGGATCCAGTCGCGAGCCGGCTTGAGCCACCTGCCGATGCTGTCGAGCACACCCTTGAACGGCCGCGGGAGATCGCTCCCCGAGTAGCGGCTGGACGAGACGATCCCGTGCGCGCGGGCGCGAGCGGCGGCTGCGCTCGGGGCCGCGCCGTCCTGCGGGGCGAGGGACGCGATCTCGGCGAGGCGGCGGCGGAGCTCGTCTCCGCTGGCGCCGCGCAGGGCGTCCGCGATCGCGTACGGGCGGCCGTCGACGGTGTCGATATGGCGCAGCTGCGTGAGAGCCGCGGGGTCTGATTGGGCTCGCTGTGCGAGCGCGCTCAGCTCGGCTCGCGTCGTGGCGGTGGCGCCGGCGGTTGCGGGCACGGCGGCAATTAGGGCAAGCGCTGCGGCGAGGGCGGCGATTTCGTGACGTTTTGGTACCACCGTCCTGCTTTGTTGGGCCAGGAGCCCAACAACCCAGGACAGTGCAGAGAATTTCGGCGCGCGCGTAACGGCGGTCAGGTCGAGGACCGGTCCGGCGGGTCCGGCGGCTCCGGCGGAGCGGGCGGCTCCGGCGGAGCGGGCGGCCCGGGCGGAGTGGGCGGCTCCCACTGCTGGGGCGGCGGCGGCGGGTCCTGCGGAGGGGCCGGCGGCTCCCAGTTCTGGGGCGGCGGCGCGGGAGGCTGGCCCCACTGCTGCGTCTCGGCTGGCGGAGCCGCGGGAGCCGTCGGCTGCTGCTGGGGCTGACCCGACGCCGGCGGCTGGCCGGGCTGCCCCCATTGCTGCTGCTGGGGTTGCCCCCACGCCGGGGGCGGCGGCCCCGGCTGTCCCCACTGCTGCTGAGGCTGGCCCCACCCCTGCGGCTGGCCCGGCTGGCCATAGGCGGGCTGCCCTCCCCCCCACGTCGGCGGCGCGAACCAAGGCATCGACTGCGTCGGCGTCGCCGCGGTCGGCGCCTGGCCGCCCATCCCCTGGGCGAGCACCTGGAGGTCGAACGCCTCCTTTCGAATGCGCAGGTCGAAGTACAGCACCGTGACGAGGGCGGCGAAGAAGGGCGTGGTGATCACCTGGCCCGCGAGACCGGCGACCCCGCTGAGGACCACCGCGATCGCGGAGTGATCTCCCACCGCAACGAGCAGAACTGCCGCAAGGACCCCTTGTACGAGCCCTGCGATCACGGAGGCCAGGACATAACCCGCCAGCAGCAGTCCGAACGTGCGCCACCAGCGCCCGGCGATGAGGCTGCGCGAGCGGCCGAGCGCCTTGGTCCCCCGCTGATCCTCGAGCAGCAGGACCGGCAGCGCGAGCGAGAATGCAACCGCGCAGTACACCGACACGATGCCCAGGGTGAAGATCCCCAGCACGACCGCGCCGTAGAACAGGAACACGACCCAGAGGACCGAGGGCAGGCGCTTCAGAGCGAACCTGAGCGACTCCTGCCAGGTGGTGCGGCCCCCGAGGTAGGCATGCCCGATGGCCCGGAAGCAGGCCGCGTTGATGAGCAGATAGACGAGGATCCCCAGCAACGAGACGACGACCTGGCCGACCCAGTAGCCCGTGGGCACGTTGACGGACGAGTCCGGGCTCGCGGTCCCGCCGAAGCCGCCGACCTTGTAGTTGTCGGGGAGCGTGGAAAGCGTGACGAGCACCGTGATGACCTGCACCGGCAGCGCCACCAGCAGCACGATCCTCGCCAGCGTGCCGAAGTTCCGCGTGGTGAGCTTGATCGCGGCGTCGATCTTCTGGCCGATGTCGAGCGGCCTCAGCCGGGGCGCGCCGTCTGCCCCTGCCCCCTGCTGTTGCTGCCAGCCGCCGTACTCCATCCGCGCCGCGCACTCTATCCCGGCTACGATCACCGGGCCCGTGAGCGACCTCTCGAACCGCCCGAGCTACACCCCGCGCCGCAGCCGCGAGCAGCGCGCGTTCCGCCTCGTGCAGGTGGGCGGCGGGGCCGGCGTCGTGGCCGTCGTGGGCCTCGTGCTCTCCATCGCCGGTGTGATCTCGCTCGCGATCCCGCTCCTCGCCGCCATCGTCGCCGCGGCGTGCTTCTTCATGTTCCGCAGCTCAGTCGCCAAGCGTTGACGCTCGACCCCGTCCCCGCGGCCGCGCTCCGGGAGACGGACGGCGGCCTCGTGCCGGACGGGCCCGGCTGGTTCGTGGTCAACGTCGCGGACGCCCGCGCCACCCACTCGGAGCGCTTCGGCTCCTCCGCCCGCTTCGAGCTGCGCCCCGAGGTGGAGTTCCCGGAGTTCGGCATCAACGTGCGCGTGCTCGAGCCCGGACAGCCCGCCTCGCTCTACCACCGGGAGAGCTGCCAGGAGGCGTTCCTCGTGCTGAGCGGCGAGTGCGTCGCCATCGTGGACGAGGAGGAGCGCGCGTTGCGCAAGGGCGACTTCGTGCACATGCCGCCCGGCACCGCCCACGTGCTGGTGGGCGCCGGCGACGGGCCGTGCGCGGTGCTCATGGTCGGCACCCGCAAGGACCCCGAGGAGCTGCTCTATCCCGTCAGCGACGCCGCCGCCCGCTACGGCGGCTCCGCCGAGCGGGAGACCCCGAGTGAGGAGGAGGCCTACGGCGACACGAAGCAGCCGCGGCCAACCTCGCTAGGGCTGCCCTGGTAGCTGCGCGTCCTCGTCCGGCCAGTGGCCGTGCCGATCGAAGTACGAACGCGCCTCATCCTCGGCGTCGCGATCGCGCTCGCCGCTCGCACCCACGCGGTAGAAGAGGCTCAGGAGCCCCACCGCGATGCCCGCGCCGATGATGCCCATGCCGCCGTGGAACGAGCTCTTCGAGCCGCCCACGAAGATCGCCGCGAGCCCGCCCACGACGATGGCCCCCGGCAGCACGTACCGAGCGAACAAGAGGAGCCTCTGCTCCCGGGTCACGGGGCCGGCGAGCCCGACCGCCGCCACTGGCGCGGGTCGGGCAGCGGCGTGAGGATCTGCTCGAGCCGCTCGCGGTGCTGCTCGTAGTCCGGCGGAAGCGTGAGCGCCTCGCCCAGCGTCTCCTGCGGCTCGTCGGCGGTGAAGCCGGGGCCGCGGGTGGCGAGCTCGAACAGCACGCCGCTCGGCTCGCGGAAGTAGATCGAGCGGAACCAGAAGCGGTCGATGATCGGCGTGGCGTGCGCCCCGCCCGCCAGCGCGCGCTCGCGCCACTGATCCTGCTCGTCCATGCCCATCGACCACGCCACGTGGTGCACCGTCCCCGCGCCCGGCTCCCCGCGCTCGCTCGACTGGTCGTAGATCACGCGCCCGCCGCGCTCCTCGCCGCGCGCCCGCCACTCGGCCCCCGAGAGCGGCTCGAACTCCAGCGCCTCGAGCAGCTTGCGGCTGGCGTCCGGGTTGGCGTGGTACGCCCGAACCGCCTCGAAGCCCTGGAGCGCGTGCTCGTCCGGCACCTCGCTCGCGTGGGCGATCAGCGGCGGGTCCGGCACCTCGAACACCCCCAGCTCGTGCTCGAGCCCCTCGGGATCGGCGAACACCAGGTTGCCGTTCTCGCGGCGTGTGGCGATGTCCTCGCCGCCGAGCCGGTCGGCCCAGAAGTCCAGCGCGTCCGGCGACCCGACCCGGTGGATGAGCCGGTGAACCATGCCGGTGCCGGCCCGGCCGGGCGCGGCGCCCGGGTACTCGAAGAACGTGAGGTCGTGCCCCGGCGCGCCCTCCTCGTCCCCGTAGAAGAGGTGGTAGATCGTCGGGTCGTCCTGGTTGACCGTCTTCTTGACCATGCGCAGGCCCATCACCCGCGCGTAGAAGTCGACGTTGCGCGGCGCGTCGCCGGTGATGCAGGTGATGTGGTGGATGCCCTCGAGCTTCATGGCTCGAGAGTGTAGGTCCGCCGGCTAGGCGACGCCGGCGGCCTGGAACGCCTTGTTCGCGCGCTTCTCGTACCTGCCCGCGCGGGCGATCAGGGCGTCGTACTGCTTCAGGTAGCTGTTCGCCTGCTTGGTGTTGCCGCCCATCCCGGCGTTGATCGCCTGCCGCAGCTTGAGCATCGCGTTGTCGTTGTCGCGCAGGTTGGCGAGCGCGAGGCTCTTGCCGTCAGCGCCGTCCGACGTGGAGGCCTCCTCCGCGAGCACCGCCTTCTTGCGCCGCGCGATCAGCGCCCGGATCTTGGTGATCCGCTCGAGCGCCGGGCCGCCCTTCTTGTACCCCGAGTTGGTCCAGCTGTTGAGGTTCTTGCCGAGCTGGTCCTCGAGCTTGGACCACGTGGTGTTCTCGTGGACCCAGGCGTTGAACACGGTCTTGTCGCTGGCCTGGGCGGCCGGCGCGGCCACGAGCAGGACGGTCAGCGCGAACAGCAGGAGGGCGGATCGGCGCAGCATCGAGGCGCAACCCTAGCCGCCGGCGCGACGAGCGTCCGCCGCTATGCTGCTTACACATCGTAAGTAGTGATCGAAAGGACAGCACCGTGGAGCAGCTACTGCTCGTACCGGTGGACGACACGGTCGTCTTCCCCACCATGAACCTGACCCTCGCCCTCGAGACCGGGGACGAGGAGCGTGTGGTGCTCGTTCCGCGTCATGAGGACGCGTTCGCGAGCGTTGGAACCGTCGCCGACGTGGTGGAGCGCGTACGTCTGCCCGGCGGTGGGCGTGCGGTGAGCCTGATCGGCCTGCACCGCGCGAAGATCGGGGCGGCCCACACCGACCCGAGCGGCGACCTCCGCGTGGAGGTCGAGGAGCACCCCGACGAGATCCCGGTCGACGGCCGCACGCGCGACCTCGCCCGTGAGTACCGCGCCGTGGTCGAGGAGATCCTCGAGCTGCGCGGCGCCGACGGCCGCATCCAGTCGTTCCTGCGCTCGATCACCGAGCCGGGCGCCCTGGCCGACACCGCCGGCTATTCCCCCGAGATCGCCTACGAGCAGAAGATCGAGCTGCTCGAGACCCTCGACGTGACCGAGCGGCTCGAGAAGTCGCTCGGCTTCCAGCGCGAGCGCCTCGCCGAGCTGGATGTGCGCACGCGCATCCGCGAGGACGTGCGCTCGGGCGCCGAGAACCAGCAGCGCGAGTACTTCCTGCGCAAGCAGATGGAGTCGATCCGCAAGGAGCTGGGCGACGACGAGGGCTCCGTGGTCGAGGAGTACCGCACCAAGATCGAGGAGTCCGGGATGCCGGACGGCGTGCGCGAGCAGGCCGAGAAGGAGCTCGGGCGGCTCGAGCGGGCCGGCGAGCAGTCGGGCGAGAGCTCGATGATCCGCAGCTACCTCGATTGGCTGATCGCGGTGCCGTGGTCCGAGCGCTCGGAGGAGCGCCTCGACGCGGTCCACGCGCGCGAGGTCCTGGACGCCGACCACGCGGGCCTCGAGGAGGTCAAGGACCGCATCACCGAGTACATCGCCGTGCGCAGCCTGCGCAAGGAGCGCGGGATCGCCGAGGACAAGCGCTCCGGCGCGATCCTCACGCTGATCGGCCCTCCGGGCACCGGCAAGACGTCGATCGGCGAATCGATCGCCCGCGCGACGGGTCGCGAGTTCGTGCGCATGTCGCTGGGCGGCGTGCGCGACGAGGCCGAGATCCGCGGCCACCGCCGGACCTACATCGGCGCGCTGCCGGGCCGGCTCGTCCGTGCCCTGCGCGACGCGGGCACGATGAACCCGGTGATCATGCTGGACGAGGTCGACAAGGTCGGCGCCGACTGGCGCGGCGACCCGTCGGCGGCTCTGCTCGAGGTCCTCGACCCCGCGCAGAACCACTCGTTCCGCGACCACTACCTCGACGTGGAGCTGGACCTATCGGAGGTCGTCTTCATCGCCACGGCGAACGTGGCCGAGACGATCCCGGGGCCGCTGCTCGACCGCATGGAGATCATCCGCTTCGACGGCTACACCACGGCCGAGAAGCTGGCGATCGCCCGCGGCTACCTGTGGCCGCGCCAGCGCGAGCGCAACGGGCTCCACGAGGACGAGGTGAGCGCCGAGGACGATGTCCTGCGCACGGTCGTCACCGAGTACACCCGCGAGGCCGGCGTCCGCCAGCTCGAGCGGGAGCTCGGCACGGTGCTGCGCAAGACGGCGACCCGCATCGCATCCGGGAAGGCCGAGGCCCCGGTCGCGATCGACGTGGACGCGGTGCGCGACGCGCTCGGGAGGCAGAGGTTCTTCCAGGAGGGCGCGGAGCGCACGGCGGTGCCGGGCGTGGCCACCGGGCTGGCGTACACCCCGACGGGCGGCGACGTGCTGTTCATCGAGGCGACCGCCATGCGCGGCAAGGAGGGCTTCGTGCTCACCGGGCAGCTGGGCGACGTGATGAAGGAGTCGGCGCGGATCGCCCTCTCCTACGTGCGCGGGCACGCCGAGGAGATCGGGATCCCCGAGGAGGACCTCGACGGTCGCGAGTTCCACGTGCACGTGCCGGCGGGAGCCATCCCCAAGGACGGCCCGTCGGCGGGCATCGCGCTCACGATCGCGCTCGCGTCGCTCCTCACGGGGCGGCCGGTCAAGCACACGGTCGGGGTGACCGGCGAGGTCACGCTCCAGGGCCGGGTGCTGCCGATCGGCGGCCTCAAGCAGAAGGTGCTGGCCGCGCACGCGGCGGGGCTGACCGACGTGATCATCCCCGAGCGCAACCGCGGCGACCTGGCCGACGTGCCGGAGGAGGTGCGCGACGAGATGCGCTTCCACCCGGTCA
>JAXDJC010000148.1:0-4978 GCA_034663685.1 Thermoleophilaceae bacterium
GGGTGTCTCCGAGCGCCTCGACCGCCGCCTTCGACGCGCAGTACGCCCCGAGGAGCGGAAGGTGGAGCACCGCCGCCAGCGAGCTGACGGCAAGGGCGTAGCCGCGTTCATGGGAGATGTGGGGGCCAGCCTCGCGCAGCGTGTTGTACACGCCCATCACGTTCACCGCGATGGTGCGCTCCATCACCTCCGGGTTGCCGCCGACGATCGGGAGCTGAGCCGCCACGCCCGCGTTGGCCACGACCACGTCGAGTCCGCCAAGGCTCGCGACCGAGGACGCGACTGCGGCCTCGACCTGCTCGCGGTCGGTCACGTCGCAGTGGTGCCACGGCGCATCGCCGCACGAGCGCGCGACCTCCTCGAGCAGCTCGGGCTCCAGCCCTGCGAGCGCCACGCGGGCACCCCGCTCGTGCAACCGGCGCGCGAGGGCCGCGCCGATGCCACGGGCTCCCCCGGTGATGAAGACCCGCCGGCCGTCGAGCGCCGGTCTATCCGCTGCGGCCACGGGCGGCACGATATGCGATCGGCGTCCGCAAACGCGCGAGGTCCGGCACCTGGACCCGGAGGGGCTAGTGTGTGGGTACAACGGCTTGCGCCGCTGGTCTGGATCGCTCGTACGGCCCTGTGGCCGCTGCAGCTTTCGTCCGACCCTCTCTTGCGACATCGGCTGGTTCTGCGCCCCGCGCATCCGCGCGCCCCATCGAAAGAGAGCCTCAGATGACAACCCCGTCCGCCTATCCGCTTCGTATCGAAGGAACGCTCGCGCCGTCGCTCAGCCGCGGCCTCTGGCTCGTCAAGTGGGTGCTTGCGATCCCCCACTACTTCGTGCTCTTCTTCCTCTGGATCGCGTTCGCGGTCGTCTCGGTGGCTGCGTTCTTCGCGATCCTCTTCACCGGCCGCTACCCGCGCGCCCTGTTCGACTTCAACGTCGGCGTCCTGCGTTGGAGCTGGCGCGTCGGGTTCTACTCGTACAGCGCGCTCGGCACCGACCAGTACCCGCCGTTCACCCTCGCCGATGTACCCGACTACCCGGCCCGCCTGGAGGTGGAATACCCGCAGTCGCTGTCGCGCGGGCTCGTGCTCGTCAAGTGGTGGCTGCTCGCGCTCCCGCACCTCCTGATCGTCACGGTGTTCGTCGGTGGCGCGTCGGGAGCGGCAAGCGGCTCCGACATGCAATGGGCGGCCCTCTCCGGCGGTCTGATCGGCCTGATGGTGTTCATCGCCGGGGTCGTTCTGCTGTTCACGGGCCGGTACCCGCGGTCGATCTACGACTTCGTGCTCGGCATGAACCGCTGGGTCTTCCGCGTGGCCGCGTACACCGCGCTCATGACCGATCAGTATCCGCCGTTCCGGCTCGACCAGGGTGGCAGTGAACCGCCCGGCGACGCCGTTCAACCTCCGATCGAGCCCACGCCGGTCCCGATGCCGTCCTGAGTACTCCGCACGCCACGGCACCCGGGCGATCGAAGAGCCCCACGCGGATCAGCGGCCGAGGGTGCGCACGAACTCGCGCGCTCGGGCGCGCACGTGGCCCAGGAGCTCACGCACCTCGGCCAACCCTGAGCGGAGCTCGGCGTCGCCCACCTCGACCGGCATCATCGAGTCCTGAAGCTCGGCGAGGACGGCATCGGCTTCCGAGGCCGAGTCGACGGCGCTGTCGATGAACCCCCTGATGCCCGTCGATGGGAGGCCCGGAGTGGCAGGAACGAATGTCCGGGCCGGTAGGCCCTGCCGCTGGGCGAAGCCGGCGTGGGTCCGCTTCGCGCGCCCGTACGCGGCCTGGACCGGGCGGAACAGCTCCTCCTCGAGCCTGTCGGCGGGGACCGTGCCGAGCTGCTCGTAGGCATCGCCGAGGGCCGCGAGCGCGGCTGCGATCTCGTCGATCGCCTCGCCAAGCGTGTCGAGCAGCTCCTGCCTGGCCTCTCCGGCGATGTAGGTCATCGAGCCGAGGCTATCCGCCGCGAGAGCAGCCTGGCTCCTGAGCTCATGCGGGTCTGGTCAGAGGAGATTCCCGATCGCATGGACCGCGGCCTTGCCGAGCGCGATCTCGGCCACCACCCCAACGACCCCGGCGGCGAGCCCCACGGCGGCCACCAGGAAGTCCTCGGCCAGCACTCCGAGCGAGACCAGCACGACGCCGAGCGCCGGTAGCGTGTCCAGGCCCGAGAAGGGCGGCGCGAAGAAGGCCCCGGCGGTGAACGCGATGACGACCACGCCGAAGACGGACCTGCCGAGGCGGTGGTCGAAGAGGAACGCCAGGCGGGGCCGGGAGCGGCGTTCGATCCAGCGCATCGCCTTCAGCAAGGCGCGGATGAAGCGCTGCTGCTTGCTGCCGGCGAGTTGCAGGCCCTTCCAGCGAGCGGGAATCCAGATCTGGTCGCGGCCGAGCACGAGCTGCGCCGCAACCAGCACCGCAATGACATCGAAGACGTGGGTGGCCCCGCCCGTGGGGATCGGCAGGGCCGACACGCCGAGCAACAGGACGAAGAGGATCGCGAAGCTCTTCTCCTCGAACACGGCCACGAGACCACCGAGCGTCTTCTCGCCCCCTCCGTCGAGCCATCCGGCGAGCTGGTCGCTCACCGGGCGAGACTCGGCACGGTCATCGGGCGGGTTCTGGATGGGGTCGACCGCTGCAGGCGGCGGCGTAGGGCTCATGGGGAGAGCGTAGGTGGCCGGCCGCGGTTGACAGCCGGCCTCGTCGCTCGGCGGTGCATATCGTTGGGCGCGGTGGCCGCCAACCGTGGACACGAGGCGCGCGAACGGCGACGGCGGCGGGCGCTCGGCCACAACCCGCCGGCGAAGCGGTGACCTCGGCGAATGCGGATTGACGGCCGCGAGCTCGCGGCGATCTTCGCCGGCGGATTCATCGGCGCCAGCGTTCGGGTCGGGCTCGTGGAGCTGCTCCCGCACGGCTCGACCCAATGGCCGTGGGCGACGTTCATCGTGAACGTCGCCGGCGCCTTCGCCCTCGGCTACTTCGCCACCCGCCTGCAGGAGCGGCTCCCACTGTCCGCCTATCGGCGGCCCCTTCTCGGCACGGGGCTGTGCGGCGCGCTCACGACCTTCTCCGCGATGCAGATCGAGCTGCTGCGGATGCTCGACCACGACCGTCTCCTGCTTGCCGTCACGTACGCGGCGGCGAGCATCACAGCGGGGTTCCTCGCGGTGATGTTCGCGACCAACCTCGTGCGACGCGCCAGGGTGACGTCATGAGCGCCGGCCTCCTGCTCGCGGCCGGGCTGCTCGGTGGCGTCGGAGCGCTCGCGCGGTTCCTGCTCGACGGCGCGGTCGCGGGCCGGCTCCGGCGCAGCTTCCCGTACGGAACGCTCGCCGTGAACCTCAGCGGGGCGCTCGCGCTCGGGCTGCTGGTCGGCGCGACCGCCGACCTCGATACGACTCGGCTGGTCGGCGGCGGGCTGCTCGGCGCCTACACGACCTTCAGCACGTGGGCGCTCGAAAGCCACCGGCTGGCCGAAGACGGCGAGCTGCGACCGGCCGCTCTCAACTTCGCGGTGAGCCTCGCGCTCGGGATCGCCGCCGCATGGCTCGGCCGGGAGATCGGGATGGGCCTGTGAACGAGGACTGCCTCAAGCTCACGACCTACTTCGGGGAGCGCGACCGCGCCGGCGGGGCGTTCTTGGCGGACGCGCTGCTCGATGCGTACGAGCGCCACGCGCTCCAGGCGAGCCTTCTCCTGCGCGGGGCCGAGGGCTTCGGCATCAAGCACCACCTCCACACCGACCGCCAGCTCACGCTGTCCGAGGACCTGCCGGTCGTATCCGTGGCCGTCGACACGCACGAGCGCATCGAGGCAGCGCTGCCGGAGATCGACCGGCTCGCGGGCCACGGCCTGATCACGCTCGAGCGCGCACGCATGGTCACCGAACCGACCGCGGCCGTGCACCTACCGGAGGAGCTCGGCGATGCGACCAAGCTCACGATCTACGTCGGCCGTCAGGCCCGGATCGCCGGCCGCCCCGCGCACCTGGCGATCGTCGAGCTCCTGAGAGAGGGTGGGCTCGACGGGGCGAGCGTCCTGCTCGGCGTCGACGGGACCGCGCACGGAGAGCGCCGCAGGGCACGCTTCTTCGGTCGCAACGCCGACGTCCCGATGATGATCATCGCGACCGGCGCCGCCGAACGGATCGCTGCGCTGCTGCCCGACCTGGGCGAAATGCTCGAGCGACCGTTGATGACGCTCGAGCGCGTCCGCGTCTGCAAGCGCGACGGCCGGCGGCTCAGCGAGCCGACACACCTGTCCGAGCCCCCTTCAGGCCTCGCCCTCTGGCAGAAGCTCATGATCTACGCCGGCGAGCAGACCGAAGTCGACGGCCACCCGCTGCACAGCCAGATCGTGCGCAGGCTCCGAGCTACGGGGGTGGCCGGCGCCACATCGCTGCGCGGCGTGTGGGGATTCGACGGCGGCCACCCCCCATGCGGCGACAGGTTCTGGTCCCTGCGGCGCAGGGTTCCGGTGGTCACCGTCGTGGTCGACACCCCGCCGAACATCGCCGCCGCGTACGAGGTCATCGACGAGCTGACAGCCGAGCGCGGGCTCGTGACCAGCGAGATCGTCCCGGCCTTCCGCGCCAGGGGCCCGGGCATCCATAGAGGCGGTCTGGAGTTGGCGCCACGCGGGCCGGGCTGACGCGGCGCTGGAGTGAACCCTCTCTCGCGAGTCCCTACTTCTTCGCCCGCTTGACCTTCTCGCAGCCCTTGACCTTGTCGGCCTTATCCACGTTCGCCGAGTCCTTCTTGCCGGCGCCGCAGTCGATCGTGTCGACCTTCCCGTTCTTGGCGTTAACGGTGTCGTCGCCGGCACCGCCCTTGATCGTGTTGGCGTCGGCGCCGCCGGTGAGCTTGTCGTTGCCGGCTCCGCCGTCGAGCGTGTCCTTGCCGGCTCCGCCGTCGAGCGTGTCGTTGCCCGCGCCGCCGAAGAGCTTGTCGTTGCCCTTCTCGCCCTTGAGCGTGTCCT
>JAXDJC010000167.1:0-24750 GCA_034663685.1 Thermoleophilaceae bacterium
ACCGCGGCGTCGGTGGCGGCGCTGACGGTGTACGACATGGTCAAGGGAGTGGAGCGCGGGGTCACGATCGGCTCGGTCGAGCTGGTCGAGAAGACGGGCGGCAAAGAGGACTGGCGGAGGGCGTGACGCGCGCGGCGGTGATCACCGTCTCCACGACCCTGTCCGCCGGCGAGGGCGAGGACGCGTCCGGGGCGGAGCTGGTGCGGCTGTGCGAGGAGGCGGGGCTCGAGGTCCTGCACGAGCTCGTGCCCGACGACCGCGAGGTGATCGGCGAGGCGCTCGCGCGGCTGGCCGACCGCGAGGGCTGCCGGTTCATCTTCACCACCGGCGGCACGGGGCTCACGCCCGACGACGTGACGCCCGAGGCCACGCGCGACGCGATCGACCGCGAGGCGCCGGGGTGGGCCGAGGCGATCCGCGTCGAGTCGCGCAACCACACGCCGCTGGGGATCCTCACGCGCGGAGTGTCGGGCGTGCGCGGGCGGACGCTGATCGTGAACTTCCCCGGCTCGCCCAAGTCGATCGGGCAGTCGTGGCCGATCGTCGGGCCGACTCTCAAGCACGCCGCGCAGACGCTCGAGCGTGGCTGACGCGATCGCGCTCGACGGGCTCGAGCGACGCTACGGCGACCGCACCGTCCTGGGGGGCGTGACGCTCCGCCTCGGGGAGGGTCAGACGCTCACCGTCTTCGGGGAGAACGGCGCGGGCAAGACGACGTTGCTGCGCGTGCTCGCCACGCTCCTGCGCCCGCACGGCGGGCGCGTGGAGGTGCTCGGCTCGGCGCTGCCGGGCGAGGCATGGAAGGTGCGCGGGCGGGTGGGGCTGCTCGGGCACGAGCCGCTGCTCTACCCCCGGCTGTCGGGGCGCGAGAACCTTCGATTGCACGCGCGGCTGCACGGGCTGGTGCCGGCGCGCGTCGACGAGATGCTCGGCGCCGTGGGCCTGCGCGAGCGCGCGGACGACCCGGTCGACGAGCTCTCGCGCGGGATGGTGCAGCGCCTCGCCGCGGCGCGGGCCGTGCTGCACGACCCGCCGCTGCTGCTGCTCGACGAGCCGCGCGCCGGACTCGACCCGGCGGCCGCCGGGCAGCTCGAGCCGCTGATCGGCCGCTCGTCCGGGCGCACGCGCGTGCTCGTGACGCACGACGTGGAGCGCGGCCTGGCGGAGGCGGACCTGGCGCTCGGCCTGCGCGACGGGCGCGCGCGTGTGTGCATGGACGCCGACTCCGTGAGGCGGCTGTACTCGTGAGCGCGCCCGGCGGAGCACCCCCGGGCGTTTTCGGCGCGGCGTCGGCGATCCTGCGCAAGGACCTGCGGATCGAGCTGCGCACGCGCGAGTCGGTCCCGGCGATGGCGCTGTTCAGCGTCGGCGCGTTCGTGCTCTTCCACTTCGGGCTCCACCGCGACACGATCCAGGGCGACCTCGCCTCGGGCGTGCTCTGGGTCACGCTGCTGTTCGCGAGCGTGCTGGGCGTGAACCGGCTGTTCGCCGGCGAGCGCGAGGGCGGCGCGCTGGACGGCCTGCTGCTGGCGCCGATCGACCGCACGGCGGTCTACGTCGCGAAGGCGTCGGCGCTGTTCCTCTACCTGGTGCTGCTCGAGCTGGTGGCGGTGCCGGCGTTCGCGGCGCTGATGCTCGAGCCCGGGATCGGCGGCGCGTTCCCCGAGCTGGTCCCGATCCTGCTGCTGGCGGACCTCGGCCTGGCGGTGGTGGGCGCGCTGGTGGCGGGGCTGGCGGCGGAGGCGCGCTCGCGCGACCTGATCGTGCCGCTGCTGCTCCTGCCGCTGCTCGTGCCGCTCCTGATCGCCGCCGCGCGGGCCACGGAGCCGCTGCTCGCCAGCCCGGCGGGCCCGCAGGACCTCGCCAAATGGCTGGGATTCATGGCTCTCTACGATACGGTCTTCCTGCTCGTGGCAGTAGCCGTCTTCGATTTCCTCCTAGAGGACTGAGGGGCCCGACTTGCGGTCCAGACCGCTCTATGGCAAGGGTCTGAGGACCCTCTCGATCGCCACCGCCGTCACGCTGGCGGCGGGGTTCGGCCTGGCGTTCTTCTACGCGCCGCTCGAGGCGGACCAGGGCGTGATCCAGAAGATCTTCTACGTGCACGTGCCGATGGCGATCGTGGCGCTCTGCGGGTTCGTGGCCGGCGGGCTCATGGCCATCCAGCATCTGCGCACGAACGACCGCGCGTGGGACATGCGCTCGTACGTGGCGATCCACCTGTCGATCGTGCTCGGCGTGGGCGTGCTCGTCACGGGGTCGATCTGGGGCAAGGCGTCCTGGGGGCACTGGTGGCAGTGGGACGAGCCGGTGCTGGTCTCGTTCCTGGTCGTGTTCCTCCTGTACTGCTGCTACCAGCCGCTGCGCTTCTCGATCTCGGACCCCGAGCGCCAGGCGCGCTACGCGTCGGTGTTCGCGATCGCGGCGGGCGCGTTCGTGCCGATCAACTTCGCCGCGGTGCGGATGGCGCAGCAGGAGATCCACCCGCGCGTGCTCTCCGAGACCGGCGGCAGCATGCCGGGCGAGATGCGGCTGGCGTTCCTCGTGTGCACCGTCGGGGTGGCTCTGCTGTTCGTCACGCTGTGGAAGCTCGAGCTGTCGTCGAAGAACGCCTCCGAGCAGCTCAAGCGGCTCCGCCGGCGGCTCGAGGACACGCCTCTCGAGGCGGCCGCGGGCGCTTCAGCGGCCCGGCCCCCGGTGGTCCCGGCGCGGCCGACCGGGGGCGACTGAGGTGGACGCGGTGCTGCCGCTCGCGCTGACCGGCCGCCAGTACGTGGCCGCGGCGTACCTGGTCTTCCTGGCGCTGGTTCTGCTGTACGTGGTCATCATCTCCTCGAAGATCGCGCGGATCGAGCGCGAGGTGGACACGCTGGCAGAGCTGGCCGACAAGAGGGCGCGATGAGCGCCGCGATCCTCGTGATCGGGGCATCGCACAAGACGGCGCCGCTTGCGCTGCGCGAGCGGCTGGCGCTGCCCGAGGGGCGTGCGGCGCACGTGCTGTCCGAGATCGTGGCACACCCGGAGATCCGCGAGGCGGTGGCGATCTCCACCTGCAACCGCACCGAGATCTACATGGTGGTGGGCGATCCGGTGGAGGCCGAGAGCGCCGCGCTCGGGTGCGTGTCGCGGCAGGTCGGGATGCGGCCCACGGAGCTGGTGGGGAGCCTGTATTCGCACCGCGACGCGGAGGCCGTGCGGCACCTGTTCGAGGTGGCGGCGGGGCTCGACTCGATGATCGTTGGCGAGGCCGAGGTGCTCGGGCAGGTCAAGCGCGCTTACGAGCTGGCGCTGGTCGAGGGCGCCACGGGGCCGATCTCCAACCGGCTGTTCCGCGACGCGATCGCGACGGGCAAGCGCGTGCGGACCGAGACCGCGTTGGGCCGGGCGCGCGACTCGGTTTCGAGCGTGGCGGTGGACCTCGCCCGCTCGGTGCTCGGCGACCTCGCCGCCCGCACTGTGCTCGTGATCGGCGCGGGCGAGACGGCGGAGCTGACCGCCAAGGCTCTGCACCAGCGTGGGGCCGACACGGTCTTCGTGGCCAACCGCCGCTACGACCGGGCGATCGGGCTGGCACAGAAGTTCGGAGGGCATGCGGTGCGGTTCGAGGACCTGCCGAGCCGGCTGCTCGACAGCGACATCGTGGTCAGCTCCACGGCCTCGCCCCACCAGATCGTGGGGCGCGAGGAGCTGGCTGAGGTGATGGAGCAGCGCGGCGGACGGCCTCTGTTGATCGTGGACATGGCGGTGCCGCGCGACATCGACGCCGCGGTGCGCGACGTGCCGGGCGTGGCTCTGTACGACATGGACGACCTGCAGCGCGAGGCGGCGCGCAACCTCTCGGTGCAGGAGGTGGAGGCCACGCGGGCGCGGTCGCTCGTGGATGGCGAGGCCGACCGGTTCGCGCGCTGGGCGGCGAGCCTCGACGTGATCCCGACCGTGGCGGCGCTGCGCGAGCGGGGCGACGCGATCGTCCGGCAGGTGCTGCGCGAGAACGAATCGCGCTGGGTGGCGCTCGGCGAGGAGGACCGCGCGCGGGTGGAGCTGCTCGCGCGGGCGGTGGTCAGCCGGCTGCTGCACGAGCCCACGCTGCGCCTGAAGGCCGCGGCGGGCGACGACTCGTACGTGTACGTGCAGGCGCTGCGCGAGCTGTTCGGGATCGACGCCGCCGAGCTCGAGGCGCCGGCGGAGGCCGTGGACGCCGCAGCGGTCACCTCGCTGGACGACCGCCGCCGGCGGCAGTCGCGCTGAAGCTCCGGCTCGGCACGCGCGGAAGCGCGCTGGCGCTCACCCAGGCGCGGACGGTCGCGGCGATGCTGGACGCGGACGTCGAGCTGGTGACGATCCGGACGTCCGGCGACGAATCCTCAACCACCCTCCCCAGTGTGCTCGGCGACAAGTCGCGGTTCGTCAAGGAGCTCGAGGACGCGCTTCTTCGGGGTGAGATCGATCTCGCCGTTCACTCCGCCAAGGACGTCCCGGCGGAGCTGCCGGAGGGGCTCGCGATCGTCGGCGTTCCGGCCCGGGCCGACCCGCGGGACGCGCTGTGCGGGTGCCCGGCGCTCGACGAGCTGCCGGAGGGTGCGCGCGTGGGCACGGGCAGCCTGCGGCGGCGGTCTCAGCTGCTGGCGCGGCGTCCGGACCTGCGGGTGGAGGAGCTGCGCGGGAACGTGGACACCCGGTTGCGGCGGCTCGCGGAGGGCGGCTACGACGCGCTGGTGCTGGCGGCCGCCGGCCTCGCGCGGCTCGGCCGCGAGGAGGGCGAGCCGATCGACACCGCGCTGATGCTCCCCGCCGCCGGGCAGGGTTGCCTCGCGCTTCAGGCGCGGGCCGGGGATTCGGATTTGGCGGAGCTGGCGGGCGCGGTGACCGACCGCTCCGCCCTCACCGCCCTCACCGCGGAACGGGCGCTGGTGAGCGCCCTGGACGCGAGCTGCCACACGCCGCTGGCGGCGTACGCGGAGGTGGGGGTCGAGCGCGAGGGGGGAGCCGGCGGCACGCTTCGGCTCAGAGCCTTCGCCGGCCTGCCGGACGGCAGCCACTGGATCGGCGACTCGCTCGAGGGCGGCGCGGCGGAGCCGGCGGCGCTCGGCCGCGCGGTGGCGGAGCGGATGCTCGCCGCGGGAGCCGCAGAGGTGCTCGCCGAAGCGGAACGCGCCGCGCAGCCGCGCTGACCGGACCGACCCCCCCAAAAGGGGGGTAGACCGGAGCGTCCGGTGGTACGCCCTCCACGGTGCCTGCGTCCGCAGGCGCCAGGCGAGGAGGATTCCGATGAAGGTCTCGATGGGGGGCGTGGCCTGCGCGATCGTGCTCGGCCTGGCCGCGCACGGCCCCGCGCAGGCGATCGCGGAGGACGAGGGCCACACGTTCACGGGCCAATGCTCCTACCAAGGGGTGATCGAGTTCGGCAATCCCCTCGGTGCGATGCCGGAGCCGAACAGCATGTGGTTCGACGAGCGTGGGACGTGCACGGGGTGGCTCGACGGCCGTCTGGCCCAGAACGAGCCCGTGCGGCTCCTCGGCGCCGCGGAAGGGCTCATGTCGTGCGGCGAAGGCCTGCCGCGCGGCCCGGGCGCGATGCTGATGGGGGGAACGAGGATCCGGTTCACCTTCGCTGAGCTGCGGGTCACGGGCGCCGGCCGGACCGAGTTCGCGGGAGCGGGCGGCGGATCCCTCGAAGGCGCCGGTGCGACCACCGACGACCCGTCGCTGCTGATCGAGCGCTGCATGCCCGGGGGCGGAGGCGTCGACCGAACCGCGGTCATGGGAAGCATGGCGGGCTCGATCAGCGGTTAGCGCCGATAGCGTTGCACGCGCATGGGCGTGCCCGGCAAGGCCTACCTGATCGGCGCGGGGCCGGGCGATCCCGGGCTCCTGACCGTGCGCGCGGTGGAGCTGCTCGGCCGCTGCGACGTGGTCCTCTACGACCGCCTGATCCCGGCCGGCGCGCTCGATTCGCTGGTCGCGACGGGCACCGAGCTCGTCTACGTGGGCAAGGAGCCGGGCCGCCCGTCCATGGCGCAGGATGAGATCAACGCGCGGCTCGTTGAGCTCGCCCGCGCGGGCCGCACCGTGGGCCGCCTCAAGGGCGGCGACCCGTTCGTGTTCGGCCGTGGCGGTGAGGAGGCCGAGGCGCTCGCCGGCGCGGGCGTCCGGTTCGAGGTGGTACCCGGCATCACGGCGGGCGTGGCCGCGCCCGCGTACGCCGGCATCCCGATCACCCACCGCGACGGCGCCTCGGCCGTGGCGTTCGTGACCGGCCACGAGGACCCCGACAAGCCCGAGCCGGTGCTCGACTGGGACGCCCTCGCCGCCTTTCCCGGCACGCTCGTCTTCTACATGGGCGTGCGCAACCTCGAGCCCATCGCCTGGTCGCTGGTCGAGGCCGGCCGTCCCGAGGGCGAGCCGGTGGCGGTGATCGAGCGCGGCACCACCGGTCGCCAGCGCACGGCCACCGGCACGCTCGGCGACATCGCCGCGCGCGTGGCCGAGGCAGGCATCAAGCCGCCGGCGATCACGGTGGTCGGCGCGGTCGTGGACCTGCGCGACGAGCTCGCCTGGTTCGAGCAGGGCAGGCCGCTGATGGGCAAGACGGTGGTGGTCACGCGCGCGCGCGAGCAGGCCAGCGCGCTGGCCGAGCGCCTGTCGCGCGAGCTCGGCGCCGAGGTGGTGGCCGCGCCCGTGATCACCACCGAGCCGCTCGCGCCCGAGGAGGTCGACCCCGCGCTCGGCCCGATCGACCGCTACGACCTGATCTGCCTCACCAGCCGGAACGCGATCGACCCGTTCTTCGCCGCGCTGCGCCGCCGGCGCCTCGACGCGCGCGCGCTGGCGGCGGCCCGCATCGCCGTGATCGGCTCGTCGACCGCCGCCCTGCTCGCCGAGCGCGGCATCGACGCGGACGTCGTGCCCGGCCGCCAGGTGGCCGAGGGGCTGATCGAGGCGCTGGCGGGCGAGGAGGTGGACGGCCGCCGCGTGCTCGTGGCCCGCGCCGCCGAGGGCCGCGACCTCCTGCCGGACGCCCTCCGCGAGCGCGGCGCGCAGGTGGACGTGGTCGCCCTATACCGCACGCTCCCGCTTCCCCCGTCGCGCGCCTCGCTGGAGGCGGCCGCCCGCGCCGACTACGTGACCTTCACCTCCAGCTCCACCGTCCGCTACTTCGTGGAGGCGATCGGCGACGCCTTTCCGCGCGCCGCGCGGATCGTGTCGATCGGCCCCGCCACCAGCGCCACCGCCCGCGAGCTCGGGCTCGAGGTGCACGTGGAGGCCGCGCGCCACGACGTGGATGGGCTGATCGAGGCCCTGCTCGAGGACGCGCGATCGTCGTAACGCTGCTCACCGACTACGGGCGCGACGACGAGTTCGTGGGCGTCTGCCACGGCGTGATCAGGCGGATCGCTCCCGACGTGCCGATCGTGGACGTGAGCCACGGCATCACCCGCCACGGCGTTCGCCATGGCGCCCTGGTGCTCGCGGCCTCGCTGCCTTACATGCCGGTCGGCGTCCACATGGCCGTGGTGGATCCGCAGGTGGGCACCGAGCGGCGCGCCGTGGCCCTCCGCTGCGGCGACGGCAGGCTCCTCGTGGGGCCGGACAACGGCCTGCTGAGCCTCGCATGGCAGCGCGCGGGCGGCGTGGCGGAGGCCGTCGACGTGAGCCGCTCCCCGCACCGGCTCGAGCCGGTCTCGGCCACCTTCCACGGGCGTGACCTGTTCGCCCCCGTCGCCGCGCACCTCGCGAACGGCGCGGAGCTGGCCGACGCCGGCGACCCGCTCGACTCCGACGAGCTCGTGGCGCTCGAGCTGCCCTCGCCGCGGGTGGCGGACGGCGCGGTGCTCGCGCACGCGCTGGTGATCGACGGCTTCGGCAACGTGGCGCTCGACATCCAGCATCACCACCTGCTGGAGCTCGGCCTCGTCCTCGGGTCGCCGGTGGCCGTGCGCGCCTCGCACCTGGAGCGGCGGGCCACCTTCGTCCAGACGTTCGCGGACGTCCCGCCCGGCGAGCTCCTGCTCTACGAGGACGCCTGGGGAGCGGTGGCCCTCGCGGTCAACCGCGGCGACGCCGCGGCCGAGCTGGCGCTGTCGGTGGACGACGAGCTGCGCATCGCACCGGCCCCGTGATCGGCTCCCCGCGGGTCCATCACCGGCTGACCGACTCGACCAACCAGCGGGCGAAGGAGCTGGCCGGCGCGGGCGCGCCGCACGGCACCGTCGTGACCGCCGCCGAGCAGACCGCCGGCCGCGGCCGCCAGGGCCGCACGTGGGTGGCGCCGGCCGGGGCGGCCGTGCTCATGTCCGTGGTGGTGCGCGACCTCGAGGCCGCCACGTTGCTCCCGCTCGCAGCCGCGCTGGCGGTATGCGACGCGGCCGAGTCGTGCGCACCCGTCCGCTGCGCGATCAAGTGGCCGAACGACGTGTGGATCGAGCGCCGCAAGCTCGCGGGGATCCTCGTGGAGGGCCGGCCCGCCGCGGGCTGGGCCGTGGTGGGCATCGGCCTCAACGTGAGCACGGCCGCGGAGGAGTTCCCGGACGAGCTCCGCGAGACGGCCACGTCGCTGCGCGCCGCGGGCGGCGACGCGCCGGTGGAGTCGGTGCTCGACGCGCTGCTGCCCGCCCTCGATCGCCGGCTCCGGGCGCCGCCGGCCGACATCCTCGCCGCCTGGCGCGAGCGCGACGCTCTTCTGGGCGAACGGATTGGCTGGGGAGAGGGTCACGGAGTGGCTGCGGGGATCGCCGACTCCGGCTCCCTCTTGGTAGACACGGACGGGGGCCGGATCGCCCTGGGCGCCGGCGAGGTGCACCTGCGCATCGGCTGAACCGTTGTGGTCGTCATAGCGACCCAAACGGTTCACTCGTCGCTCAGGCCGCGGCCTTCTCGTCCGAGCCCGAATCGTCGTCGGAGGACGCGGCGTCCGAGGACGAAGACTCCTCGACCCCGTCCGGAGCCGCCTCCGCGTCGCTGCTGTCGTGCTCCTGCTGCGGATCGTCCGGAGCGCGGCCCGAGCCGTTCTTGACGGGCGCCCCGTCCTCCGAGCCGCCGCCGCCCCCGCCGCGCTTGCGCCGCCGCCCGCCGCGCCGGCGCCGGCCCTTCGGGAAGTTGCGCAGCAGCTCGCGGGCCAGAGCGCTCGGCTTGCGGGCCATCCGCGTGCGCGCCCCGCGCAGCACCTCCTCGGCCTCCGGCGTGTGCGCCAGGGCCGCGGCGAGCAGCGCGGCGCTCAGCCGCCGGTCGTGCTTGCGCGACGCCTGCACGAGCCGCCGCGCGTTGCGTGCGTGCGCCCCGCCCGAGGAGTTCACGAGCAGGCCGAGCAGCCGCTTGGTCTCCGGCCAGCGCTGCACCGCGTACTCCTCGTGCACCTCGCGCGAGTACTCGGCCAGCCGCCACAGCCACGCGGTGGCCTGGTCGCGGCGCCCGATCGGCCGCTCGGCCAGAGCCTGGAGCAGCACCTTCACGCCCTCGCGGCGCTCGTCGCGCGACCAGCCGCCCACGATGTCCACGGCCTCGTCGAACGCCTCGGCGTCGCGCGCCGTGGCGATCTCCTGGAGCGCGCGGATGCGCAGCTGGGTGTTGCGGTTGCGCTGGAGGCAGGTGATCACGAAGCGCCTGCGCAGCTCCCCGGTCGAGTCGAAGTGCAGCATCGCCTTGGCCCGGCGCCAGTTGTTCGAGGCCACGCGTGCGCCGGCCAGGGCGGCCCACACGTGCTGCTCCTGCCAGGAGAGGTGCTCCACCGCGATCCGCCACAGCTCGCGCTCGAACACCGCGGCGCGGCGGTCGGGGTCCGGCGTGACCGGGAGCACGCGCCGCTCCACGCGCAGTCGCCGCCCGCGCCCGCGCCGCACAGGCCCGACCACGATCGCGCCGCCGCGATACACGTCGCGGTCGAGCAGCGAGTGAAGCGTCACGACGGGGTCGTCGTGCGTGGTGGCCGGGTGCACGAAGTCCACCACGATGCCGGCCTCCTTGCCCGGGTTGCGCCGCGTGACGCGGCCCACGCGCTGCTGGTAGATGCGCTTGGACGCGGTGGGCGCCAGGTGCATGCAGACCGTGGCGCGCGGCGAGTTCCAGCCCTCCGCGAGCAGCTGCGCGTTGACGAGCACGTCGATCTCCCCGCGCTCGTAGGCGGCGAGCACGCGGGTGAGCTCGCGCTTGGGCGTCTCGCCCGAGACCGCCTTGGCCTTGAGCCCGGCGTCCACGAACGCCTTGGCCACGTTGTGTGCATGGCGCACGCCCGCCGAGTAGACCACGCCCGGCAGGTCCTTGAAGCGCACCCGGTAGAGGTCGGCGACCGCGCTGTTGAACGGCGCCTGGTCGAGGAGCTCGGCCAGCTCCTCCTGGTCGAAGTCCTGGTCGACCTCGCCCTTGCGCAGCGGCACCTTGGCGATCGTGCGCACGCCCACACCGGGCGGGATCCTCACGCAGCGCAGCGGCGCGATCACTCCCCGGCGCGCGGCCTGCGCGAGGTCGAAGCGCGAGGTCTGGGTGGGGAAGAGGTCGGTCACGTGGCGGGCGATCAGCGCGCCGGTCGCCGTCATGCCCACGAAGATCGGGCCCTGGTAGGCGCGGATCGAGGCGCTCGTCTTCTCGCCGAGCGCGGTGTGGGCCTCGTCGCAGATCACGATCGAGTACGCGCCCGAGATGCGGCCCGCGTTGCGCACGTACCACTGGTAGGTCTCCACCGTGACGGGCGCCTTGGCCTGGTCCTCGCCCTTGCCGTCGAGCAGCGGCGGGCTGATCAGCTTGCGGTAGCCGCGGTCCTTCAGCTCGCCGATGAACTGGTCCACGAGGTTGCGGCGGTGGGTGAGGATCAGGACGCCGCCGGTGCGGGTGGCCTCCACGAACCCGAGCGCGGCCACGGTCTTGCCGGCGCCGGTCGCGTGCTCGAACCAGAAACGGCGCGCGGCGCCGGGGTCGTCCGAGGGCGGCCCCTCGTCCTCCTCCGCCTCGGCGGAGGGGTCCCAGTCGAGCGGCTCCTCGTCCTCGCCTATCTCCTCGTCGCCCTCGAGCTCCACCTCGCCGGAGGGCAGCTCGCCGATCTCCTCCGGGGCCACCGCGCCGTTGCCGTTCCCGTTGCGCCCCTTGCGCGTGGACGACTGCGCCTCGGTCAGGAGCGCGATCAGGGTGCCGGAGAGGGCGTCCACCTGGTGGGGGTCGAGCTGCGTGCCATCGGCCAGGTGGGGCTCGTCCTGGGAGAGGAGCCGCTCGAGCCCGAGCATGAGCGCGTACTCCTGCTGCCACGCGATCGACGGGTGCTCGAGGCCTGCCTCGATCTCCTTCAGCGCGGCGTCGAATGCCTGCCGGCGCGGCTGGTCCGGAGCGAGGACGATCGCGGGGTCGTCCTCCTCGTGGATGAAGGGCTCGCGGGTGAAATCCTCGACCCGTGCGAGGTCTTCCTCGGCAACCGGCAAGGCGGCGGAAAGGGACTGACTATCGGCCAACTAGGGCTCTCTGGATGAAGAGGTGTCGGGACGCGCGGGGGGCTGCGGTGCGAACTCGATGGGCCGCAGAGCAGTCACGGCCGGACGTCCCCTGTGCCGTCGACTCGAGGAGTCCTCTCGGCGACGGCGCCCGTCCCCCTTTCGAGGAACGCAAGCACCGCAATCTTAACGCACCGCCGCGGTCGGGACTACCCCCCCGGGTGTGCGAACCTGAGCCGGGTGCGGCCACTCGTCCCGATCCTGCTCTGCGCCCTGCTGGCGGCCGGCTGCAACCACGACCCGAAGAGCGCGGCGCCGCCGGCCGCCCAGGTGCGCGCCAAGCTGGCGGGGGCGCCGGCGCCGCTGGCGTCGCTCCACGGTCAGGCGGGCGAGCTGCTGCCCGGCGGCGCGGGAGCGTTCCGCGCGCGGCTGGCGGGGCTGCGCGGCCACCCCGTCGTGGTGAACAAGTGGGCCTCCTGGTGCCCGCCCTGCCGGCAGGAGTTCCCCTACTTCCAGAGGGTGTCGGTGGACCTGGGGCGCGCGGTGGCGTTCGTGGGTGTCGACTCGAACGACAACTCGTCCGACGCCCGCGCCTTCCTCGCCAGGTACCCGGTCAGCTTCCCGAGCTACGAGGACCCGGACCAGAAGGTCGCGAAGGTCTTCAACGGTCATGTCGTCTTCCCCACGACCGCCTACTACACGCGCACCGGCAGGCTCGAGTTCATCCACCAGGGCGGGTACGCGAGCGAGGCGCGGCTGCGCGAGGACATCGGGCGCTATGCCCGGTAGCGTCGCCACCGTGGACGTACGTCCCGCACGCGACCGCTCCGAGCTGGAGCAGGCGCTGGCGCTGCGCGAGCGCGTGTTCTGCGGGGAGCAGGGCGTGGACCCCGGCGCCGACCGCGACGGGCTCGACGGCGAGGCACTCCAGATCGTGGCCGCGGAGGGCGGTCGGGTGGTGGGCACCTGCCGCGTGCTCATGCGCGACGGCGTGGCGCGCCTCGGGCGGATGGCCGTGGAGCCGGACCTGCGCGGGCGCGGGATCGGGGCGCGGCTGCTCGACGAGGCCGAGCGGGGCGCGCTCGCGGCCGGCGCCACCCTGGTGCGGCTGCACGCGCAGGCCGCGGCCGTCCCGCTCTATGCCCGCGGGGGCTACGCCGCGGTGGGCGAGCCGTTCGTGGAGGAGGGCATCGACCACGTGACGATGGAGCGCGCGCTTGCCTGAGCTGCGCATCGACCCGCTCTCCGGGCTGCGCACGATCGTGGCCGCCGAGCGCTCCACCCGGCCGGGCGGCGAGCTGCGCGTGGAGCCGGCGCCCCCGTTCGACCCGGAGACGGACCCCTTCCTCGAGGGCCACGAGGACCGCACGCCACCGGAGCTGTTCGCGTTCCGGCCGGACGGCGGCGAGCCGGACACGCCGGGCTGGAAGGTCCGCGTGGTCCCGAACCTGTATCCCTCCCTCCTGCCGCACATCGGGGACGGGTCAGACCCCGGTGGGGACCCGCTTGCGGAGGGGCGTGGCGAGCCGCAGCTGTTCTCCTCGCGGCCGGCGCACGGAGCGCATGAGGTGATCGTGAACACGCCACGGGCGGCGGGGTCGCTGCGCGAGGTCGAGCCCGCCGAGCTCGAGGTGGCCATGGAGGTGTGGCGCGAGCGGATGCGCGCCAACGACGCGGCCGCCTGCCTGCACCTGATCGTGAACGAGGGCCGCGCCGCGGGCGCCTCGCTGCCGCACACCCACGCCCAGCTCTACGCCCTCCCGTTCGTGCCCGCTGCGATCGCCCGCGAGCGCGAGCGCTTCACCGCGCACTCCGACCGCACGCAGGGCCGCAACCTGCTCGAGGACCTGCTCGGCGAGGAGGTCCGCCGCCGCGACCGGATCGTCGCGATCGACCGCGAGGCCGTGGTCATCTGTCCGTTCGGCTCACGCGTTCCGTACCAGCTCCAGCTGATCCCGCGCGCCCCCCGCGCGCGCTTCGAGGACGACGGCCCGCTCGGCGCCCGCCTCCTCCACGACGTGCTCGGCCGGCTCGCATCCGTGCTCGGCGCGGTCCCGCCGTTCAACCTCTGGGTGCGCACGGCGCCCCGCGGCGCGGACCACTTCTGCTGGCGGATCGACCTGCTCCCGCGCCTGACCAACCTCGCGGGACTCGAGCTCGGCACCGGCGTGAACCTCAACATCGTGGCCCCGGAAACCGCGGCCGGGCAGCTGCGCGCGGCCGGGGATCGCTAGCGTCACCGCCGCCCTTGGCCCCCGACGAGCGACCGATACCGCGCTTCATCGCCGAGCCGCCCCAGGAGGGCTACCCCTACGGGCGCTGGGCCGACGCCCTCGCCGAGCGCTTCCTCGAGGCCGCTCGCGGCCTCGACGACGGCGACGAGCACGGCGAGCCCGGCGAGGTCGTCTGGTTCCCCGAGCGCACCTACGGCGGCCGCACCTACGTGCCCGCCACGGCTCCCACCACCGACGGCTTCGAGATCTTCGGCTACGTCTCCTACACGCGTGAGCACGAGGGCGCGGAGGCGAAGAGCTTCCGGGCCGTGGCCGACTTCACCGACGAGACAGCCGAGGCCAACCCGCAGTGGCGCCTCGACCTGAGCGACTGGGAGATCAGCCACTGGCGCGGTCCCCAGGGCCGCCGGGGCGAGATCACGCTCGTGTGGGGCGTGGCGGTCGAGCACAAGGGCCTGGTGGTCACCACCGAGCTCGGCCCGACCACCACCGACCAGTGCGCGCTCGTGGAGGACCGCTTCACCCTCGTCTCGCTCGACAACTACACGGGCGACTACGTGGAGGTCTTCCTCTGGGGCTCAGACGGGCGCGAGATCACGTCCGAGTCGCTGTACGCGGACGACGAGGACGACGGGGACGACGAGTCCGGGGAGCCCGAGACGGCCGCGGGGTAGTCAGCCGCCCGCGCCGGCGCCCTGCCGGCCGAGCGGGTGGCGCACGGCGCGGGCCGCCCCGGTGCCCGGGTCGATCTCCACGAGGTCGGCGGCAACCGGTGCGAACGCCGGCCGCGCCTGGTAGGTGAGCACCGCCAGCCCGATCGGCTGGCCCTCCGCGAGGTTGCCGCTGCCGCCCGCGCCCGCCGTGCCGCCGTTCAGCATCGTCACGTTCGGGGCCACGTCCGCGGCCTGCTGCATGTGCGTGTGGCCCACGGCGAGCACGAGCGGCGTCTTGGGCGGATCGGTCCGCAGCTCGGCCACGGCCGTCTCCACGAGCGCCGGCGCGTGCACCATCACCACGTCGACCTTGCCGCGCAGCCCGCGCAGCCAGGCCGCGAATTCCTGCTTCTGCGCCGGCGTGGGCGCCGGATTGGGCGGTCCTTGATAGCCGTTGGCCTTCAGGCGCTCGTTGCGGTCGGAGTAGCCGGCCACGCGCAACCCGTTGAAGCGGAACACCACCGGCCCGTAGCCGCCGCGCTCCTGGAGCCGGCCGCGCTCGGTGAGCACGATCGCCCCCTCGGCCACGAGCCGCTGGACGAGCGTGTCCGAGTCGTGGTTGCCGGTCACGAACAGGAACGGCGATCCCGCCGCCACCACTCGCCGCACGAGCCCGATCTCGAACGGCCGGCCCTGGTCGGTCAGGTCGCCGGCGAACAGCAGCGGCCCGCCGCGCGCCGCGCGCTCCACCGTGGGCAGCGCCAGCACGTTGTTGTGCAGGTCCGAGGCGAGCGTGAAGCGCGGCAGTCCGCCGGTGGCGAGCCGGCCCGACGGCGCGATCACCAGCCGGGCGAGGCCGACCAGCTGCGAGTTCAGCTCCTCCGCGAGCGTGCCGGGCGAGGACGTGGCGGACTCGACCACCTCGAGCGCGCGCGGGATGTCGGACCCGTGGGCGTAGTACTCGGGCTGGTCGATCGGCCCGCGCGGAGGCAGGAGCACCACGAGCGCGACCGCGATGGCGCCCGCGGTCAGGCCCGCGGTGAGCATCAGCCAGCGCAGCCGCGTGCCGGTACGCGATCGCAGCGCGAAGGCGGCCAGCACCCCGATCAAGAGCGACGCCGCGAGCGTGATCCCGATCAGCTCGCGCAGGTACGACGCGATCCCGTTGCGCGCCTCCACGCGCAGCGCCTGCACGTCCACGCGTCCGCCGTCGGCCAGCTTCGCGGCCTCGTCACGGTTCACGCTGCGCACGTCCACCTTCACCCGCGCCGGGATCCGCACGGCGGGGAAGCGCGCGCCCCAGTCGACCACCGGCACGTACAGGTCCAGCGCGCCGTGGTGAAAGGGCTCGATCGACAGCCGTACCTTGCCGACCGAGAGGTCGCGGTCGGCCGAGTAGGTGGCGAACGCCGCCAGCCCGCCGCCGAGCGCGGCGACGACGACCCCCGCCAGGGCGAGGAAGCGCCGGATGCGATCGAAGCGCCGCTTCATGGCGCGGGACGCTACTCCCGGCCACTCTCGAACCGAGGGCCTGCGGCGCTCGACGCGACTGACAAGGACGTCTCGATCGGCGGCGCCGGCCTGGCCGCGGCGGCGATCGAGCTCGGCCTCGTCGACGAGCTGCGCATCTTCCGCTACCCGGTCGTCGTCGGTGGCGGCACGCCGTTCCTGCCACCCGTCACCAAGGACATCGCGCTGGACCTGATCGAGACCAGGACGTTCGGCTCGCGCGTGATCTACGAGCGCTACGGGCGCGCCCACGATGAGTCGGACTGACACTGGAATGGGGGTAGGGTTGGCGGAGACAAGGCCCCGGCGACCGAGGTGAAGATTGACCACGCCTGAGCGTGAGTGGGCGGGCGAGTCGGCGGCCACGGAAAGGCCAAGCCTCGTCGTGGTCATCGCGATCGCCCTCGTCGCGACGGCGGGGACGGCCGGGACGGTCCTCCTGCAGCTCGCCAGTGACGACGGAGGCCCCGACCCCGGCCTACAGGTCTCGCTGCTCGCCTGGATCATCCTTCCCTACGTCCTCGGCGGACTGGTCGCCTGGTATCGCAGCCCGGAGAGCCGCTTCGGGCCGCTGATGATCGCGGCCGGATTCGTCACGCTGGTCTCCTCGCTCTCGGCCGCGAACTGGACCCCCGCCTCCACCCTCGGCGCCGCCTTCGACCTGGTTCCGTTCGCCGCGTTCCTGCACGTCTTTCTCGCATTTCCGACCGGTGTTCTGCGCAGTCGACGGGAGCGGATCCTGGTCGGCGCGGGCTACGCCGTTGCCGTTGGACTCCAGGTCGCCGGCCTGCTTCTCGGTGGGATTCCGGGGAACGCGATCGTGGCGATCGATGCGCCCGGGGTCGCGGCGGACCTCCACCAGGTCCAGCTCACGCTGATGGCCGGCTTCGACCTGATCGCCCTCGGCGTGCTGTTCGGCCGGCGCAGCGCCGCCGGCCGGCCGCTCAGGACCCCGGTGACGATTCTCATCAACTCCTATTCGCTGTCGCTCGTGCTGGCGGCCGTCCTGCTGCTCACCCAAGCGTTCAGCCTCGTCCCGGATGCGTCTCTGACGGTTCAGCGCACGATGTTCCTCGTCGCCGGTCTCGCGCCCTTCGTCTTCCTGCTGGCGATGCTCGACGCCCGCCTGGCGCGCTCGGCGGTCGGGGACCTGCTTCTCGAGCTGCGCTCCGTCCCGCCGCGGAGCGACCTGCGCGAGCCGCTGTCGCGGGCGCTGCGTGACCCGACGCTCAGCCTCGCCTACTGGCTGCCGGAGTACGAAACGTGGGCCGACCAGGACGGGCGACCCGTCCACCTGCCCGGTGCCGGCGAACCCCGCTCGGTCACCCTGATCGACAGCGAGGGCCGGCATCTGGCGGCGCTCGTCCACGATCCCTCGCTTGACGATGAGCCGCAACTGCTGCAAGCAGTCGGCGCGGCGGCTGGGATCGCGCTCGAGAACGGGCGCCTGCAGGTCGAGCTGAAGGCGAAGCTTCAGGAGCTGGAGGGCTCGCGCGGGCGTGTGATCGAGGCCGGCCAGAAGGAGCGCAAGCGACTCGAGCGCAACCTCCACGACGGTGCCCAGCAGCGGCTGATCGCGCTCTCGCTCGATCTCGGGACGTACAGCTCCAAGCTCGACGAAGATCCCGAGACGCAGTCACGGATTCAAGTCGCCCGAGAGGAGATCGCGGTCTCACTCGACGAGCTGCGCGCCGTGGCCCGCGGCCTGCACCCGGCCGTGCTCAGCGCCCACGGACTCGGCGTCGCGCTCGAGTCGCTGGCCGCCGACTCGGCTGTCCCCGTGAAGCTCAACGTCGCGGTCGAGAAGCGACTCGACGAGTCGATCGAGGTCGCCGCCTATTACGTCGTCACCGAGAGCCTTGCCAACATCGGCAAGCACGCCCAGGCCAGGCGGGCGACCATCGAGGTGACCCACGAGGGCGACGAGCTGGTGGTCGAGGTGGTCGACGACGGCATCGGCGGCGCCGACAGCGAGGGAGGCACCGGGCTTCGTGGCCTCGCCGACCGGGTCGAGGCGCTCGGGGGACGGCTGCGGGTTTGGACCCCCAGCGGCGGTGGCACTCGGGTGCGGGCGCAGATGCCGTGCGGGTAGCGCTGGCTGAGGACAGCGTCCTGCTCCGCGACGGGCTCGCGCGGCTGCTGGCCGACGAGGGCTTCGACGTCGTCATGCAGTGCGGGGACGCCGACGAGCTGATGCGCAGGCTCGCGGGTCACGCCGTCGATGTCGCGATCGTCGATATCCGAATGCCGCCGACCCATACCGACGAGGGGCTTCGGGCGGCCCTCGAGATCCGCGAGAAGTACCCGGGCACCGCGGTGCTCGTCCTTTCTCAGTACGTCGAGATCGGCCTCGCGATGAAGCTGCTCTCGGACTCTGCCGAGGGCGCCGGATACCTGCTCAAGGACCGGATCAGCGATGTCGCGGAGTTCGTCGACGCCGTCCGTCGGGTCGCCGGTGGCGGGTCGGCGATCGACCCGCAGATCGTTTCCAAGCTGCTCTCCCGCCGGCGCGACGACGACCCGCTCGCCGAGCTCACCCCACGCGAGCGCGAGGTGCTCGAGCTCATGGCGCGCGGCAGCTCCAATCAGGGCATCGCAGACAGCCTGGTGATCAGCGTCGGCGCGGTCGAGAAGTACGTCTCGAGCATCTTCGGGAAGCTCGGGCTGCCCTCGACCGGCAGCGAGTCGCGGCGCGTGCTCGCGGTGCTGCTGTTCCTGAGCGGCTGAAAACCACAGCGCGGGACACCAGAAAACCCACCCTCCGATCGCCGGTCTCCCGGCTACCGGTGCGAGGACCCCGCGGAGATGCTGAGGGGGTCCTTTCAACGCTTCGAGGAGGGGTCATGAAATCCCGCATCATCCAAGATCAGATCGAGCACGGGGAGGGCCCGGACGAAGGTCCGGCCGCCCCGCCGCCCCCGCACCACTCACAGAGCCTGACGGCCCGGATCGGCCGCTGGAGTGCCCGTAACCGCAAGAAGGCGATCTTCGGATGGCTCGCCTTCGTCGTCGTCGTCTTCATGGCCGGCGGCGCGGTCGGGACCAAGAACATCTCCACCGTCGACACCTTCAGCGGCGAGTCGCACGACGCCGAGGTGGCGGCCCACGCGGCCGGTCTGCGGCCGAACGAGGAGGTCGTGCTCGTCCACAGCGACAAGCTGACCGCCCACGACCCGCAGTTCACGGCGGCGATCCACGATGCCACCCGCCGGCTCGCCGACGTTCCCTACGTCGAGAAGGTCAGCTCGCCGTTCGACCGCGGCGGCTCGGTCACCGACGACGGCCATTCGGCCCTCGTCAAGTTCCAGATCGCCGGCGATTCCACTGAGGCCACCGACCGGGTCGATGCGACGATCGCCGCGGTCAACGAGGTCGGAGCGGCGAACCCCGGTGTCGAGGTCTCGCAGTTCGGGACCGCCAGCGCCGCGGTGGCGGTCGGCGAGACGATCAGCGGTGATCTCGGTACGGCCGGCGAGCTGTCGCTGCCGGTGACCCTGATCATCCTGACGATCGCGTTCGGCTCCCTGGTCGCGGCCGGCGTGCCGCTGCTGCTGGGTATCAGCGCCGTGATCGGAGCGATCGGCCTCTCGGCGTTCACCAGCCACGTGTTCCCGGCCGATCCGAGCGTCCCCGCGGTGATCCTGATGATCGGCCTCGCCGTCGGGGTCGACTACTCGCTCTTCTACCTGCGCAGAGAGCGCGAGGAGCGGGCCGCCGGGCGCGGGATGAGTGCCGCACTGGAAATCGCCGGGGCCACCTCGGGGCGGGCTGTGCTCGTTTCCGGCGTCACCGTGATGGCTGCGATGGCGGGCATGTTCATCAGTGGAGATCCGGCGTTCATCTCGTTCGCGGTCGGAACGATGATGGTCGTGGCGCTCGCGGTAGTCGCGTCGCTGACCGTCCTGCCGGCGATGATCGCCGGACTGGGCGGGCGTCTCGAGCGGGGTCGGATCCCCGGTCTGCGCGACCGCAGCACCCCGAAGCCATCGCGCCTCTGGACCGCCGTGATCGATCGGGTCACCGCGCGTCCGGTGGTCGCGGTCGTCATCGCAGGCGGCCTGCTGGTCGCGCTGGCGATGCCCGCCTTCGGGTTGAAGACGGTGAATACGGGACCGAGCGATCTCGACCAGAGCCTGCCGGTGATCCAGGCCTACAACCAGGTCAAGCAGGTGTTCCCCGACGAGGGCACGACGGCCTCGGTGGTCGTCGAGGCCGATGACGTGCACTCCGGTCCCGCGGCCGAGGGCATCGGCGCCCTGGTCGCCAAGGCCAGGGCATCGGATACGTTCCTCGGCGCGCCGACCGTCGACTACAGCGGCGACGGCACGGTCGCCGAGATCGCGATCCCGACCCGGGGCGACGGCACCGACCAGGCCTCGGAGGATGCCCTGAATGAGGTCCGTGACGACCTCGTGCCGGCAACCGTCGGAAACATCCGAGGGGTCACGGCCAACGTCACAGGGGATGCGGCCAGCACCGTCGATTCGAGGGACCAGCTGCAGAGCCGGCTGCCCCTGATCTTCGGCTTCGTGTTCGCACTCGCGTTCGTGCTGATGATGGTCACGTTCCGCTCGATCGTGATCCCGATCAAGGCGATCGTGCTCAACCTGCTCTCCGTCGGCGCCGCCTACGGAGTGCTGGTCCTGGTCTTCCAGGACGGGAACCTGGAGTCGCTGCTCGGGTTCAGCTCGAACGGGGGCGTGACCTCGTGGCTGCCGATGTTCCTGTTCGTGATCCTGTTCGGCCTCTCGATGGACTACCACGTGTTCATCCTCAGCCGGGTCAAGGAGCTCCACGACCGGGGGATGGGCACCAGCGACGCCGTTCGCCAGGCGATCTCGACCACCGCGGGTACGGTGACCGCCGCCGCCTGCGTGATGGTCGGGGTGTTCACGGTGTTCGCGACGCTGGAGTTCATCGATTTCAAGGAGCTCGGCGTCGGGCTCGCGGTGGCCGTCCTCATCGACGCCACTCTCGTCCGCGGGGTCCTGTTGCCGGCGACGATGCAGCTGCTCGGCGACTGGAACTGGTACCTGCCGCGGTCCTTGGAGTGGATTCCGGGCGGTCGGGGCAAGCCCGCCACGCCCGAGACGGTGCCCGCCCGGGTCCCCGTCGAGCCCGCCGGCGTCTGAGCAGCCCGGCCGCTACCAAACCGCAAGCACCGCCCGGCAGAGCGCCGGGCGGTGCTCGATCGCAATCTTGCCCTCGCCGGTTCTCCCATTCGCACTCGTTACCGGGCGGTACGATCGCGCAGTTGAGCACAAGCCCCGATAGCTCAGCTGGATAGAGCGACTCCCTCCTAAGGAGTAGGCCGCAGGTTCGAATCCTGCTCGGGGCGCTGCGGGCCTACCCCTCGGGGAGGAGTGACTACTTCTCTTCGGACTCGTCGTCGGCGAGGATCCGGTAGAGGCCGCGGCGGGTCTCCGCCAGCAGCTTCTTGGCCCGGGCCACCTGGCCCTCGTCGCCGGCGGCGGCCACCTGGAAGGTGGCGGCCCCGATCTGGCCGACCAGCGCGCGCAGCTCGAGCCGCTCCGCGCTGACCCCGTCGGCCGGCTTGGACCACGGCTCGCCGAGCTCCTCGCGGTTCTCGTCGACGTAGGTCCTGCCCGCGTCGGTGAGGGTGAACGGCGTGCGCCCCTCGCCCTCCTCGGTGCGCACCAGGCCCTCGTCCTCGAGCTGCTGCAGCGTGGGGTAGACCGAGCCGGGGCTGGGGCGCCACGCGCCGTCGCTTCTCCGCTCGATCTCCTCCATCAGGCCGTAGCCGGTCTGCGGCTGCTCGTGGAGCAGCACGAGCAGCGCGGCTCGGACGTCGCCGCGGCGCATTCGCCGCCGCCGCCCGCCGCCCCACGCGCGCGGGTTGCCCCACTCGCCGGCCGGTCCGTGCCGGCGCCCGGTCATCGCGCCCCGCCGGTGTTGCTTGCGGCAGCCGCGCGGGCCGCCTGAGATCTCGTAGTCATGTGCGTACATGACGCGCTCCTGTCTTTGACTATCACAATAACTCAACGATATATCGCTAGCTGCCGGATGTCAAGGAGCCCCACCCCGGGTCGCCCCGTCTCCGCGCACAGGTATGGCGCGGCGAGCGGCGCAATCAGCGGCGAGCCGAGACTGACGCCGGGCGCGAGCCGGCCGGCGCGGCGAGGTCCCTCAGGCCTGCGCGAGACCGATCAAGCCGGTCACGCCGGTGGCTCCGGTTGCGCCTGTGACGCCGGTCACGCCGGTCACGCCGGTGGCTCCGGTGGCTCCGGTAGTTCCGGTTGCACCCGTGGCGCCGGTAGGTCCGGTTGCACCCGTGGCACCGATCAGCCCGGTCGCGCCCTCGAGTCCCGTAGCGCCGGTCGCGCCCGTGGCACCGGTCAGCCCGGTCGCTCCCGTGACGCCCGCAGCGCCGGTCGCCCCGGTGGCGCCGGTTGCGCCGGTCGCCCCAGTGGCACCGGCCAGCCCGGTCGCTCCGGTCGCGCCCGTGGTCCCCGTCGCGCCGGTTACACCCGCGCCTCCGGTCGCACCCGCGCCGCCGGTCGCACCCGCGCCGCCGCTGGCGCCGGTCGGACCGGCCGTCCCGGTCGCGCCCGTGGCTCCGGTCGCGCCGGCGACCCCGGGCGCACCCGTCGCTCCGGCGATCCCAGCCGCTCCGGTGGCGCCCGTCGCTCCGGTCGGCCCGCGCACGCCGTCGGTGCCGCCCGACCCGGCAGCGCCGGTCGGCCCGGCGCTTCCCGGATTACCGGGCGCTCCCTGCGGACCCGTGGCCCCGCGCGTGCCCTGCGCGCCGTGCTTGCCCGGCTTGCCGCGCGGGCCGCGCTGGCGGAAGTCGAGGCGCGTCTCGCCGTTGCGGCAGTGCTGGCCGAGCCGCAGGATCCTCAGCGCGCCCGTGTTGTTGTCCACGCAGCCCCGGATCAGATCGTGCGAATCCACGAACGGCGTCGCGTGCGCAGTGCCCGCGAGAGCGAGCGTGGCAACGGCTGCGGTGACCAGACCTCGAGCCCTGATTGCGGAAGCGTACTCATCCCCTCGGCCACGGGTTAGGCTGCGGCTCGATGACCACCCCGCCGGTCCTCCCGCTGGTCCCCTCCGACGAGGAGGCGCGCATCCGCGAGACCGTGGCCGCGATCTGCACGCAGTACGGCCCGGAGTACTCGCGCCGCAAGCGCCTGGCGGGCGAGCCGCCCACCGAGCTGTGGGACGAGCTGGCCGGCCGCGGCTTCCTCGGCGTGAACATCCCGGAGGAGTACGACGGCGGCGGCCTGGGGATGTCCGCGCTCGCGGCCGTGGGCGAGGAGATCACCGCCGCCGGGACCGGCCTGCTGCTGATCGTGGTCTCGCCGGCGATCGTGGGCAGCATCATCGTGCGCCACGGCACGCCGGACCAGAAGGAGCGCTGGCTGCGTGGAATCGGCACGGGCACCACCAAGGTGGCGTTCGCGATCACCGAGCCCGACGCCGGCTCCAACTCGCACAACATCTCGACCGGCTGCGTGCGCACCGACCGCGGCTACGCGCTCAGGGGCCAGAAGACGTTCATCTCGGGTGTGGAGGAGGCCGACGCGATCCTCGTGGTCGCGCGCATGCGCGAGCCGGACGGGAGCCTAGGCCTGCCGGTGATCGCGCTCGTGGACACCGACGCGCCGGGCCTCGAGCGCCAGGAGGTGGAGACGGTCGCGTCCGCCTCCGACAAGCAGTGGCTGCTGTTCTTCGACGACGTGGAGATCGACCGCGATCGCCTGGTCGGCGGCGAGACAGCCGGCCTGAAGGCCGTGTTCGACGGCCTCAACCCCGAGCGGATCATGGGCGCCGCGGTGTGCAACGGCGCGTCGCGCCGGGCGCTCAAGCTGGCCGCCGACTACGCCCGCGAGCGGCAGGTGTGGAAGACGCCGATCGGCGCCCACCAGGGGATCTCGCACCCGCTGGCGGAGGCCAAGATCGAGGTGGAGCTGGCGCGCCTGATGATGCAGAAGGCGGCGGCCCTCTACGACGCGGGCGCCCCGGCGGCCGAGGCGAGCAACATGGCCAAGTACGCCGCGGCCGAGGCCGGCATCCACGCCGTGGACCGCGCGATCCAGACGCACGGCGGCAACGGCTTCACCTACGAGTACGGCCTGCCGGACCTGTGGTGGGCGGTCCGCCTGGTGCGCACCGCGCCGGTCTCGCGCGAGATGATCCTCAACTACGTGGCCGAGCACTCGCTCGGCCTGCCGCGCTCGTACTAGCCGCGGGCGCCGGGCGAGGCGCTCACCACTGCGCGTCCTCGCCGAACATGTAGCCCACCCGGCTGGCCACCTCGAAGTCGCCCTCCACCACCAGGTCGCCCTCGAGCAGCGCCTTCGCCGGGTTGAGCTCGCGGGCGAAGAGGCGCGCGAACACGGGCACCGCCGCGCGCAGCGTGACCAGCGGCTCGCGCGCGGCGCCGGGCTTGGCAGACGCCCGCCCGCCGGAGACCAGCACGTGCCAGGTGCGCGTGCCTCGGCTCGACTCGAGCTCGTACTGGATCGCGCCGTCGAACCCCTCGCTGCGCGACGGCACGAACGCGCGCTCCATCCCCCCGAACACCACGCGCAGGGCGATGTCGTTGCCGAGCGCGCGCTCGAGCTGATCGTCGCTGCGCCCGCGGACCAGCGAAGCGAATGCGCTCTCGCCGAGCTTGCCCAGCTGGCCGGCCAGACCGCCGCCGTTCGAGGATGAGGACGAAGTCGACGACCCGCCGCGCCCCCGCGGCCTGCGCGCGGCCCGCATCGCGTCGGCCGGCGTGGGCTCCGACTGCGGCGTGATCGTGTAGCCGGCGGGCGCGGTGCGCGGCGGCTCGCGCCGGGCCAGCGCCCGCTCGCAGGCCGCGGCCGTCCGCTCGCGCTTGGCCGCCTCGCGATCGTCGGCCTGCCCGGCGAAGCGCGGCAGCACCTTCTCGCCGAACAGCTCGAGCGCCTCGCACACGTGCTCGTGCTTGTTCGGCCC
>JAXDJC010000177.1:0-3246 GCA_034663685.1 Thermoleophilaceae bacterium
GACTCGGTGCTGAGCCCGAACGGCCGCGACCCGCTCGACCGGAGCACCTACATCGCCTTCCCGCGCGTGCTTCGCGACGTCTGCACCGCGGGCTGCGCCGGCGTGACGCACGACCCGGTGGCGGACCTGTTCCGCCTCGTCGCACGCGTCCAGCGCCACCCGTTGAAGGCCACGGTCTTCACCTCCGCCGGCAAGCGGGTGCACGGCACGATCGGCGAGGACGACGTCGCCGCCGTGCTCGAGGGCGCGGACTTCGACCCGGTCGCGCGCGCGGACATCCCGGCGGCGCTCGTCTCCGGCATCCGCGGCGACGGCGCCCCGCTCGCGCGCCTGCTCCTGCGCGAGGGCGCCGTGGCCGGCAACCGGGCGACGTTCGCCGGCGCGCCGGTGACCGACAGCGAGGCGCTCTTCTTCGCGACCGAGTGCGAGGAGACGGCATTCCCATGGAGCCGCACCGCGCCGCTGTCCGGCCGGCCGGCCCAGCTCGCCGCGGCGCTCGCCGCGGTGCCCGCGGGCGTGTATGCGCCGTTCAGCCGGGGCGTCGAGGGGCGCACCGGCACGAGCCGCCCATGCCTGCACTGGCCGGACGCCTCGCCGGACTCTCCGCTCGTCACCGGTCCCGTGCCCGACGTGCCGGTGCTGCTGCTCGACGGCGCCCAGGACACGCGCACACCGGTCGCCGACGCGCAATCGGTCGCATCGCTCTTCCCGCATTCGACGCTCGTCACCGTGCCGTGGACGGGCCACTCGGTGCTCGGCACCGACCTGACCGACTGCTCGCAGTCCGCACTCACGAGCTTCTCGTCGACGGGCTCGGCCGGCCAGTGCGGGGCGATCGCCCCGATCGTCCCGGTGTCGGGCGTCGCGCCGACGTCGCTCACCCGGCTCCGCGCGGCGCGCGGCGTGCCCGGCAAGCGCGGCAGGACCGTCGCCGCCGTCGCCCGCACGCTCTCGGACGCGCTGCGGCAGGCGGTCGAGCTCGGCGCCCTGGGGGCGCCCATCGAGGCCGGCGGGCTTCGCGGCGGGACCTTGCGCGGAGCGCTGTTCGGCAGCGTCCTGAGGGTGCGCGTGACCGGCCTCGTCTACGTCCCGGGCGTGAAGATCTCGGGCACGCTCACGGTCGACCTGGCCTCGGCGGCTGCACCTTCCGCGAGCGTGCGCGTGGCGGGCAAGGCGGCCGCCGGCGGGACGCTGAAGTTCCGCGGCGGCCGGTTCACGGGACGGCTCGGCGGGCGGCCGGTGCACTCGGCGGCTTCGGCGGCGGCTGCGAGGCTCGCGGCGCGCCCGCTGTCGCTCGGCACGATGTTGCGGCTGCGGCGCTACGCGGCGCTGCGCCGGGCCGCGCTCCGCCCCTGATTCAGCCCACCCCCCTTGCTACGCTTGCCGCGCAGTCCGGCAGCTCGGTTTCGAGGAGGAAGGTTCTGATGGCACTGGTCCCGATGGTGATAGAGACGTCCGCTCGCGGTGAGCGCTCGTTCGACATCTTCTCCCGCCTTCTCAACGAGCGGATCGTGTTCCTCGGCGAGCCCGTCGACGACACCATCGCGAACCTCGTGGTAGCCCAGCTCCTCCACCTGGAGTCGGACGACAGCGACAAGGACATCTTCCTCTACATCAACTCGCCCGGCGGGTCCGTGGATGCCGGCATGGCCATCTACGACACGATGCAGTTCATCAAGCCCGACGTGCAGACCATCTGCTACGGCATGGCGATGTCGATGGGCTCCCTGCTCCTCACCGGCGGCGCACCCGGCAAGCGCATGGCGCTCCCCAACAGCCGCATCCTGATCCACCAGCCCTCGAGCGGGTTCCAGGGCCAGGCGGCCGACATCGCGATCCACGCGGAGGCCACGCTCGCGCTGCGCAAGCGGATCGACGAGATCTACGCGAAGCACACCGGCCAGAGCGAGGACCGCGTGCACAACGACATGGAGCGCGACCGCTACTTCACCGCCGCGCAGGCCGTGGAGTACGGGCTCGTCGACCGGATCGTCGAGAGCCGCACGCCGCCGCAGGAAGCGCGCCGCGCGGCATAGCCGCCGCTGGCGCAGATCCACCAGGCCCGCACGACAAGCGGTTTGCCGCTACGCTTCGCGTGTTGCACACCGAGCGCGGGGGGCGTTTGGTAGACGAATGTCCGACCCGGGAACCACCTGGAAACGACGGTTCTGCCATTGCGCAATCGTTGGTGGTGCCGTACCGTTGCTGAACAGCGGACGGCAGTGACGAGCCGCACAATGCAGTCTGGAGGAGCCCTTATCGGCCTCCGGCCGGTAGCTCGGTCTCCACGGTGGGGTCGTTCCACGGACGGGGCGAGTGCGGCGCAGCCGCAAGGTCACGGAAGGAGTTCAGATGGAGAACGCACAACGAGGGATCAAGCGACGCCTGACGGTGTTGCTCGCGGTCGCATCGCTGGCCGCGCTCCTGCTCGTCGCAGCGCCCGCTGGGGCGGCAACTTCGGCGTCGCAGGGTTACAGCACCTCGGCACGGATCGAGCAGACGACGGACCCGCACAGCAAGCTGCCGTTCACGGGTCTTGACGTGCTCGCGATCGTGGCTGTCGGCGCTGCGTTGCTCGCGGTTGGCGTGGGCGTACGCAAGCTCTCGACGACCACCACTACCTGACGCAACGCCCGGCGCGGAGCCACAGGCTCGGCTCCGCGCCCGGCGAAGCGGTCAGCAGTTGACGGCCGCTTCGCCCAGTACCTGAGCGATCGCCTCGCCGTACGGCGGTCGCAGCACGCCCGCCTCGGTGACGATGCCGGCCACGAGCTCGTGCGGCGTGACATCGAACGCGAGGTTGCGGGCCGCGGCGCCCGCCGGCGCGACACGGGTCCCGCGCACCGTGGTGACCTCGTCCGGCGAGCGCTCCTCTATCGGGATCGCCGCGCCGTCGGGGGTCGCCGGGTCGATGGTGGAGAGCGGCGCCGCGACGTAGAACGGGATCGCGTGGCGGGCGGCGAGCACAGCGATCGTGTAGGTCCCGATCTTGTTCGCCACGTCGCCGTTGGCGGCGATCCGGTCGGCGCCCACCACCACCGCGTCCACGAGCCCGCGTGACATGAGCGCGCCGGCGGCGGCGTCGGGCACGAGCTCGTACGGGATCCCCGCCCGGCCGAGCTCCCATGCCGTGAGCCGCGCGCCCTGGAGAAGCGGCCGCGTCTCGTCCACCCAGACGTGGGCCAGGCGGCCGCGTCGCCAGGCGGTGGCGAGCACCGAGCCGCCCGTGCCCGCGCCACCCGTGGC
>JAXDJC010000304.1:0-2620 GCA_034663685.1 Thermoleophilaceae bacterium
CACACGGGAGGGGCTGGCGCTTTGGCGGAGGCGCTTGAAGTCCTGACCCCAGAAGAAAAAGAGCTTGTCCTTTTTGATGGGGCCACCGATTGTGTAGCCGAAGTCGTTGTAGCGCAGCTTAGTCTTCTGCACGGAGAAGACGCTGCGGGCGTCCAGAACGTCATTCCGGAAGGTTTCGAAGCCCGAGCCATGGATCTGGTTGGTGCCGTTCTTCGTGACCACGTTGAACGCGACACCCGACGTACGGCCGTACTCAGCGGAAGCATTGGACGTCTGCACTTTCACTTCCTGAATGAAGTTGGAGTTCACGTTGTTCATCAGGCTGCCATTGGAGCCGGCCACCAGATTGAAAGCTCCGTCGACGGTGAGGTTCTGCGAATCGCTGCGGTTGCCGTTAGTGCTTTGGTTCGTGGCGGAGAGGCTGGTGGTGACGCTGAACTGATCGGGATTGGTGACGACGACGCCTGGAACCAGGGTCATCAGCTCCACATAATTGCCGCCGTTAAGAGCGAGGTTTTCCACCTGTTTCGTGTCGATGACGCGGGAGAGCTCTCCGGAAACCGTGTTGAGGGTTTCACCGGCCGAAGCTACGACTTCGATCGATTGGGAGACGCCGCCGATGGCCAGTTTGAAATCGGCGGTGAGGCGGCCGTCGGCAGCCACGTGAAGACCAGTGAGCTGCTGGTGCTGGAAACCGGCTTGTTCAGCATCGGCGGTGTAGGGTCCGATGGGAAGTTCGGTGACGACAAAAAAGCCGTTCGCGTCGGTTTCGACCGTGCGTACGTTCTGGGTATCGGTGTTACGGATGGTTACCTTGACGTGCGGTATGGAGGCGCCGCCGGGGTCGGTTACGGTGCCGGAGATCCGGCCGAAACTGGTTTGGGCAATGACGCTGCCGGATGTGAGTGCAACGGCAAGCAGAGCGAAGAGAGAACGACAAAGATTCATGCTACGAAGCATTAATGGGATTCCGATTCGAGAGAAAAAGCTGGCGAACTTAGCCGCGCCGACTGACGACGCAACGCACATGGTAGCGCGCGATTGTTACAAAATGCAACAAACGGCTACTTAGCGGCTGCCGCTTCGGCGATGAGCTGTGAGACCCGGGAGCCGGGGTTTACGGGTTCAACGAAGACGATCATGGCCGCGTTCAGGATCATGCGGTCCGGCGCGTGCCATTCCTTGCCGCGCTTCACGAGTACGTTGACGGGCTGCTTCGGATCCTGGCCGGGACGGCTCTGGACGTAGTAAACCTCTTTGAGCACCGGGTATGGGGTGCCAAGGCCTTCGAGGCGGCCGAAGTAAGCGGAGCCATTGGAGAGCAGCACGGCCTGGTACGGCGTGGTCATGGCGGTTACCGATCGGGGGCGGAAGAACCAGAGCCCTACAGCAGCGATCACGACCACGAACACCACCACTATAAGCGTCCGGAGACGGGTCATAACCCTCGGTTTGCGTTTTGAGCGAGCGCCCTGCGCCGTACGGCAGCACCGAGCAACATCGCGGGGAGTAATGTCAGGAACGACAGCACGAAGGTGGAGGGTTCGGGAGTGGCGGTGGAGGCAGCAACCTGCAGCAGGATGCGGTTCGACTCCACAATCTCGGTGAACGTCAGGCCGTCAAAAGTGGGCAGGTTCCAGGAGGTGAAATCACCTGCCAGTGTACCCGTCCAGGAGAGAATTTCAAAGGTTTGGCCCAGGGTGGGGACGAAACCATTGAACAGGTCCACCTGAAGCCCTCCGGCCAGAGAGACATTGCCACCGATGGAGAGATTGTCGTATTGGGTGGCCGGGTTCAAACCGGCAAAATCGAGAATCAGAAGCCCGGACAAGCCCTGGGTGTAATTGCCTGTGATCGTCTGTGTTCCGGGGTCGCCAGGGTTGTCCACCGCGTTATTTACCAGGTTGCCATCGATTGTTCCCAATCCGACAAGGACACCGCCATTCAGTACAACGTTAGCTGCTTTCAGCGTGCCTTCCACGTCTGTGAAGCTATGACCGGTGCCGGACGACTGAATGTAATCGCCGTTGGTTACGGTCAGGGTGTTGCCCGCATCGAGATTGACAATGCCATCTTCATTTGTGAAGTCGCCATTCGCCACCGTGAGTTGGTTGACGCTGCAGCCGCACAGGGTCACTGTTCCGTTGTTATTGAACGCGTCGGTAGTAAGTTGGCTGCCGCCACTCAGGTCGACGAGACTGTAGAAATCGTTCTGAAAGGCTTTGGTGGTCGCAGTGCTTCCGAGTTCGACAAACAGACTGCTGCCGACCGTCGGGGCGAAGTCTTTGTTGTTGTTCTTACCATCAATCTGAGCTGCAGCGGCCGGACCGGTCGGATTCGGGCTGCCAATTATGATGTCCGAACCTGTGTTGGTCGTGTCCCCGGTAACGTGCAGGGTGGAATTGTGGACGTTGGCCGTCACGGAGCGGTGACTGGTCTGGCTGAAATCTCCGGTGACAGTGAGGATTGAACCTGCCTCGAGGTCAATCAGCGCTACGTTGTTGAGTACTCCGACGGTGCTGTTGCTCAGATTTCCCGCGACCGTCAAGCCGGAAGACAGAAGCGCAAGAGAAGCGAAGCCTCCATTCGGATTATCATCGGCGGTTATGCTCAGCGTACC
>JAXDJC010000211.1:0-4058 GCA_034663685.1 Thermoleophilaceae bacterium
AGCTCGACCGCATCCTCGAGCACAACGAGGGCGACCTGACCGCCGTGGTGCAGGCCGGCGTGCCGGTGGCCACGCTGCAGGAGCGCCTGGCGGCGGCCGGGCAGATGCTCGCGCTCGACCCGGCCCCGGCGGAGGGCGCCACCGTGGGCGGCATGCTGGCCACCGGCGACTCCGGCCCGCTGCGCCACCGACACGGCGCGCCGCGCGACCTCGTGCTCGGCGTGACCGTGGCCCTCTCCGACGGCACCCTCGCGCGCGCCGGCGGGAAGGTGATCAAGAACGTGGCCGGCTACGACCTGGCCAAGCTGTTCACGGGCTCGTTCGGCACGCTCGGGGCGATCCTGGAGGTGGCGCTGCGGCTGCACCCGCTGCCCGCCACCGCCACCGCGGTCGGCAGCGCCCGCGACCCCGCCACGGTGGCCGCTGCAGCCTCGGCCCTGGCGCACTCCTCGCTCGAGGCCCAGTGCCTCGACGTGTGGTGGGAGGCCGGCGCCGGCCGGGTGCTCGTGCGGTTCGCCGGCGCGGAGGCCGGCCCGCAGGCGACCGACGCCGCGCGGCTCCTCGCCGAGAGCGGCATGGACGCCGAGACCACGGCCGACGACGAGCAGCTCTGGCACGAGCAGCGCGTGCGGCAGCGCTCGGCCGGCGGGGTGGTGGTGCGCGTGTCCGGCGTGCAGTCGCAGCTCGAGGATCAGATGCGCGCGGCCGAGGCCCGCGGCGGCTCGCTCGTTGGCCGCGCGGCGTTCGGGCTCTCGTGGCTGACCCTGCCCGACGGCGAGGCGGTGGAGGCCGTGCGCCGCGAGCTGGCCCCGGCGCCGTGCGTGGTGCTGGACGCGCCCGCCGAGCTGCGCGAGCGGATCGACGTGTGGGGGGTCGCGCCCGCCGGCGGCGCCGTGGACCTCATGCGCCGCGTGAAGGAGCGCTTCGACCCCGCCGGCGCCTGCAACCCGGGCGTGTTCGTGGGGGGCATCTGATGGCCACCGCCTTCGACCACGTCCGCCCGCCCTCGCCGGACACGATCGCGGACTGCGTGCACTGCGGCTTCTGCCTCCCCACCTGCCCGACGTACTCGCTCTGGGGCGAGGAGATGGACTCGCCGCGCGGCCGGATCGTGCTGATGAAGCACGGGCTCGAGGAGGGCCAGGACCTCTCGCGCACGCTCGTAACGCACATGGACCGCTGCCTCGGCTGCATGGCGTGCGTGACCGCCTGCCCGTCCGGCGTCCGCTACGACGAGCTGTTCCAGGACACCCGCGGGCAGATCGAGCGCAACTTCGAGCGCACGCCGCAGGAGCGGCTCGCCCGGCGGCTGACCTTCGAGGTGGCCACGCACCCGGGCCGGCTGCGCGCGCTGGCGCCGTTCGCAGCAGCGGCGCACGCGCTCGGGCTGCCGTCGCTCGCGCGGCGCCGCCGCGGCGGGCTGCTCGGCCGGCTGCCGCGCCTGCGCACCGCGCTGGAGCTGACGCCCGAGGCGCCGGCCCTAGGGGGTCAGACCCCTCCGCGAACCACCCAGCCGAGCGGCGAGCGCCGCGGCCGCGCCGGCCTGCTCCAGGGCTGCGTGCAGCGCGCTTACTTCGGCTCCGTGAACGCCGCCACCGCGCGCGTGCTCGCGGCCGAGGGCTGGGAGGTGGCGGCGCCGACGCAACCGCGCTGCTGCGGCTCGCTCCAGCTCCACGCGGGCGACGACGGGCCCGCGCGCGCGCTCGCGCGCGAGACCATCGCGGCATTCGAGGACTGCGACGTGGTGGTGGCAAACGCCGCCGGCTGCGGCTCGGGGATGAAGGACTACGCCCACCTGCTGCGCGACGACCCGGCCTGGGCCGAGCGCGCCGAGGCGTTCTCCGCGAAGGTACGCGACGTGAACGAGCTGCTTGCCGAGCACGAGCCGCGCGCGCCGCGCGGCCGCGTGGACCTCCGCGTGGCCTACCACGACGCCTGCCACCTGGCCCACGCGCAGGCCGTGCGCACCCAGCCGCGCGAGCTGCTGCGCGGCATTCCGGGCGTGGCGCTGGTCGAGCCGGCCGAGTGGGAGATCTGCTGCGGCTCGGCGGGTATCTACAACATCGTGAACCCCGAGCCCGCCGCCGACCTGGGCGAGCGCAAGGCGCGCAACCTGCTCGACACGGGCGTGGAAACGGTCGCGGCCGCGAACCCGGGCTGCGCGCTGCAGATCGCGGCGCACGCGGAGCGGCTGGGTGGCAGGCTGCGCGTGGTGCACCCGATCGAGATCCTCGACGAGGCGATCGCGAAGGCATGAGCGTGGAGATTCACGCCCCCGTCGAGGGCCGCCACGCCGAGGTGCTCACCGGCGAGGCGCTCGAGTTCGTGGCCGGCCTCCACCGCGAGTTCAACGCCCGCCGCGAGGAGCTGGTGGGCCGCCGCGCCGAGCGCGTGGCGCGCTGGAATGCCGGCGCGCTGCCGGACTTCCTCCCCGAGACCGAGGAGATCCGCGCGAGCGACTGGCGGGTGGCGCCGCCGCCGCCCGACCTCCGGGACCGCCGCGTGGAGATCACGGGCCCGACCGATCGCAAGATGGTCATCAACGCGCTCAACTCCGGCGCGCGCGGGTTCATGGCCGACTTCGAGGACTCCCTCTCGCCCACCTGGGGCAACGTGGTGGGCGGCCACGTGAACCTGACCGACGCGATCGAGGGCACGATCGAGCACGAGGAGAACGGCAAGCGCTATAGCCTCGGCGACGAGCGCGCCACGCTGCTAGTGCGCCCCCGCGGCTGGCATCTCACCGACCGCCACATCACGATCGACGGCGCGCCCGTGTCGGCCGGCCTGATGGACTTCGGCCTGCACCTCTTCCACAACGCCAGGCGGCTGCTCGAGCGCGGCTCCGGCCCCTACTTCTACCTCCCGAAGATGGAGAGCCACCTCGAGGCTCGGCTCTGGAACGACGTGTTCGTGAAGGCGCAGGAAGAGCTGGGGCTCGACCGCGGCACGATCCGCGCGACCGTGCTGATCGAGACCGTTCCGGCCGCCTTCGAGATGGACGAGATCCTGTATGAGCTGCGTGACCACTCCGCCGGGCTCAACGCGGGCCGCTGGGACTACATCTTCAGCATGATCAAGTGCTTCCGCGACCGGCCCGAGTTCCTCCTGCCCGACCGCGTGAGCGTGACGATGACCGTGCCGTTCATGCGCGCGTACACGCTCCTGCTCGTGAAGACGTGCCACCGGCGCGGGGCGCACGCGATGGGCGGGATGTCGGCGGTGATCCCGAGCCGGAAGGACCCGGCGGTGAACGAGAAGGCGTTCGCCGCGGTGCGCGCCGACAAGGAGCGCGAGGCCGGCGACGGGTTCGACGGCACCTGGGTGGCCCACCCCGACAGCGTGCCGGTGGCGATGGACCGCTTCGACGCCGTGCTGGGCGAGCGGCCCAACCAGGTGGACCGCCAGCGCGACGACGTGACGGTGGCGGCCTCCGACCTGCTCGACGTGGCGGCGGCCGGCGGCGAGATCACCGAGGGCGGCCTGCGCAACGACGTGAACGTGGGCATCCAGTACATCTCGTCGTGGCTGCGCGGGAACGGCGCGGCGGCGATCAACCACCTGATGGAGGACGCCGCCACCGCGGAGATCGCCCGCTCGCAGGTGTGGCAGTGGATCCGCCACGGCGCCGAGATCGACGGGCGGCGCGTCACGCCCGAGCTGGTCCGCCGGATCGAGGACGAGGAGCTCGAGAAGATCCGCGAGCAGGTGGGCGACGAGTTCTTCGAGTCACAGGGCCGCCCGCGGGAGTCGCGCGAGCTCTTCGAGGACGTGGCGCTGAGCGACGGCTTCCAGGACTTCCTCACGATCCCCGCCTACGAACGGCTCGATGACTAGGGGGGCCGGCAGCGCCGCGGACCTCGCGAGCGCCCGCGCCCGCGAGGTGCTGCGCCGCCTGCGGGCGGTGCCGGAGGGGTTCGTGACCACCTACGGCGACATCAGCCCCGGCTCGCCGCGCTTCGCGGGCTCCGTGCTATCGGCGCTGCGCGACCCGGCCGTGCCGTGGCAGCGCGTGGTGCGCGCCGACGGCTCGCTGGCCAAGGGCGAGCGCCAGCGCC
>JAXDJC010000198.1:0-2559 GCA_034663685.1 Thermoleophilaceae bacterium
CCCCCGCGCCCACCGCCGCCCACGACGCGCGCGAGAACGTGAGGTAGCAGGCGAGCGCGCACGGCACGGCCGCACCGCAGGCGATCGCCCGGTACGCCGGCGGCCGGCGCTCGTTCGCCGCGACCGCGGACGCGAGCAGTGCTCCGAACCCGGTGAAGATCCCCATCGCGTTCCAGTACGTGAGCGGCTGGTCGAGCCGGTCCCCGGCAAACGAGGAGCGCTTCACGTCCACGAGATCAGGCAGGAGCCGCCCGGCGAGCGCGTACAACGCCACGACCACGATTCCCCACAACAGCGCGTCGGGCGCGCACGCCCGAACCTCCGGCGACCGCATGACCACCACCGCCAGCGCGACCGCCGCGGCGTAGAAGGCCACCCGGTCCGCGTCGTTCACGGCGTCGCCCACCGCGCCGCTCCACGTGGTCGACAGCGCCACCCATCCGGCCAGCCCGGCCAGCGCGCCCGCCGCGAGCAGGGGCCAGCCGCGCTCCACCAGCGGCCACGGCGCCAGCACCGCGACGACGGCGAGCAGCACGAGCGCCACGACCCCGCTCGCGGCCTGGGCCGGGACCCCGGATCCACCGGCGTCGAACGCCAGCACCGCCGGGCTCGCCAGCAGCGGGGCGGCCCCTGCCCATAATGCCCACGTGCCGACCCGATCCCTGGTCCGAGCAGGAGTCGTCGTGCTGTGCGCCGCTGGTGTGGTCGCGGGCGTGGTCACCTTCCGCAGCGAGCGCAAGGTCGAGGACGCGTTCTCGGCCGCCATCCAGGGCCGCCCGCTCCCGGAGATCGAGCGGCTGTTCGAGGACTCGCGGGCGCTGAACCCGGGAGCCGCCCGGGAGCTGGCGATGGCCCGCCTGAACTACGACAGCGGCCACCCCGGACGCGCCGACGAGCTCCTGCGCCAGGCGGCCGACCTCGAGCCGGAGAACATCCGCGTCTGGCACTTCGGCACGCGGCTGTCGCTCGCCCGCGGCAGGCGCGCCGAGGCCGAGCTGCGCTGGGCCCGGGCACGCAGGCTCGACCCGCACCTCCCGGCGGCGCTTCCCCCTCCGCTGTGACCGGACGAGCCACGGGCCTGAGCCTACGGGGCCGCCGGATGCTGTGGCTGACGATCGGGGCCGGGATCGCGGCTCGCCTGATCGTGGCCGCGGTGACCGGCACGGGGACCGAGGACCTCCACTCGATCGACATCGTGCGCACCGCCCTGCGCGAGCACCCGCTGCACCTCTACGTGGATGTGCCGAACCTGCGCTGGCCCTACCCGCCGGGCTACCTCCCGGCGATCGGGGGCTTGGCCGGCGTCAGCTCCGTCACCGGGATCGACTTCCTCCACCTGATGCGCCTCGCCCCGATCGCGGCCGACGCGGGCATCGCGCTGCTCGTGCAGCACCTGCTCGGCACGCGCGGGGCGAGCGAGCGCGTCCGGCTCGCGGGGGCCGCGCTGGTCGCCTTCGGGCCGGTCTTCCTCGGCGTCTCCGCGTACCAGGGCCAGCTCGACTCGGTGGCGATCCTGCCGGCGCTCGCCGCCTTCGCGGTCTGGCAGCGGGGCGGGCCGTCACGTGCGCTGAGCGCCGGACTGCTGATCGGCCTCGGCGGGAGCGTGAAGACCGTGCCGCTGCTGATGGTGCTGGCCCTCGCGCCGTCGGTGCGCTCGCGCAGGGAGCTCGTGACGCTTGCGCTCGCCGCGGTGGCGGTGCCGCTCGCGATGCTCGTGCCGTTCCTCGCGGTCGATCCCGGCGCCGTGCACGACCACCTGACCTACCGCGGCTTCCCCGGCCTCGGCGGCCTGAGCCTGCTCGCCGCCCCCGACTACCCGCTGTTCTGGCAGGCGGGCCACGCCCTGCCCTCCAACGCGGTAACCGACTTCCTGATGGACTCGGGCGGCCTGGTGGCCGGCGCCGGCCTGATCGCGGCGGCGGCGATCATCGCGCGCTTCCGTCCCGACCCGCTCGACGCGGCGCTGATCGTGTGGTTCGCCGTCTGGCTCCTCGGCGTGAACTTCTTCATCCAGTACCTGGTCTGGGGCCTGCCGTTCCTGATCGCTCGCGGGCACCTGCGCTCGGCGCTCGCGATCCAGCTGCTGGCCGGCCCGGCGCTGCTCGTGCTCTACCTGGAGCGGTCGGAGGAGTGGCTCATCTGGTCCGCGTACACCGCCCCGATGATCGCGCTCTGGGCGCTCGTGGCCCTCCTCCTGGCGCGCAAGGTGCGCGGCTACTCTGCCGCGATGCCGAGACCGGGAGCCGCGTGACGAGCGGTCGCTGGGACGGCGTGCCCGTGCTGGTCACGGGGGCGCAGGGCCTCGTGGGGTCCTGGCTCGCGGAGCGGCTGCTGGACGAGGGCGCGCGGGTGATCGCGCCGCGCCGGCACGGGGCGGCGCAGTCGCGCCTCCGCACCGCCGGCCTGGAGGAGCGCTGCGAGCTCGTCGAGCTCGACATCGCCGGCTACGCGGAGGTGCTCCGCGTGCTGAGCGAGCACCGCGTGCGGGCGGTCTTCCACCTCGCCTCGCAGTCGATCGCCGCGGTGGCCGCGCGCTCGCCCTACCCGACCTGGGAGGCC
>JAXDJC010000225.1:0-6592 GCA_034663685.1 Thermoleophilaceae bacterium
CGGGCGCGAGCAGCAGCCCGAGCACCAGCAGCACAGCGACTCCCCACCCCCGAAGCACCTGCGGAAGCCTAGTCACACACCCGTAACGCGGCGGCACCCGCCTCCGGTACCGTCCGCCGCGTGGAGCACGACGACCACACGGACGAGGCGATGCGGCGGCGTGAGTTCCTGCAGCGCACCGCGATGACCGCGGGCCTGGCCGCGAGCCTGGGCACGGTGCTCGACCCGAACGTGCTGGTGGCCGAGGCGGCGGCCAAGCAGCGCCGGCGCAAGCTCCCGTCGCCGCGCAACATGCCGATCGACACGTTCGTGGTGCTGATGATGGAGAACCGCTCGTTCGACCACTACCTCGGCTGGCTCCCGAACGCGGACGGCCGGCAGGCCGGGCTCAGCTACACCGATCGCGCGGGGAAGGCGCACGCCACGCATCGCTTCGCGCCCGACTTCCAGGGCTGCGACCACCCCGATCCGAACCACGGCTGGACCGGCGGCCGCGAGGAGTTCAACGGCGGCCGAATGGACGGCTTCATGCGCGCGGGGAGCAACGACGACTTCTGCCTCGCCTACTACGAGAAGCAGGACCTGCCGTTCATCTCCCACGCGGCCGCCGCCTCCACCGCCTACGACCGCTTCTTCTGCTCGCTGCTCGGGCCCACGTTCCCCAACCGCTACTACATGCACGCCGCCACGGCGTACGGGAAGAAGGACAACAGCCTGCCGGTGGAGGAGCACGGCTTCCCGGACACGACGATCCACGCCGCGCTGCTGGCGAGGGGCCTGACCGCCCGCTGCTACTTCAACGACCTCCCCGCCGGCGGGCTCTGGGGAGTCCCCGGACTCCAGCGCTCGGCCCGGGTGGAGGAGTACTACGCGCGCGCGGCGACCGGCACGCTGCCCAACCTGTCGTTCGTGGACCCGGTCTTCGGCGGCACCAGCCCGGCGAGCGCGAACGGCGTGCGCGCCGACGAGCACCCGCACGGCGACGTGCGCGCCGGCCAGGCGTACATGTCCGACGTGGTGCACGCGTTCATGGAGTCGCCGCAGTGGAACCGCGGCGTGATCTTCATCGTCTACGACGAGTGGGGCGGGTTCTTCGACCACGTGCGCCCGCCGCGCGTGCCCGACGACCGCAACAGCCCGGACATCAACGAGGACTGGGGCCGGATGGGCATGCGCATCCCGGCGGTCACGATCTCGCCCTACGCCCGTCGCGCATACGTGGACCACGGCACCTACGGCTTCGAGTCGATCCTCAAGATGATCGAGTATCGCTTCGGACTCGCGCCGCTCACCCGCCGCGACCGCTACGCGAAGAACATCGCGCGCTCGTTCGACTGGGAGTCGAAGCCGGTGCTCGAGCCGCCCGACCTCCCGCGCCCGGCCCAGGTCGCGTCGCAGCCGTGCCCGAGCGAGAACGCGCCCGTGGCGGCGTCCACGCCGGACCACGACCTGATGGCCATGCACACCTCGGGCTTCCTCGACCGGCTGGGATTCGACTACCGCCCGGCGGAGCTCTCCACGACCTTCCGGCTCCCGGACACCTTCGAACGCGCATACTTCGGCGCCGCATGAGGGGACGCGCAGCTATCGCCGCCGCCGTGCTGGCCCTGATCGGGGCGGGCGCCGTGGAGGCCAAGAACATCAGCGGGACCGCCAGGGCGGACCACATCGCCGGCACCGACTCGGCCGACAAGATCGTGGGGCGCGGAGGCAACGACAAGATCGACGGCCGCCGCGGACCCGACACGATCTACGGCAACGCCGGCGACGACCGGCTCTCGGGCAGCGAGGGCAACGACACCCTGATCGGCTCGACCGGCAACGACACCCTCATCGGCGGCAACGACGACGACGCCCTCAGCGGTGACGCGGGCGACGACAAGCTCGTGGGCGGGCTGCGCGACGACAGCCTCGACGGCGGTGCGGGCAACGACCGCCTAACGGGCGGCCCCGGCTCGGACCTGGTGAACGGGGGCGCGGGCGACGACCGGGTGAACGGCGGCGAGGGCGAGGACGACCTGAACGGCGGCCCGGGCAACGACGTGATCCAGGCGCGCGACGGCGAGCAGGACACCATCGACTGCGGTGACGGCGAGGACACCGTGATCGTGGATGACGCCGAGGACGGCGTCTACAACTGCGAGACCGTGATCTACCCCTAGCGGCGCAGCGCCCGGAAGCCCGCTTCGAGCATCCGCTCGGCTTGCGTGCGCGTGTCGGGCGAGTTGAGCACGATCGCCGCCAGGGTCCGCTTGCCGTGGCGCACCACGGCGATCAGGCAGTGCCCGGCCGGGTCGGTGGTCCCGGTCTTGAGCCCGATCGTGCCGGGGTAGTGCGTGCGCAGCAGCGGGTTGGTGGCGTACACGTCGAGCCGGTGGCCGCTGATCGGGAACGGGACGATCAGGTGGGGGTGGCGCACGATGCGCGTGATCCGCGGCTCGCGCATCGCGAGACGGGTCATCGCGCCGAGGTCGGCGGCGCAGGACACGTTGCCGCGGTGCAGGCCGTAGGAATCCACGAAGTGCGTGCAGCCGAGCCCGAGCTCCTGGGCGTGGCGGCTCGACTCCTTGGCGAAGCGGCGGTCCGAGCCGGCCGCCGCCTCGGCCAGCGCCACGGCGGCGTCGTTCCCGGACGGCAGCAGCATGCCGGCCAGAAGTGCCTCGATCGGCACCTTCTTGCCACGCGGCAGCACGCCCACCTCGGAGCCGCGGAACTTCGTGGCGTTCTTGCTGATCCGGGTCTCGGCGCCGGCCGGGATCCGCTTCACCACGATCAGCGCTGTCATCACCTTGGTCAGGCTCGCGATCGGGAGCCGCTTGAGCGGGTTGCGCGACCAGAGCACCTCGCCGCTGTCCACGTCGAGCAGCAGCCCGGCCCGCGGCGGGCGCTTGAAGTGGAGGTGCGTCTGCGTGCTCCCGCCGAACGAGATCCCGGGCGGCCCGGCGGGCATGGCGATGGATGCGGCATCCGCCGGCAGGCGGTCGCCGTGCGTCTTGGAGCCGGATCCCGACGACCGGTGATGCTCCCCGCCGAGCACCACCGTCGCGCTCACGGCGCCGATCGCGATCAGAACGGCCAGCAGCGTGAGCAGCCGCCGGTTGCCGCGCCGGCGCTTGACGGCGCCGCCCTGGAGCGGGCTATTCATCCCGTGGCGCCGTGAGCGCGCCGATCACGCCGAAGCCGAGGACCGCGAGGATCAGGAGCGAGACCACCACGAGGACCGTGACGCCGTCCGTCACGGCCACGTGGACCGTGAGGTAGGCGAGCATGCCGATGAACGCGAGCGATGCCACCAGCGCGACGTTGCGGCCCATCAGTAGACCGGCAGCCGCGGCTCGACGTAGTCGTGGCGTTGCCTGCTCGCGAAGAGCTTGATCGCCAGGAGGCCGAACAGGAACCCCCCGATGTGGGCCCAGTAGGCGACCCCGCCGGAGCCCGCCACCTGCGACCCGGCGCTCAGCACCTGGAGGATCGCCCAGCCGAACAGCACGAGCCACGCCGGCAGCTCGATCACGGTGATGAAGATGACGATGAACACGAGCGTGACCACGCGCGCGCGTGGATAGAGCAGGGCATAGGCGCCCAGCACGGCCGCCACCGCCCCGCTGGCGCCGAGCGTCGGTTGCACGGCGTTCGGCTCCGCGAGCGTCTGCGCGGCCGTGGCCGCCAGGCCTCCCAGCAGGTAGAAGGCCACGAATTTGAACCGCCCCATCGCGTCCTCGATGTTGTTCCCGAAGATCCACAGGAACAGCATGTTCCCCCCGATGTGCAGCAGGCCGCCGTGCATGAACATCGACGTGAGCACCGTGAGCCAGGTGGGTGGCTGGTCTGGCCCGGGCTTCGTCCCGGCCTTGGCCAGAGCCGCCTTGGTGCCGCACCCGATCTGCGCGTTCTGGCTCGCCGCGTCGCCCGTCGCACCGCAGTATTTCCCGGGATGGGTGATCTCGTAGGGGATCTCGGCGTACTTGATCGTGTTCTGCGTGTCCACGGCGAAGCCGCCGCCGTCCCAGTGCGCGCCCTGGAAGCCGAAGAACATCACCACGTTCAGCACGATGATCACCACGGTGACCACGGAGAACCGGCGCGTGGGGATGTTGTCCTTGAGCGGCAGCAAGGCGGGCGGTCAGGTTAGGGAACGTCAGCGCGAAGCGGCCCGCGCGAGGGTCTGCTCGGCGTGGTAGCTCGAGCGCACCAGCGGGCCGGCGGCCACCGAGTCGAAGCCCATGGCGTAGGCCTCGCGCTCCAGGTCGGCGAACTCGTCCGGGTGCCAGTAGCGCACCACCGGCAGATGGTCGCGCGTGGGGCGCAGGTACTGGCCGACGGTGAGCACCTGCACGCCGTGCTCGCGCAGCACGCCGAAGGTCTCGAGCAGCTCGTCCCTGGTCTCGCCCAGGCCGGTCATCAGCCCGGACTTGGTCACCACCTCGTCGCCGCCCATGTCCTTGGCGTTGGCGAGCACGCGGCACGAGCGCAGGAAATTCGACCCGCGGCGGGCGAGCGGGTAGAGGCGCGGCACGGTCTCCACGTTGTGGTTGAACACGTCGGGACGCTCGGAGATCACGCGCGCGAGCGGCATCTCCTCGCCGCGGAAGTCAGGGGTGAGCACCTCCACCTTGCAGCCGGGCGCGAACCGGCGGATCGAGCGGATCACGCCCACGAAGGCGATCGAGCCGAGGTCGGGGAGGTCGTCGCGGTCCACGCTCGTGATCACGGCGTGGCGCAGGCCCATGCGCTTGACGGACTGCGCCACGCGCAGCGGCTCCAGCGGGTCGGGCGCGTCGGGCTTGCCCGTGCGCACGTTGCAGAACCCGCAGCGGCGGGTGCAGGTGTCGCCGAGGATCATGAAGGTGGCCGTGCCGGCGTCCCAGCAGTCCCCGATGTTGGGGCAGGCGGCCTCCTCGCAGACGGTGTTCAGCCCCTGCCCGTCGATCATGCTCTTGAGCTCCATGAACTTGGGGCCGCCGGGGGCGCGGACCTTGAACCACGGCGGCTTGCGCTCGCGGAACGGGCGCACCTCGCCCATGTTGAGCACGCGCGCGCCGCCGGGATTTGCCCTCGACCGCGTGCTCATGCGGGCACCAGCTCCGTCGCGGCCTCGAGCAGGCGGTCGGGCGTGACGATTCGCTGGCGCAGGCCGAACGCCTCGGCGAAGCGCCAGGCCATCCGCTTGCGGAAGCAGTGCATCGCGCCCGTCCGGCCGGTCTCGGCCAGCAGCGAGGTCATGCGCACGCCGTCGATCCCGCACGGCACGATCCACTCGAACGGCTGGAGGTCGCAGTCCACGTTGACCGCGAACCCGTGCATCGTGACCCCGCGAGCCACGTGCACGCCGATCGAGCCGATCTTGCGCTCGCCCACCCAGATCCCGGTGAGCCCCTCGCGCACGCCGGCCTCCACGCCTTCGTCGGCCAGCGCCGCGATCACGGCGCGCTCGAGCGTGCGCACGTACGCGATCACGTCACCGATGCCCACGATCGGGTAGCCCACTAGCTGCCCCGGCCCGTGGTAGGTCACGCGCCCGCCGCGGCTGGTCTCGGCCACGTCGATCCCCTGCGAGCGGTACCAGCCCTCGCCCATCGGCAGGTCGCTCGGGGCCGTGCGGCGGCCCTTGGTGTAGACCGGGTCGTGCTCGAGCAGCAGCAGCGAGTCGGGGATCGCGCCGTCCTGCCGGGCGGAGCGGATCCGGTCCTGGACCGCCACCGCGTCGGCGTACGGCAGGCGGCTCATGTTCGCCACCCACAGCTCAGAGCGGTTCGTCACACCGACCATCCTACGCTCACCGTGTGACCGCAGAGGACCGTTTCTGGACACGGCGCCTGCGCTGGCGGCTCCTCGGCGCGTGGCGCTGGCCGGCCTTCGCCGTGGCCGTGGTGGTCGACGCGATCCTCCTCCACAACCTCTCGCCGATCCGCACCGGCATCGAGCTTCCGATCGCGTTCATCCTGTCGGGCTTCGGCAACCTCGGGGTGATCGCGTCGGCGGACGCGGTCGCTCGTTTCGCGCAGCGCAAGCGGGCCCAGCAGGGGATCGAGGACCCCCACTGGGAGGTGCAGGTCGATCGCGGCGTGGTGATCGCGTTCGCCTTCGGCATGCTCGGGGTGCTGGGGTGGGGCCTGGCCACGAGCGAGCCGCGGGTGCTCGAGACCAAGGCGCTCGAGCAGAACGCCGCCGCCGTGGAGCGCTACGTGCGGACCCGGGGCGGGCCGGAGTACGTGCGCAACCTGGAGACCGCCAACACGGCGCGCCTGGCGGACGGCTACTTCCGCACTTGCATCTCCGACGACAGGCGGCAGCGCTTCCTGTGCCTGTTCGTGGACACCAACAAGAAGCCGCCGAAGGTGGTGCGCGACCCGAGCACGGAGCCGAACGAGCAGGTGACCAACCGCCCCGCCGGGTAGCTGCCGCTAGCCCGCTTCGTCCCAGAGCGCTTCGACGTCGACCGGCTCCACGCCGCGCTCGCGCATTCCGCGCTCGGTCTCCTCGATGGTCGTCTCGAGCACGAAGATCCGCGCGTACTTCTTGGAGTCGCCCGGAACGATGTGCCAGTGCCCGCCCGCGTGGTCGGTGCGCTCGAACATCTCCTCGACCGCCT
>JAXDJC010000287.1:0-2569 GCA_034663685.1 Thermoleophilaceae bacterium
AACTCACGTTTCTGCCAAATCCGGGTGGTGATCTGACCTATGTGGCTCAGACCGCGCCTGGTGTTGTGATGAACACCCAGGCTACAGCAGGCCCTTCTTATGGAACGTTTTCGGCTTTTGGGCTGCCAGGCACCGCGAATTTGTTCACTATTAACGGACAGAACAACAACGATCCGTATTTCAACGTGAACAACAGCGGGGCCAGCAATCTGCTCCTGGGGCAGAACGAAATCAGTGAGGCCACGGTGGTCAGTAACCCTTACTCGGCGCAGTACGGACAACTCGCAGGCGCGCAGGTCAACTACGTCACCAAGTCGGGCAATAACCAGCTGCATGGCGACGCGATCTGGTGGTGGAACGGACGGATTCTGAATGCCAACAATTTTTTTAGTAATGCTTCCGGCATCGCGAGACCATTTGACAATGTGAACCAGTGGGCGGCCAGCGTCGGCGGACCTGTCCGGAAAGACCGCACGTTCTTTTTTGCCAACTACGAGGGCCTTCGCATGGTCTTCCCGAGCTCTCCAGTGCTGGTCCAGATACCAAGCCCCCAGTTTCAGAGCGCTGTCCTCGCGAACCTGACTGCGACTGGGCGGGCCAGTTCAGTGCCGTTCTATCAGCAGGGTTTTGCAGTCTATAACGGTGCGCCGGGTGCCGGCACCGGCACTCCCATTTCGGGCGGGGGCTGTACCGGTCTGCCGGCTTCAGCTCTCACCGCCCTTGCCGGAGCCCCTTGCATACTGCAGTTCCGTGCGGCAGCTCCGGCCCGGGCGCGAGAGTATCAGTATGCAGTTAGAGTGGATCACCAGATCAGCACCAATGACCGCGCCTACGTCCGCATCTGGCGCGACAACGGCACTCAACCGAGCTACACAGACCCTCTGAACCCATTGCTCAGCTCTGTCAGCACGCAGCCGCAGATGGCGGGAAATCTGAACGAGACGCACACGTTCGGCAGTTCAATGGTCAATGAATTCGTGCTCGCCGGGCTCTATTACAGCGCAGCGTTCGGACCCGCGAATCTCGGTGCGACCACGTCTCTGTTCCCAACGACTTTTTCGGTTTCGGGAAATCCTTTCTATCCGCTTGGGTATGAGACGAATCTCTACCCCCAGGGTCGCCGCGTGACTCAGTATCAGGTAATTGACAACCTGTCGAAAGTCATTCGCTCGCATACGTTCCGGATGGGTTTCAACTTTGTCCGTAACGATATTTCAGAACTCGGGCTGGCAACCGGATTCACGGGCACTCTCACCGCAGGGAGTCTTGCGGAGTTCTACGCGGGAGGCGGACCCTTGAGCAATTTGCAGCAGGTGTTTCCGAACCGTACCGAAGCACCGCTTGCTCTCTATAACCTGGGAATGTACTTCCAGGATGACTGGAAGGTGAGTTCCCATCTAACCGTGAATATCGGTTTTCGGGCGGAACACAACTCCAACCCGGTCTGCCAGCAGGACTGTTTCTCAAACCTTACGTTACCCTTCAACAAGCTGCCTCACGATGTAAATCAGCCCTATAACCAGGTAATCGAGTCAAACCGGCACCAGGCTTACACTTACCTGGACGCTGTGAACTGGTCTCCTCGGATTGGCTTTGCATGGAACCCTGGCGGTCACAAAACCGTGATTCGGGGCGGCGCGGGAATCATGTACAACGCATTGCCCGCGCTCCTTGCACAAAGGACCCTAAGTAATACGCCCTTAGTCAACAACCTCACAGTCACCGGCGGGGCACTTGCACCCGGAGCCGCCAATGGATTGTGGGCACAAGCGGCGCAGGCGAATCAGCAGTTCCTTACGGGCTTCGCAAGCGGAGCTACTCTTGGGCAAATCCAGGCCGGCAATCCGGCGTTTGTGCCGCCGATATATGTCACCACTGCAGGTCTTCAGACACCTCAATATCAGGAATGGAACCTGGAGCTACAGCGCGAGCTTCCGTTCGACATGGTCTTCAGTGCCAACTACGTTGGTAATCACGGCATCCATGGGCTGATCCGCAACTGGAACGTCAACGCTTACTGTCCGCCAACGACGTGCGGGGGCGCCACCTTCCTGCCCCCGGCGCCTCCTGACCCCCGATTCGGCGAACTCCGCAACTATGAGACCGCTGCGGTCTCGCGATACAACGGTTTGGTATTGAGCCTGAGAAGACGGCTGGCAGCCGGTTTCCAGTTTGGCTTTAACTACACATGGAGTCACTCTCTGGACGAAGTGTCGAACGGTGGTGAACTCCCCTTCGACTACACGCTCTCTTTTTTGAGCATTCGGATTCCTGAAGATCCGCGCAACTGGCGCAAGTACAACTATGGCAACAGCGACTACGATGTGCGGCACTACATCAGCGCCAATTATGTGTGGGACGATGTGGTGCGGCACCTGTACCGGCACGGCCCGAAGATGCTGATGGGCGGCTGGACGATCGCAGGCACGATTTTCTATCGAACCGGACTCCCGTTCAGTGTGGTCGACACTGGCCCCCGTAATGCTTTGACGCGATTTAATTACGATCCCAACGGCGCCATCATGGCCACCGAGTTGGCCCCCGGGATCAGCACATGTGCAAGATCGGC
>JAXDJC010000209.1:0-12288 GCA_034663685.1 Thermoleophilaceae bacterium
ATCTCGGGCAAGCGCGCGCTGCTCGCGTTCCCCGACAACTCGCACCAGACCTACCCCTGGTTCAACTTCGCCGCTCGCGACGGGGCGCTCTGGGACCCGTACCAGTTCGGCGGGCACAGCTTCGTGGGCGAGCTCCAGACCGCGCTCTTCTACCCGCTCAACCACCTGCTGTTCCTCGTCACCGGGTCGGGCGTCACTGCGCGCGGGATCACGGCGTTCCTGATCGTGCACATGATCATGGCCGCGGTCTTCATGTACGCGTTCCTGCGCGTGATCGGCCTGGTGCGCCCGGGCGCCGTGGTGGGGGCGCTCGCGTTCGCGATGGGCGGCTACATGGTGCACCGGCTGCCCTCGCAGGCGAACATCTTCGCGGCCGCCACCTGGGTGCCGCTCGTCTTCTGCCTCGTGCACGTGGCGCTGACACGCGCCGCGTGGGTGGCCCTGCCCGCCGGCGGGGCCCTCGGCATGAGCGTGCTGGCCGGGCACATCCAACCCGCCGGGTTCGCGATCCTCGCGTTGGTGGCCTACGCGGCGTGGTTCGCGGCCTTCACGCCCCCTCGGGGCGCGGCGGCGCTGCGCGCGGCCGGAGTGGTGGCGGTCACGGTGGCGGTGGGCGGGTCCCTGGCCGCGGTGCAGCTGATCCCGTCCGTGGAGTACCAGGACCACGCGGTTCGCTTCCTGGGCGACACCGCACCCGCGGTGGGCAACCAGAAGCTGCCGTATGACGTGATCGGGCACCACAACCTGCTTGACCCAGATCAGCTCGACGGCTTCCTCTCGCCCGCGTTCGCGCCGGAGGTGAGCGACGGGTTCCCCTACATCGGGATCCTCACCCTCCTGCTCGCGATCGTGGGGCTCGCCCGCGCACCGCGGCGCTGGGCGGTGTTCTGGGCCGGGCTGGCGCTGCTGTCGCTCCTCTACGCGATGGGCTACCAGGCGGGGGTCCACCGGGCCGCGTACGACCTGATCCCGCTGATCGACAAGCTGCGCGAGCCGGTGCGGGCGCTGATGCTCACGCACTTCGCGCTGGCGGTGCTGGCGGGCTACGGCGCCTCGGCCCTGAGTGAGCGCAGGCCCGCGTGGCCGGCGCGGCCGGCGGCTCCGCTCGCGCTCCGCGGCGCGCTTGCGGCCGTGGGCCTGGCGGCCGTGGCGATCGTGCTCGCGAAGGCCGTGGACGGGAAGCCGCTCGGCGGACACGACGAGGGGGTGCAGATCGCGGCGGCCCTCGCCGTGGCGGGGCTCGCGATCGTGGCCGGGCGCGCGCTCGGCTGGCTCACCCCCGCCGCGGCGGGCGCGCTGTGCGTGGCGGTGCTCGTGCTGGACCTCGTGCCGTTCGGCCAGGCGACCGTGGGCGAGGCGGCGGCCTACGACGGGCGCGGCAACTTCGAGCCGCACCGGTACTACGCGGAGAACGACGTGATCCGGTTCCTGCGCACGCGCCCGGGGGTTTTCCGCGTGAGCTCGCCCGACGCCGTGATACCGATCGAGAGCGGCGACGTGCACCACCTCGAGATGCTCCAGGGCAAGGGCGCCTCGATGACCCAAGACCTCTTCGACCTGTTCGGGCTGGGGGGCGCCCCGCCCTCGCGGGTGCACGACATGATGAACGTGCGCTACGCCGTGACGAAGAACCCGGTCGAGGGTTGGAAGCTGGTGTTCGGCCTCGGTGCGGCGCAGGTGTACGAGAACCCGAGCGCGCTGCCGAGGGCGTGGCTCGCGGGACGGGCGGAGGTGGTGCCGGACCGCCGGCGCGCGATCGAGCTGGCCACGAGCCCGCAGTTCCCCCTGCGCGAGTCGGTCGTGCTCGGCTCCGCCCCGCGCACCCCGCCGTCCCCCGCGGCCGCGGCGGGAGCCGTCCGGGTGGTGCGCCGCGATCCGACGCACATCGAGTTCGAGTCCCGAGCCCCCGCGGCGGGGGTGCTGGTGGCCAGCGAGTTCTTCTACCCGGGGTGGACGGCGAGGGTCGACGGCAGCAGGCGGCCGATCGTGCGAGCCGACGGCGTGCTGCGCGCCGTGGAGGTGCCGCCGGGCGTGCACCGCGTGGCCATGAGCTACCGCCCCACCCACTGGACGCTCGCGCTGCTGCTGTCCCTCGGCGCCGCCGCGGCGATCGCGGGCGCGTGCGCGGCGGCCGCGGTCCGCAGGCGCAGGCCGCGCACGTGACCGGCGCCCGGGTGCGAGCCGCGCTTCCGTACGTCGTGGCGCTGGCGGCCGCGGCGTTCTTCTGCTCCACGGCCCTGAGCGCCATCGACCGGCCCGGCCTCTACTACGACGAGAGCGCGTTCGTGAACGCCGCGCTCGGCGCCCACCACCCCGACCAGCACTTCGTGCACGCCCGCTTCCACGGCGTGGTCACCAAGATCTTCCCGTACATCGGCGGCCTCAAGTCATGGCTGTTCGCGCCGGTGTTCACGGCGTTCGGCGTGTCGATCGAGACGATCCGCGTGCCGGCCGTCCTGCTCGCCCTGCTCGCGGTGGCGCTCGCGTTCCTGCTCGCGCGGCGGCTGTTCGGCCCGTGGCCGGCCGCCCTGCTCGCGGTCCTGCTTGCCACGGACCCCACCTACGCGGTCATGGCGAAGGCCGACTGGGGGCCGATCGTGGTGGGCAGCGTGCTGAGGGTGATGGCCCTGCTGGCCTACTTCGCGCTCGTGCGCACGCGGTCGGTGCGCTGGGCGTGGGTGCTCGCGGCGGCCCTGCTCCTCGGGGTCTTCAACAAGATCGACTTCGTGTGGTTCATCGCCGCGCTGGCCACGGCCGCGCTGCTGGTGCACGGTCGCGAGCTGCTGCGGCTCGTGCGGGCCCGGCCGCTGGCGGCGGCGCTGCCGGCGGCCGCATTCGCGGGCGTGATGGCGCTCATGTCGGTCAAGAGCATCCTGCCGGCCCGCGAGCTGCCCCTCGTCACGCCGAACGACACGTTCGCCCAGCGGCTCGATCGGCGCTGGAGCCTCTTCCACGGGACCTTCGACGGGAGCACCGTCTACCAGTTCATGACCGGAGCGACCCTCCCGCACCCGACCCCCGCGCCGGGGGTATACGTGGCGGCGGCGGCGCTGGGGGCGCTCGCGATCGTGCTGGCTCTCGCCCTGCGCGGGCGCTTCCCACGCGAGGAGACGCGGCCGGCGGCGTTCTTCCTGATCGCCATCGCGGTGATGGCGGTGGCCCTCGTCGGCACCCGGCAGGTGGGCGGCCCGCACCACATGATCCAGCTCTGGCCGCTGCCGCAGCTGCTGGCCGTGTCGCTCGTGGCCCTCGGCCTGCGGCTGCGACCCAGGAGGCTCGGACCGCTGGCCGCGGGCGCGGCGGCGGCGGGGCTCGTGTGGCTCTCCGTCCTCCAGGTGGACGCGGCGCGCGAGTACGTGCACGCGTTCGAGCACGGCGATCGGTACAGCGTGGCGTGGAGTCCGGAGATCTACGACATGGCCCGCGTCGCGCAGGCGCTCGGTCCCGGCGTGGACGAGATCGTGGCCGCGGACTGGGGGATAGGCCCGCCGGTCTTCGCGCTCGACGGCGAGGCGGTGCGCGATCGCTTCCGCGACCTGCCTCCGGCGTTCGCCGGCGGGGCGCAGGCCACGGCCGGGCAGATCGCCGCCGACCACTTCCGCGGCAGGCGGGTTCTGGTCATGTTCCACCACGACGACACCGAGATCTTCCAGGGATCGAGCCTGGCGGTGCGGAACGTGATCCACGCGCTGGGCCCGGGGGCGCGTGTGCGTGACGTATCGCCCGGGCCGGTGCTCCGTGCCTACGTGGTGGACGACCGCGCGCCGCCGCCCGGCTGAGCGGCGGCGGCCTCGACCAGCTCGTCCACGCACGCGCGCATGGCCGGGCGCGACCAGCCGGCCTCCGCGGCGCGCTGCCCGGCCGCCGAGAGGCGCCGCCAGAGCTCGTCGTCGCGGTAGAGCCGGATGACGTCGGCGGCGATCTGATCCACGTGATCGGCCACGAGCATGTGCTCGCCCGGCTCGATCGCGAGCCCCTCGGCGCCGACCGTGGTGGTGACCACGGGCAGGCCGGCGGCCAGGCTCTGCGTGACCTTGCCCTTCATCCCCGCGCCGTAGCGCAGCGGGGCGACCATGAGCCGGGAGCCCTCGAGCAGCTCGGTCATGTCGGGGACCCAGCCCGCCACGCGCACGCGCGCCGAGGCCAGCGCGTCGATCTCCGGCGGCCTGTGCGGCCCCACGATCGTGAGCACGCACTCGGGCAGCTCGCGCCAGACGAGCGGCATGATCTCGCGAACGAGCACGATCGCGGCGTCGAGGTTGGGCGTGTGCTGGAAGCCGCCCACGAACAGCAGGCCCTCCCGGCCGTCGGGCGGCGGCACCACCTCGGCCACGTCGTTCGCGTTCGGGATCACCCTCACGTCGGCGTCCGGCACAGCGCTCAGCACCTCGGCGCGCTCGGGCTCGGTGACCACGATCGTGGTGTCGCACGCACGGATCAGCGCCAGCTCGATCTCGCGCAGCGCCACGGCCTTCGCCGGATTGCCCTCGCCCAGCTCGGCACGCCGCTGCTCCCGCACGTAGTGGAGGTCGACGGTGTCGTAGGCCACCCTCGCGCCCGGGATGCGCTCGCGCAGGGCGTCGAGGTAGCGCGCCGCTATCTGCGGCCGGCTCACGATCGCGAGCGAGACCCGGCCGCGCAGCGCGTCGAGCTCGGCCGGCACGTCTAGCGGGTCGTGGAGCACCTCCACGCCGAACGACTGCATCCAGCTCGTGTAGGGCTGCTGGGCGCCGAGGTTGTCCGGCAGGAAGGTCACCCGGCAGCCGCGCTCGCGCAGCGCCCTGAGGAGCTCGAACATCCGCAGCGATCCCGAGTCGGAGTCGGGCATCGGCACGCGGTGGTCGATCACCAGCACGTGCTCACCGGGGTTGCGGTCCGCGGCCACGCGCGGGTCGCTGGCCGGCGGCGGCGGCCGGTGGCCGGCCTCGAGCGTGGCGCGCCACTTGGCCACGAACTTGGGCCGGTTCAGCTCCTGGTGGCGCTTTCCGCGGGGGTCGTCCGCGGCGTTTCCGTGACTCACGCCCTCGTGGTGCACCACCACCGCGCGCGGCTCGTAGACCACGCGGTGGCCGCGGTCGCGGAGCGCGAAGCAGAGGTCGGTGTCCTCGTAGTAGCCGGGTCCGAAGCGGTCGTCGAACCCGCCCGCCTCGTTCCATGCGTCGGCGCGCACGAGGGCGGCGGCGGCGGAGCCGTAGTCCACGTCGCGGCGGTAGTTGTACTGGGGCAGGTCGGCGCTGTCGCCGCGCCCGAAGTTCCAGCCGGTGGCGTCCTGCCAGACGATGCTCCCGGCCTCCTGGAGGCGGCCGTCGGGATGCACGAGCTTGGCGGCCACGTAGGCGATCCGCGGGTCGGAGTCGGCGCAGTCCACCAGCGCCTCGAGCCAGCCCGGCTGCACCTCGGTGTCGTCGTTGAGCAGCACCAGGTACCTGCCGCCCGCCGCGTGTGCCGCGCGGTTGGTGCTCGCGAGGAAGCCGAGGTTCTCCGAGTTCACGATCACCTCGGCGTTCTCGAGCGCCTCGATCACGCGCGCGGTCTCCTCGTCGGCGCGGTCGTTCACCACCACGAGCTCGAACGGGATGCCGCTGGTGTTGCGGGCCAGTGAGCGCAGGGCGCGCTCGCCGGCGGCGCCGCTCGAGTGCATCGGCACGAGGATCGACGCGAGCGGATGCTCGAAGTGCGGGATCCGTATCGGCGGCAGGGGCTCGGGCCGGCCGGCCGTCCGCTCTGCAGCGCCGCGCTCGGCCTCCGAGCGCCCCAGCGCGCGCAGCGCCGCGCTGAGGGCCCGGCCGCGCAGGGATCGCTCGCCGCGCGGCCCGTAGAGCCCTGCGCGCGCGCGCTGGAGCCCCCGCCAGGTGACCGATCCCTCCACGCGAGCGAGCCGCCGGCTCACGTCCGCCCCGCGCGCGGTCTCCGCGGCCACCGCGGCCTCCGCCGCCTCGGTGCGCGCCTCGGCGGCCACCAGCTGCCGGCTGAGGTTGACCAGCTCGGCGTCGAGGGCCTCGGCGCGGTTCTCGCGGAGCCGTAGGAGCTCCGCCCGCGCGCCCTCGGCCTCGGCGCGTGCCCGCTCGGCCTCGGCGCTCACCCGCTCGCCCTCGGCGCTCGCCCGCGCGAGCTCCTCCCGGGCCGTGCTCAGCTCCGCGCCTGCCGCCGACGCCGCGGCGCGCGCGGCCTCGGCGGCCTCGAGCGCGGCCGTGATCTCGCGCTCGCCCTCGCGCAGGAGCTCGAGGTCGTGGTCGTGGAGCGCCGACTCGCGCGGCGGCAGGTCCACGCTCGTCCGGGAGGCCACCGCGATCAGGTACATCGGCGCCGGCGCGCCGGCCTCGTGCCACTCCTCCGCGGAGCGCTCCAGGGAGAACGCCGAGCCGGTGTCCGGGGCCGCCCCGTCGAGGGAGGCGATGCGCGAGCCGCTGCTCGCGCGCTGCCCCCACATCGCCACGTGGGGGAAGCGGCCCCCAAGCAGCTCACGCAGCTCGGGCTCGGTCAGCTCGTGTTCGTGAAAGGGGTTCTCGCGGCCCTCGGCCTCGGTGTAGACGAGCCGGTCCGGGGTGGACAGCAGCAGCAGCCCGGCGGGATCGAGCACGCGCTCGACCTGCTCGAGCAACGCGTCCTGGTCGGCCACGTGCTCGAGGATCTCGAGGGCCACGACGATGTCGAAGGCCGCGGGGCCGAGCTCCGAGAGGTCGAGCGCCGACCCGCGCACGAAGTGGAGGTTGGGCGCGCTGTAGCTGAGGCGGGCGTGCTCCACGGCGCGCTCGTCGATGTCCATGCCGGTCACCGCCTCGGCGCCCGCACCGGCCAGGATCGCGCTCCCGTAGCCCTCGCCGCTGCCGAGGTCGAGCACGCGGCGGCCGGCCACGAGGGGCGCTGCCCAGAGGTAGCGGTGGTAGTGCTCGTAGGCCACCCGGACGTCCGGCGTCCATGGCACGCAGCGCTCGCCGGTCCATTCGATCAGGCGCGGCGCGCCGGCCCGGCGGCGGACCGGGGACTCGCCGGCTCCGGCCGCGCGCCCGGGCGCCGCGGGCTCGCCCGGAGGAGGGGCGGGCTGGAGTCGCCGCCGGCTGGAACCCGAGCCCCCTGGTGACACGGCTGGCAGTCTATGACGCAGCCTGGGGTAACTCACGGCGCGGCCTGGGCAACGTGACAATCTCTCTCCAGCGCTGCGCGGAACCTGTCCAGCGGGTTAGACTGCCGCGCCCAGAAGGGCGGACAGGACCGCCCCGGTAGGAGGGGGCGGTATGTGGGTGACGATCGGTTCCGGTGAGGGCGAGGGGCTCTCCGTGCGGGTCGAGGGCGAGCGCTTCCTGCTGGGGTCCGGGGGCGAGTCCCAGCTGATGGTGCAGGGCCCGGGCGTGGCTCCGCTGCACGCCTACTTCCAGGTGCGCGACGACGGCGTGGTGGAGCTGCACCCGCTCGAGGGCGAGACCTTCGTGGACGGGCGCAGGATCGAGGGGGCCACGCGGATCGCCGGCGGCGAGGAGATCCGGGTGGGGGACACCGTGCTCCGGCCCTCGGTCGACGATCCGGCCGAGGAGGCGAGGGCGCTGCACGAAGCCGCGGACGGCCCCGCGGAGCCGGCGCCGGTCGTGCGGGTGGAGACCGAGGGCCAGACGGTCGAGGTGATGCCGGGCGAAGACGGCGGCCCCGGCTCGGACGACCCCGCCACCGTTCGCGTGACCACCGAGGGCGAGGCGGTGGAGGTGGTCCCCGCGGGCGAGCGCAGGCGCATGGTCCGGATGAGCCGGAGGGCGATGCTGCTGGCCGCCGGCGCGCTGGTGCTCGGCGCCGCCGCGGTGATCGCGGTCCTGCTCCTCACGGGCGGGAACGGCAAGAGCACCGCCCAGATCGTGTCCGACGCCAAGCCGCGGACCGTGCTCGTGAAGGCGCGGCTGGGCAGGGGCGGGGCGGGCGGCAGCGGCTTCGTGCTCGACGCGAAGCAGGGCCTGATCGTGACCAACTTCCATGTGGTCAACGCCGCGCAGCAGGTGGAGGTGGGGGTGGGCGACAGCTCCCGCACGGCCGAGGTGTTCGCCGCGGCGCCGTGCGACGACATCGCCGTGCTCAGGGTGGGCGACACGAGTGGTCTGAAGACGATGGAGCTGGCGTCGCAGGGCGACGTCAAGCAGGGCGACGAGGTGGTCGCGCTCGGCTACCCCGCCAACGCGAGCCTCCAGGACAACCTCAGCAGCACGACGGGCACCGTGTCCGTGGTCAAGAGCTCGTTCAACGTGCCGGACCCGGCCGGCGCGCCGCTGAACAACGTGGTCCAGATCGACGCCGCGCTCAGTCCGGGCAACTCCGGCGGCCCGCTGGTGAACAAGGACGGCAAGCTCGTGGGCGTGAACACCGCGATCCTCACCCAGCTGCAGGGCGAGCCGATCCAGGGGCAGGGCTACGCGATCGGCGTGGACCGGCTCAAGGAGATCGCCGGCGACCTGAGGGCCGAGCGCTCGATCGGCTGGGCGGGGCTCGGGCTCGAGGCCGTGCCCAAGAAGGAGCTCGACAAGAAGAAGCTGCCGGAGGGAATGGTCGCGGGCGTGCCCGCCGCGGGGTCGGACGCGGAGACGCAGCGGCTCGCCGAGGTGCTGATCACGCAGATCAACGGCAAGCGGGTGGCGGCCAGCCTGGGCAGCTACTGCCAGGCGGTCGACGGGATCAAGAGCGGCCAGTCGGTCGCGATGACCGTGATGGACAACCCGAGCCACGGGCCGAGCCGGCCGCGGCAGATCCGGCTCAGGTTCAAGTAGGGGCGCCGGGCGGCAGCAGGCGCTCCAGCCGCGGCGGGGCGTCGCCCTCCAGGAACACGCAGGTGCCCGGGGAGTACGGATTGACCCCGCCGCCCGTGGGGGCGAAGGCGTCGTCCATCACCCACGAGCCCGTGTTCACCAGGCGCCCGCCGCCCGCGAGCGACCACTCGCCGGCGTCGTCGCCGGGCCACGGGCCGGACCGGTGCGTGTGCCCGAACAGCACGTGCGGCGCGCTCCCCGCGAGCCGCTCGGCCACCTCCGCCATCGCGGCCAGGCCGGCGGTGCGCAGCGCCGTGCCGCTCAGGTCCGGGCGGAACGGCCCGAGCCCCGCGCGGTTGACCGCGGCCACGGCGGCGGGGATGGCCGCGCCCGCGAGGATTCGCCCCGAGAGGCTCGGGGAGCCGTCGGAGCCGCCCGTGCGCGCCCATATTGCCGCCGATGCGCCGCCTGTCAGCCGGCGCGAGCGGCGTCCGGCCTGGGCCAGGCTGAAGGTGAGCGCGTAGATGGGGGCGAGCGCCGCCTCGTAGTCCTCCGGCGTGCGCCCGCCCGCCGGCGCGCCGCCAAGCGCGCGCTCGACGGCCGACACGCCGAGGCACTCCAGCGTCGGGACGGTGTTGTGGAGGTCGAGGTAGTGGCCGTGCGTGGCGAACACGTCGGGGCGCAGCCACAGGCCCGGGTACGCGAGCTCGAGCTCGGCGGGGCCGAGCCACTCGGCCATCCGGCCGGCGGGCCCGTGCGGCGGGGCGGGAACGACGGTCTCCACGGGCAGGCTGCCGTTCATGCCGAGCCGGCGGTCGTCGAGCACGGGGGCGGCGAGGTGGTGGTCGTGGTTGCCGGGCACGATCGTCACCCGGCCGCCGCCGACCGCCGCGCCGATCGTGCGGAAGAGCGGCTCGGAGGCCGCCAGCACCTCCCCGAGCGGGGCCTCGCGCAGTTCGAGCACGTCGCCGAGGAGCACCACGCGATCGGCCCCGGCGAGCCGCTCGGCGAGGATCTCCAGCGAGCGCGGGTCGGTGGCCACCGACTGCTTCGTCACGGCCCCGACGTGCAGATCCGAGAGGACCGCGGTGAGCATCCGCGGATCATGCCAGCCGCCGACTACCCTCCGGGCGGCGTGACCTCGCTGTTCTGCCGCCACAACCGCTTCACCGCCGACTGCTCGATCTGCTCGAAGGACACGGTGCTCGACCCCTCGCGCGACCCGGGGCGGCCGCGGCCGAGGCGCAGCGCCTCGGGACCGGGTAAGCGCAGGGCCGAGAAGCCCGGTTCGCGCCAGTTCAGCGGCCCGCACGTGTCGGTGGGGCCGTACGAGCGGGACGACGCCGATGCCTACGAGGTCCGGCTCGAGAAGGTGCCGGGCGGGGTGAGGCTGGCGCAGTGGTCGCGCGGGTCGCTCGAGCGGCGGGCGCCCGAGCTGCCGGGCGAGGACGTGGCCGGGCTGGTGGCGGCGGCGCTCGAGAAGGACTGGATCGAGCCGCGCGACCGCGAGCGGCTCGAGGCCGCGCTCGCCGCTCCCAACGGCGGCGACCCGGCCGAGTACGGAGCCTCCGCCGGCCGGGCCGGCGACATGCGCGAGGAGCTGCGCGTGGAGCGCCTGGGCGACGGCCGCGTGCGCGTGGGCCGCTGGCTCTTCTGGCCCGGGCGCGGCTGGGAGCTCCAGGAGGCGCCGCCGATGTTCCCCGCCGCCCGCTACGCCGAGGCGCTGCGCGAGGCGCGGGCCGGCGGCGTGCTGGCCGCGGCGCCGTAGCCAGCGCAACGCCCCGACTTGGGGGGTCGCTTTGGGGTGATGCTCTTGATCGGTCGGGGGAAGGAGGTCACGATCACCGTCCACGGCGACTGAGCGCCCGCTCGCGAACATCCCGCAGTTAGCGGCAGCGCGCGCCCCCGCCGTCGGCTCACGCCCCCAGAATGGCCGGATGCCGCTCAAGCTGGTCACCGGCCCCGCGAACTCGGGCAAGGCGGGGGAGATCCTCGAGGCCTACCGCGCGGGCCTCGCCGCGGAGCCGATCCTCGTGGTGCCCGCGTTCTCGGACGTCCAGCACAGCCAGCGGGAGCTCGCTGCGCGGGGGGCGGTGCTCGGGTCGCGGGTCGAGCGGTTCAAGCGGCTCTTCGAGATCGTGGCCGAGCGCTGCGGCTCGGAGGTGCTGGGCGCCCGGCGCGCCAGCCGGGTGCAGCGCCGGCTGATCGTGGAGCGCGCGGTGCGCGACGCGTCGCTCACCGCGCTCCGGCGCTCCGCCGAGCGGCCCGGCTTCACGCGCGCGGCGGAGCGCTTCTTCAGCGAGCTGGGCCGGTCGATGGTCGAGCCCCAGCGCCTGGCCCAGGCGCTCGATGCGTGGACGGGCGGTGGCCCGCGCGCCGGGTTCGCGGCCGACGTGGCGGCCCTCTACCGCTCCTACCGCGCCACGCTGGAGCGCGCGCGGCTGGTGGACGACGAGCTGTTCGCCTGGCGCGCGCTCGACGCTCTGCGCGCTCGCCCGGCCGACTGGGGGCGCACGCCGGTCTACGTCTACGGCTTCGACGACTTCACCCCGATCGAGCTGGCGCTGATCGAGGCCCTTGCCGGCGCGGCGGAGGCGGACGTGGCGGTCTCGCTCCCGTACGAGGAGGGACGCGCCGCCTTCGAGGCGGTCGAGCCGCTCATCCGCCGGCTCGAGGCGGTGGCCGCCGAGCACGTGGCCCTACCGAGCTCCGCCGAGCACTACGACCCCGCCTCGCGCGCGGCGCTCAACACGGTCGAGCGCCGCCTGTTCGAGGCGGGCGAGGACGCCCCCGACCCGGGCGGCGCCATCCGCCTCCTCGCCTCGGGCGGCGAGCGCGCGGAGGTGGAGCTGGTGGCCGCCGAGGTGCTCGCCCTGCTGCGCGGCGGCACGCCCGCGGGCGAGATCGCGGTGGTGCTGCGCTCGCCGGCGGCGTACGCGTCGCTGATCGAGCAGGTCTTCGGCGCCTACGGCATCCCGTACTCGCTGGAGCGCTGGGTGCCGCTCGGCCACACCGGCCTCGGCCAGGGCGTGCTGGCGCTGCTGCGCTGCGCGCTCGGCCAGGGCAGCGCCGACGACCTGCTCGCCTACCTGCGCATGCCCGGGCGCCTTGACGCGCCGCACCTCGCCGACGCGCTCGAGCACGAGCTGCGGCGCGAGGGGATCCACACCGCCGAGGCCGCCCGGCAGGCGTGGGAGGCCGAGCGCTGGCCGCTCGAGGAGATCGACCGGCTCGCGCGCACGCGCGACACGGCCGCGCTCGCCGCCCGGCTCGACGAGGAGGCGGAGTGGCTCTTCGGCCGCCCGTACCTGCGCCAGGCGCACGTGTTCGCCGACCACGAGCGCGAGGACGCTCGCGCGCGCGACGCCCTGCGCGGCGCGCTCTCCGACGTGCAGCGGCTCGCTCGCGCCGACGCGGGCCTCGTGCCCCCGCGCGAGCACCTGCACGAGCTGCTCGCCGACCTCGACGTGCGCCGTGGCGCGCCGCCGGCGCCGGACCGCGTGCAGATCGCGCGCCCGGAGGACGTGCGCGCGCGCCGCTTCGACAGCGTGATCGTCTGCGGGCT
>JAXDJC010000227.1:0-32984 GCA_034663685.1 Thermoleophilaceae bacterium
GGCGGCGGCGGCGGAGGCGGCCGTGAGCGCGGCGGCGACCGTGGCGGACGCGGACGTGGCGGCGACCGCGGAGGACGCGGCGGCCGTGACGGCGGCCGTGACCGCGGCGGACGCGACGGCGGCCGCGACAGTGGCGGCGACCGCGGCCCGCGCCCTGACCACGCGCGGGATTCCCGGTAGAGCACTGAGCACCACCGACGGTCACAGCCTCACTCGGCTCGACTCGGGAGTCCGGGTCGTGTCCGAGCGGCTGCCGTCGGTGCGCTCGATCGCGCTCGGCCTCTGGATCGGCACCGGCTCGCGGAACGAGAGCCCCAAGCAGGGCGGCATCTCGCACTTCCTCGAGCATCTGCTGTTCAAGGGGACCGACCGCTTCACCTCGATCGAGATCGACCAGACGTTCGACGGGATGGGAGCCGAGGCGAACGCAGGCACCGGCAAGGAGACCACGTCGGTGTACTCGCGCTTCCTCGACCAGCACCTCGAGCGCGCCTACGACGTGCTCGCCGACATGGTGCTGCGTCCGTCGTACCCGGACATCGACTCCGAGCGCCAGGTGGTGATCGAGGAGATCGCGATGTACGAGGACGAGCCGTCGGACAAGGTCCATGACGTGCTGGCCCAGGCGATCTACGGGGACCATCCGCTCGGGCGTCCGATCATCGGCACCGCCGACCTGGTGGGCAACGTGCCGGTCCCGGAGATCGCGGCCTACCACGACTCCCGCTACGTGGGGCCCAACCTCGTGGTCGCGGCCGCCGGCAACGTGGACCACGAGCGCCTGGTCGAGCTGACCGAGCGCTTCTTCACGGCGCCGATGGGGAAGGCCGACGCGGCCGAGCCCGCGCCCGTCGCGTGCCCGCCGCGCGCCGCGTTCCACCAGAAGCAGACCGAGCAGTACCACCTCTGCCTGGGCGGGCCCGGCATCTCCCGGCACGACGAGCGCCGCTTCGCCCTGCGCGTGCTGGACACGATCCTCGGCGGGTCGTCCTCGTCACGCCTGTTCCAGGAGGTGCGCGAGAAGCGCGGCCTCGCCTACGCGGTGTACTCGTACGCGAGCCACTACGCGGACTCCGGCCAGGTCGGGCTCTACGTGGGCACCCGGCCGGACAACGTGGCCGAGGCGATGGACGTGATCGGCACCGAGCTCCGCAGGATCGTGGACGAGCCGGTGGACGAGGACGAGCTGGCGCGCGCGAAGGAGAACGTGAAGGGCCGGATGGTGCTGTCGTTCGAGTCCACGCTCAGCCGGATGAACCGCCTCGGCGGCTCGCTGCTGATGGACGTGCCTCTGCTCTCGCTCGACGAGATGATCGCGGCGATCGACGCCGTGGACCTCGACGCCGTCTCGGAGCTGGCCGGCGAGCTGTTCGCGCCGGACAGGCTCTCAGCCGCGGGCGTGGGGGACGACGAGGACGCGTTCCGCAGCGCGCTCGAGCCGGTGAACGCGACCCTGGCGGCCGCGGCGTGATCAACGTGGTCGTGTCGGGCGCCGCGGGCCGGATGGGCCAGGCGGTGGTGGCCGCCGTGGAGGGCGCCGACGACATGGCCCTGGTGGGCAGGGCCGACCCGATGCTCGAGGAGTCGCTCCAGGACGTGCTGGGCGACGCCGACGTGGTCGTGGACTTCACCACGCCCGACGTCTGCCTCTCCAACGCCCGGCTCTGCCTCGAGGCGGGCGTGCACTGCGTGATGGGCACCACGGGCGCCGACTTCACCCAGCTCGAGGGCGTGGGCGACGCCAACCTGTTCGTGGCGCCCAACTTCGCGATCGGCGCCGTGCTGATGATGGAGGCGTCCAAGCTGGTGGCCAAGCACATGCCGGAGTGCGAGATCGTGGAGCTGCACCACGACCGCAAGCTCGACGCACCGTCGGGCACCGCCGCGCGCACGGCCGACCTGATCCGGGAGGCCGGCGGCAACGTGCACGAGCCGATCCACTCGGTGCGCCTGCCCGGGCTGGTGGCCCACCAGGAGGTCATCTTCGGCGGCGAGGGCCAGACCCTCACGATCCGCCACGACTCGATCAACCGCGAGTCGTTCATGCCCGGCGTGCTGCTGGCCGTGCGTGAGGTCGGCTCACTCGAGCACTCGCCCACCTTCGGGCTCGAGACGCTGCTCTAGCGGCCCCGCGCCACCCTGGGTGGCGCAGCGGCTCCGGCGCGTTTAGGCTCGACAGCGTGCGACGTGCATCCGTCCTCGCGGCCGCCGTGGCCGTGCTCACGCTGGCGCTCGCGCAGCAGGCGCAGTCCTTTCAGCGCTTCCCCAACTACCACTGGCCGTCGCACACGATCCGCTACTTCGACGCCACCGGCAAGCAGTACAGGGCAAACGTGGCTCAGGCCGCGCAGGCGTGGAACAAGAGCGGCGTGAAGGTTCACTGGAGCGCGGTGAAGCACCGCGGCTCCGGGGTCGTGCCGCTCACCGTGACCTCGAACATCCCGTCCGCGGGCCTCGCCACCTACTACTTCTCCGGCGGCCGCTGGCAGGGCAAGATCGAGGTCCAGCCCGGAATCCAGAAGGGCCAGCTCACGAAGGCCGCCGGCAACGGGGTGGCCACTCAGGTGTTCGTCCACGAGATGGGGCACATCATGGGCCTCGACCACGAGACCAAGGTGTGCGCGATCATGCAGCCGATCGTCGGGGGCGGGTGCCCGCAGCCGAAGATCGCCTGGCAGTACCGCTGCCGCCTGCTCGAGTCCGACGACCTGAGGGGCGGCATCGCGATCTTCGGGGGCAAGATCGGCAAGCTGGGCCCGGAGTACTGCGACTCCAGCAAGGAGCCTCCGCAGGTCACGGGCGTGACCGCCGCCCCGACGGGGGACGGCGGCTCGGGCGTGACGGTCTCGTGGACCAATCCGACCGGCTCGCAGGTGCAGCGGATCGAGGTGCTCCGCCGCAAGGACGCCTGCCCGACCGGGGCCGACGACAAGAAGGCCGAGCCCGTGGGCGACGAGCAGGCCAAGGCCGGCCAGCCGCAGTTCACCGTGGATCAGAGCGGCTTCGCGTCCGCCGGGTCCTACTGCTACGCGGTGGTCGTGGTCGGGGACCTGGGGCGGCCCGGCAAGCCGGCCACGGTCAACTTCCAGTACACGGGGCCCGTGGCCCCGCCGGTCAAGCCGTCGGCGCGCTTCTTCTGGGAGCCGATCTCCGACGACGGCAAGACGATCTCGTTCTCGGACAGCTCGTCGGTCTCCGACGGTCAGATCAAGGCCTGGCAGTGGGACTTCGGTGACGGCACCGGCTCGCTCGAGCAGAACCCGACGCACGTGTTCGGCTCGAATCCCGAGTACACGGTCACGCTCACCGTGACCGACGACCAGGGCCGGACGGACACCACCCAGGACACGGTCTACATCGACCAGCCCGTGGGCGACGGCAGCGGCGCTCGCTAGGCGGCGATCTCCTGCACGACCTCGCGGTAGCCGTGGTCGTAGTGCGAGGCCAGGCGCTCACCGAGGGTTCTCATCAGCGCCAGGGCGGCGGCGTTGTCGGTGAGCATCGAGGCGGTGAAGCGGCGGATGCCGCGGTCGCGGGCGGCGTCGGCGAGCTGGTGCGCGAGCCGCTTGCCGAGCCCGCGGCCCTGGTACTCGTCGGCCACGATGATCGCCGCCTCGGCGGTGGTGGGCTCGTCCGCGAGCCGCACGAAGCGGGCCACGGCCACGATCGCGTCGGGATCGTCGAGCAGGACCGCCACGACGGCGTGGTGGTCCTGGCCGTCCACCTCGGTCAGGTAGCGCAGCTCGGTGGAGCTCAGGCTCGGCTTGGGGCCGAGGAAGCGGCGCCGCATGCTCTCGTCGGAGAAGCGTTCGCGGCCGCGTTCGAGAAGATGGCGGTCCGATGGCCGGATCTCGCGGATCACCACCCTTAGCCCGTCTTGAAGCCTGGCAAGCATGGTTCGACAGTATTCGAACCAGAGGTGCATAAGTGAGGGATGGCTCACGCCTGGGTACCCTCGGCGATGGAGACACGGATGTCGTCCGGAGGAGGCGTGCTGCGGTGCTGAAGGTGCTGGTCGTGACTGGAGTGCTCGCGGGTGCGTCGCTCATCCCCGGGCTGCCCGACCTGGATCCCAGCCCGTCCCCGGCTCCGCCCCAGAGCGCCCCGCCCTCCGGCGGCCAGCCCGGCGCGATGCCGGCGGCGCAATCCTCGCCCCCCTCCGCCGAGGCGGAGCGCGCCTGCGACAGGATGGCGGCCACCTGGGGCAACGACCGCGCGTCGGGCGCGCCGCGGGCGCCGTTCCGCACGCCCGGGCGGCTCGTGGCGGCTCTGGGAGCGGGGCAGACCGGGTGCCTGCGCGGCGGCTCGTACACCCAGACCGAGGTGATCGTCCACCGCCGCAAGGTCACGCTACGCAGCGCTCCCGGCGAGCGGGCGCTGTGGCGCGGGCGGATCGTGCTCGAGGGCAGGCGCCAGAAGCTCGTGGACCTGAGCCTCGACGGATCCTACGCCCGCCAGGGGCTGCCGAGCCCGACGATCAACGCTCCCGAGGTGGTGATCTCCGACAGCGACATCACGAACTCGAAGGGGATCTGCGTGACGGCCCGCACGTGGAACGGCGCCCGGCCCGACAACATCGTGATCCAGCGCAACCGGATCCACGACTGCGGCCGCCACCCGCCCACCAACAACGACCACGGGATCTACATCGTGGACTCGGTCGGCGGGCTGATCCGCGACAACGTGATCTTCCGGAACGCGGACCGCGGCGTGCAGCTCTACCCGGCCGCGCAGCGGATCACCGTGGTGCGCAACACGATCGACGGCAACGGCAGCGGCGTGATCTTCTCCAACGACAGCTCGGGAAACGTGGTGCGCGACAACCTCATCTCGAACTCGGTCGTGCGCTGGAACGCGGAGAGCTACCAGCTGCGCGGGCGCGGCAACCGGTTCGAGTCGAACTGCCTTCGCCCGGGCCACTCCGACCCGGGCTACAACGAGAACGGAGGCGTGATGCTGCCCTCGATCGTGGCCCAGAGCGGGAACGTGGTGATCACCGACGAGCCGTACCGGGCCCGGGCCGAGGGCGACTACACGCCGGCCGGCAAGGAGTGCGGGAAGCGCGGGGCCGCGGGGCCGGCGCGCAAGCCGCGCTGACCGCCGGCCGCCTCAGCCCTTGCCGTTGCCGTCGCCGCTGGCCGCCTTCGCGGCGGCCTTGCGCAGCGCGCGGGGCACCACGAAGCGGATCCCGGAGCGCTCGTGGTCCACGGAGCAGGTCTTGTTGTCGATCAGGCCGCGCTCCTTGGCCGGCGGGACCAGGTGCATCTGGTTGATGTACGAATCGTGGCCGCGCTTCCAGGTGATCAGCCAGAGGTAGCCGTCGTCGCGCAGGCGGGCCCGGTAGGTCTCGAGGCAGGCCTTGGCCGCCTCGAGCGACTCAACCAGGACGATGGCGCCGTCCACGTCGCCGCTCTTGACGAGCCCGCGGCCGGTGACCTCCTTCACGTCGCGTCGCAGGCCGGGGCCGACGTCGCCGGTGATCTCCACGCGGTCCCCCTCGCGCACGCCCAGCTTCTGGACTGCGGAGCGGTGGCTGTAGTCGACGTGCGAGGTGGCCATTTGCGGGCGGAATTGTATGACGAGGTGAGCGAACTCCCAAAAACGTGCCGGCGGAGCAGTTACCCGCGGGTCCGCACGGTAATCTCGCCCGATGCCGATCGGGGGCGTCCTAACCGCGATGGTCACGCCGTTCGACGCCGGCGGCCGCGTCGACGAGGCCGCAGCCGCCGACCTGATCCACCACCTGCTGGCGAACGGGTCCGACGGGGTCGTGATCGCCGGGACCACGGGCGAGGGCGCCACGCTCGACGACGACGAGAAGTGCCGCCTCTTCGAGCTGGCGGTGGCGGAGGCCGGGGATGCCCTGGTGATCGCGGGGACCGGCTCGAACGACACCGCCCACACGGTCCACCTGACCGAGCGCGCCACGGAGATCGGGGTGGACGCCCACCTGATCGTCACGCCGTACTACAACAAGCCGAACGCGCGCGGGATCGCGGCCCACTTCCAGGCCGTGGCCGAGGCCACGGACCTACCGCTGATCGCCTACAACATCCCCTCCCGCTGCGTGGTGGACGTGCCCAACGAGCTGCTTCGCGAGCTGGCCGCCACGATCCCCAACGTGCAGGCGGTCAAGCAGGCGAACAACGACAGCATCGAGGCGATCGAGGGGCTCGACCTGCTCGCGGGCAACGACGACGTGCTGGCGCGCACGATGGACGCCGGCGGCACCGGCGGCATCCTCGTGGCCTCGCACCTGTTCGGCAACGAGATGAAGCGCATCGTCGAGGAGCCCGAGAGCCGGCACGAGATCCAGGGGTCGCTCGAGGATGCCTTTCGCGCCCTCGCCGTGACCACCAACCCGATGCCGATCAAGGCCGCGCTGCGGATGGCCGGGCACAGCGTCGGGGGCTTCCGCCTGCCGCTGGTCGACCTCTCCGACGAGGACGAGGCCGTGGTGCGGGCGATGCTCGAGCGCTACGAGCTTCTGAGCGCGGTGTGAGCGGCACGCTACGGATCCTCCCCCTCGGCGGTCTGGGGGAGATCGGCAAGAACATGACGGTCGTCGAGTACGAGGGCCGGATCGTGGTGGTCGACACGGGGCTGATGTTCCCCACGCCCGACCAGCTCGGGGTGGACCTGGTGCTCCCGGACTTCGCCTACCTCCGCGACCGCGCCGCGGACATCGAGGCCATCGTGCTCACGCACGGGCACGAGGACCACGTGGGCGCGCTCCCGTTCGTGCTGCGCGAGATCGGGCCCGAGCACTCGCCGCCGGTGTACGGCGGGCCGCTCACGGTGGGCCTGGTCCGCTCCAAGCTCGACGAGCACAAGCTGACCGACTCGGTGGACCTCCACGACGTCAGCGCCGGCGAGACCTTCGACGCGGGCCCGTTCAGCATCGAGACGGTCCGGCTGTCGCATTCGATCCCCGACTGCCTGGCGATGGCGATCACCTGCGAGCTCGGCACCACCCTGATCACGGGCGACTACAAGTTCGACCAGACCCCGGTCGACGGGCAGCCGGCCGACATGGCGCGGCTGGCCGAGCTCGGCCGCGACGGGATCCTGCTGCTCTGCGGCGACTCCACCAACGTGGACCGCCAGGGCGTGGCGCTGTCGGAGTCGATGATCGGCCCGCGCCTCGAGGAGGCGATCGCGCGCTGTCGCGGGCGCGTGGTGGTCACCTGCTTCGCCTCCAACGTGCACCGGGTCCAGCAGGTGGTGGACGCCGCGGCCGCCACCGGGCGCAAGGTCGCGCTGGTGGGCCGCTCGATGCGCAAGAACGTGAACATCGCGCGCGGCCTCGGCCACATCCACGTGCCGGACGGGATGCTCGTGGGCGTGCGCGAGATCCAGGACTTCCCCGACCACAAGCTCGTGGTGATCTCCACCGGCAGCCAGGGCGAGCCCCTGTCGGCCCTGCGCCGCATGGCCCACGGGGACCACCCGCAGGTGGAGCTGCGCGAGGGCGACACGGTGCTCTTCTCGGCCACGCCGATCCCCGGCAACGAGCGCGCGGTGAACGAGACGATCAACCGGATCTATCAGCTCGGCGCCGACGTGGTCACGGCCAAGGACGCTCCGATCCACGCCTCCGGTCACGGGTACGCCGAGGAGCTGAAGCTGATGATCAACCTCACCTCGCCGCGCTACGTGATGCCGTTCCACGGCGACTTCCGGCGGATGCGCCTGCACCGGGAGCTGGCCGAGACGGTCGGGGTCCCGCGGGAGAACGGCTTCCTCGCCGCCAACGGCGTGCCGCTGGAGCTGACCTCGAAGGGCGCGCGGCTGGGCGAGCGCGAGCAGGCCGGGATGATCTTCGTGGACGGGATGGAGGTGGGCGACGTGGAGGACATCGCGCTGCGCGACCGCCGGATGCTCTCGGCGGACGGGATCTTCATCGTGGTGGCAACCGTGTCGGAGCAGGACGGCCGCTCGGTGGCCCCGCCCGAGCTGATCTTCCGCGGCGTGCCGTTCCTGGACGGCGCCGGCGACGACCTGCTCGACGAGCTCCGGATGGCGGTGGACGAGTCGCTCGCCCGCTCCGCCAAGGAGCAGATCTCAGAGATCGACCTGCTCCAGGGCCACCTGCACGACGACATCGCGCGGTTCGTCTACGAACGGCTCAAGCGGCGTCCGATGGTGCTGCCCGTCGTGGTCGAGGTGTGAACCCGGCCACCCGCTGAGCGGGGTCCGGCGGCGGCGGTTTCTCGGCGCCCGCCACCGGGAGCCGGACCGTGAAGCGGGCACCGCCCACCAGCCCGGCGCCGACCTCCACCGCGCCGCCGTGGCGCTCCGCCACGGCGCGCACGATCGCGAGCCCGAGGCCGCTGCCGCCGCCGGTCTCGCCGTTGCCGCGCACGAACCGGTCGAAGATCCGCTCGCGCGCCTCGGGCGGGATCCCGGGCCCGGCGTCCTCCACCTCGAGCACGGCCGAGCCGGCGGCCTCGCCCACGCGCACGGTCACGCGCGTGCCCGGCGGAGTGTGGACGAGGGCGTTCTCGATCAGGTTGAGGGTGAGCCGGTGCAGGTCGTCGGACACGCCCTCGATCACCGGGCCCTGCTGCGGCAGGTCGAGCACGAGGTCGTGGTCGGCGGCCACCGGGGCCGCCTCGCCGGCGGCCTCGCGCGCCACCTCCGTGAGCGACACGCGCTCGCGAATGCCCTCGCGCCCGGCGTCCGCCCGCGCGAGAAGCAGCAGGTCGCCCACCAGCCTGCGCATGCGCCGCGACGAGCGCAGGGCCGCGCCCGCGGTCTCGGCGTCCTCTCCGTGGAGCGAGACCTCGAGCAGCTCGAGGTTGGCGAGGATGCTGGTGAGCGGGGTGCGCAGCTCGTGCGAGGCGTCGGCAACGAACTGGCGCTGGCGCGCGAGGGCGCCCTCGGTCTCGCGCCGGGAGGAGTCGAGTGCCCGCAGCATCCCGTCGAGGGTGCGGGCCAGGTCGGCCACCTCGTCGTCGGCCTCCGGCTTCGGCAGCTCCACGCTCAGGTCGCGCGTGCGCTCGATCTCCTGGGCCGCGTGCGTGAGGCTGGTGATCGGCGCCATCGCGCGCCGGGCAAGCGCCAGGCCTGCGAGGAACGCGAGCAGCGCGCCGCCGCCCACGCCCAGCCCGAGCAGCACGCGGATGCGCCCGAGCGTGCCGTCGATGTGATCGCGCGGCTTGGCGTACTGGAGGAACCCGACCGGCTCGCCGTTGTCGCGGAGCACGCGGGTGACCACGCGGAAGTGGCCATGGTCCACGGTGCCGAGCTGCGGGGGGCCGATTTCCGGAGCCTGAGGGCCGACCGGCACCGACCGCCCGTCGAGCGCGACGACGCGGACCACCGCGCCGCCCGAGGACGCGGCCTCCACGCTCTCGTCGCTGAAGAACTGGGTGACCCCCCCGGGGGCGAGCGGCAGGCGCTGCTCGAGGTCGCTGGCCGTGCGGCGCAGGTCGTCGTCGAACGACGAGCGCACCTGGTCGGCCGAGAACTTGCCGACCACCACGGCGAACAGCAACAGGATCACGAAGGTGAGGCCGGCGGAGATGACCGCCAGGCGGAAGCGGATCGGGAGGCGCCGCAGCGCCCTCATGCCGGGCGCAGCACGTAGCCCGCGCCGCGGACCGTGTGGAGCAGTCGCGCCTCGCCGCCGCCCTCGAGCTTGCGGCGCAGGTTGGACACGAACACGTCCACCGTGTTGGTCTCGGAGAACGGGGCGTAGCCCCAGACCTCCTCCAGCAGCGCCTCGCGCGAGACCACCAGGCGCTCGTTGCGCATCAGGTACTCGAGCAGCTCGAACTCGCGGGCGGTGAGGTCGATCGGGCGCTCGCTGCGCGCCACCTCGCGGGTGTCCGGGTTCAGGCGCAGGTCGCCGACCGTGAGGAACGCGCTGCCGCGCGGCGGCCGGCGACGCAGGAGGGCGCGCAGGCGGGCCAGCAGCTCCTGGCGCTCGAACGGCTTGACCAGATAGTCGTCGGCGCCCGAGTCGAGGCCCTCCACGCGCGCGTCGAGGCCGTCGCGGGCGGTGAGCATGAGGATCGGCACGTCGCCCTCGGCCCGCAGCCGGCGGCACACCTCCACGCCGTCCAGTCGGGGGAGGCCCAGGTCCAGCACCACGGCGTCGGGCTCGAACACCACGGCCTCGTCGAGCGCGCCCACGCCGTCGCCCGTCACGCGCACGTCGTAGCCCTCCATCCGGAGGGAGCGCCGCAGCACGTCGGCGATCTCGCCGTCGTCCTCAACAACCAGCACGCGGGGCTTGCTCATGCCCTCGATCTTAGGTGCCGAAGGCCCTGCTCCAGCGAAGTTTTAGGCCCCCGTTAGACGGTGAACGCCCGAGGCCTCCGCGATGATCCCCGCGTGGCGACCATCGAGATCCGCGGGCTCGCGAAGCGCTTCGGCTCGGTGGAGGCCGTCCGGGACCTGAGCTTCGACGTGGAGGCTGGGCGCGTGACCGGCTTCCTGGGCCCCAACGGAGCGGGCAAGAGCACCACCCTGCGGGCCCTGCTCGGCCTGATCCACCCGACGGCCGGGACCGCCACCTTCGGCGGCCGCCGCTACGAGGAGCTCGACCGGCCGAGCGCGGAGGTGGGCGCGGTGCTCGAGGACGCGTCGTTCCACCCCGGCCGCTCGGCGCGCAATCACCTGCGCGTGCTGGCCGCCGCCGGCGGGCACCCCGCCGGGAGGGTCGACGAGGTGCTCGCGGCCGTCGGCCTCGCCGACGAGGGCGGCCGCCGCGTGAAGGGCTACTCGATGGGCATGCGCCAGCGGCTGGCGATCGCGGCGGCGCTGCTGGGCGATCCCCGGGTGCTGATTCTCGACGAGCCCACCAACGGGCTCGATCCGCCCGGGATCGCCTGGATGCGCGGGCTCGTGCGCGAGCAGGCGGCGCAGGGCCGCGCCGTGCTTGTGTCGAGCCACCTCCTGGCGGAGGTCGCTCAGTCGGTCGACGACGTGGTGGTGATCGCGCGCGGCGAGCTGCGCGGGCGCGGCACGCTGCAGGAGGTGCTCGGGGCGGGGGAGGAGACGGTCACCGAGGTGCGGGCGCAGGACCCGGCCCGCATGGCCGGCGCGCTCCAGGCCCGCGGCTTCTGGGGCGAGACGACCGGCGACACGCTGCTCGTGCGCGGCGCCACTCCCGAGCAGGTCGGGATCATCGCCGCCGAGGAGCGGCTCGTGCTGTTCGGGCTGGCGCCGCGATCGCGCTCGCTCGAGTCGGCCTTCTTCGCGCTCACGGCGGACCAGCCGTGAGCAACCTCCTGCGCGCCGAGCTGCTCAAGCTGCGCACCACGCGCACGTTCGCGGCGCTCGTGGGCTCGGCGGTCGCGCTCTCGCTCCTGGTGGTCGTGCTCACGTCGATCCTCTCCAAGGACATCACCGAGCAGGACGCCCGGGACCTTTTCACCGCCGACTTCACGGGCCTCTTCATCCTCCTCCTGGGCGTGATGGGGGCGGCCGGCGAATGGCGCCACCGGACGATCACGAGCAGCGTGCTCGCCGCGCCGGATCGCACGCGCCTCCTCGCCGCCAAGACGATCGCCTACGCGCTGGCGGGCGCCGTGCTGTCGCTGATCGTGAGCGTCACGATCATGGCCGTGGGCACGCTGATCCTCTCGGCGCGCGGCAAGCCCACGGTGGGGATCGGGGACCTCGTCGACGTGCTCTGGCGCAACCTCACGGTCAGCGCCCTGCTCGGCGCGTTCGGCGTGTGCATCGGCGCTCTCGTGCGCAACCAGGTCGTGGCGATCATCGGCCTGCTCATCTTCGCCTTCGTGCTCGAGCCCACCCTGGCCAACCTGGTGCCGAGCGTGGGCAGGTTCGGACCCACCTCCGGGGCGCCCAACGCGATCGTCGGCAACACCGGTCACGGGGACGAGCACCTGAGGGCCGGCGTGGCCGTGGTCGTGATGCTCGGTTGGATCGGCGCGGGCTTCGCCGCGGGCGCGGCGCTGCTGCGTGGCCGCGATCTGCTCTAGCGACGGGGCTGCGCCCCGTATCTGTAGCTAGCTAACCATTCGCTACGCTAAGCACGTGCCGGCCAGCACCACAGCCGTCACGCGCACCGAGGCGTTCGAGCGCGCGTGGGACGATTTCTTCGCAGCCACCCGGCGGGCGCGCGGGCGCGCGGCGCGCGACCGCTCCGGCGGGCTCTCGCTCGCGCAGTACCAGCTGCTCGCGCCGGTCGAGGCCGGGGGGGAGCTGCCCTGCGGCGAGATCGCGCTGGCGGCCGGGGTGGCGTCGCCCACCGCCACGCGGATGCTCGACTCGCTCGCCCGTGACGGGATCGTGGTCCGCGAGCACTCCGAGAGCGACCGCCGCGTGGTCACCGTCCGGCTCACGCCGAAGGGGGCCCGCCTCGTGCGCGAGAAGGGCGAGCTCGTCTCGGCCAAGCGGCGCGAGATCTATCTCAGCCTGACCGATCAGGAGCGCGAGCAGGCGACGGTGCTGCTGGGGCGCCTCGCCGAGGCGGTCGAGCAGCTGTGAGCGCCGCAGAGCCCAAGGCCCGCCAGCACCACAACATCACGCTGATGGTCCTGGCCATCTCGGCGCTGGCCTACGCGCTGTCGCAGACGATGGTCGCGCCGGCACTGCCCGAGATCCAGCACCAGCTCGGGACCACGGCCACGTCGGTCACGTGGGTGCTCACGATCTACCTGCTGACCGCGTCGGTGGCCACTCCGATCGCCGGCCGCCTCGGCGACATGTTCGGCAAGGAGCGGATGCTGCTGATAGTGCTCGGGTTCTTCGCGCTCGGCTCGATCGTGGCCGCGCTCTCGCACTCGATAGGCCTGCTCGTGGCCGGCCGCGCGATCCAGGGCATCGGCGGCGCCGTGTTCCCGCTGGCCTTCGGGATCATCCGCGACGAGTTCCCGCCCGAGAAGGTGGCCACCGCGATCGGCGGGATCAGCGCCACTTTCGGGATCGGCGGCGGCGCGGGGCTCGTGCTGAGCGGGCTGATCGTGGACAACCTCTCCTACGAGTGGATCTTCTGGCTCGCGCTGGTCTTCGTGGTCATCGCGATGGTGATGACGCGGCTGTTCATCCCCGAATCCCCGGTCAAGAGCCCGGCGCGCATCGACTGGGTGGGGGCGGGGCTGCTGTCCGGCGGCCTCGTGGCGCTCCTGGCCGCGGTCAGCGAGGGCAATCGCTGGGGCTGGACCTCGCCCGCCGTGCTGGGCCTGTTCGCGGCGGCCGCCGTGCTGCTGGTGCTGCTGGTGCGCTACGAGCTCGGCTTCTCGGAGCCGCTCGTGGACATGCGGATGATGCGCTCGCGGCCGATCCTCACCACCAACCTCACCGGCCTCCTCATCGGCTTCGGGATGTTCGGCTCTTTCATCCTCATCCCGCAGCTCGTGCAGACGCCGGAGAGCACCGGCTTCGGGTTCGGGGCGACCGTGACCGAGGCGGGGCTGTTCATGCTGCCCTCGACCTCGGTGATGCTGCTGGCCGGGCCGATCGCGGGGTCCCTGGGCAACCGCTGGGGCTCCAAGCTGCCGCTGCTCATGGGCACGTTGCTCGCGGCCACGGCCTTCGCGTTCCTCGCGATCGTCCACGACCAGCGCTGGGCGATCTACACGGCAACGGCGCTCATGGGGCTCGGCATCGGGTTCTCGTTCGCATCGATGGCCAACCTGGTGGTGGAGTCGGTCGATCAGCGCCAGACGGGCATCGCGAGCGGGATGAACACGATCATGCGGACCATCGGGGGATCGATCGGCGGGCAGCTGGCGGCCAGCGTGGTCGCCGGCCACGTGGCCAACGGGTACCCCACCAGCACGGGCTTCACGATCGCGTTCGCGATGTCGGCCACCGTGGTGCTGATCGCGTTCATCTGCGCGCTGGCGATCCCGGCGCGGCGCCGGCCGGTGGGGGACGTGGTGCCGCTGCCCGCCGAGGCGGCGGGTGAGCCCGAGGCGTCTCGCGCGGCTGCGGGCTGAGCCGGGCCATGGCCGGTTACCGGGTGGTCACCGCAGCGGAGGCCCACTGGCGGCCGTCGAACCAGATGGGCGTTCTCAACACCGACCTGGCCGCGCAGCTGGGCGCGGAGACCCTCGGCACGCGGCTGTGGCGCCTGCGGCCCGGCCAGGCCTCGACTCGCCACCGTCACCGGGGAACGATCGAGCTCTACGTGGTCCTCGAGGGCACCGGCCGCCTGCGTGCAGACGACGAGCTGCTCACGCTCCCGCCCCTGAGCGCGGTCCTGGTCGAGCCCGAGACGGTGCGCCAGGCCTTCAACGACACGGGCGCCGAGCAGCTGTGGCTGGTGGCCGGCGCGCCGCCCGAGCCGGGCAACACGCTCGAGCTCACCGAGGAGGAGCTGGCGTTCCTCTATCCGGACGGCCCGCGGGCGATGCCACCCGAGCTGTCCTGATCGCGGCAGGGCCGGGCCGCCGCGCGTCGAACCCTCCACGCGCATGGCACGCCGCCCCGCGCCCAAGAGAAAGCCGTCCAAGAGCACGCGCGCCAAGAGCCGGAGGAGGTCCGCGCGCCCGCCGGTCCGCATGCCCGATCTCCCCAGGCTCCCCGAGCTCGAGCAGCGCCACTTCGACCTGATCGGGCTCGCCATGGTCGCGCTCGGCGCGTTCTTCGCGTTCGTCTTCTACCTGGGCTGGGACGGGGGCAAGGTGGGCGGGGCGTTCGGGAAGGCGTTCGTGTTCCTCTTCGGCGGGGTCGGCTACCTCATCCCCATCGTCCTGTTCGCGGCGGGCGCCGTGTTCGTCCTCCGGCCGATGCTCCCGTCGGTCAACCCGTTCCGCGCCGGCGGCATCTGCCTGCTCACCGCCCTGATGCTCGGGCTGGCCGGGGGGCTCTTCGGCCTCGGCCCGGCCAACCCGCCGCGCCACGGCTGGATGAAGCCCCACTACTTCGAGCACCACGGCGGCGCGGTGGGCGAGGCGCTCTACTGGGTGGCGAGCACGCTGTTCCAGGACGTGGGCGCGCACATCATCTTCGTGTTCCTCCTGCTGGCGGGCGTGCTGCTGCTCACCGGCGCCTCGGTGGCCGGCGTGATCCAGGGGACCCGCGCGGGCCTCGTGGGCACCAGCCAGCGCGTCCGCCGCTCGACCGGCGAGTTCGCCGCGGTGGTGACCGGCCGCGCGCGCCGGCCGAACCCGGCCTCGGCCGCCGCCGCGCCCGAGCCGGCCGACGACGTGCTCCCGCCCGAGCCGCACGGCGAGCCGGTGGTGCGAGCCACGCACGTCGAGGCCCCCCCGATCTACGGCGAGGAGTCCGAGGAGATCGACTTCGAGCCGGGCCCGGACCCGATCGCCGAGGAGCACTACGCCGGCGCGGAGGCGGTTGCCGACCCTGAGCCCGCCGAGCCCGAGATCGAGCAGCTCACCCCTCAGGGCAACCGGCGCAGCGACGTGACCGAGTCCGAGGGGATCGAGTACCGGATCCCGAAGACGGGGCTGCTCGAGCGGTCCAAGAACGGGGCCAAGGTGGACACCGCTTCGCAGGAGCGGACCGCCGGCGAGCTGGTCGACGCCCTCAGCCACTTCGGCATCGAGGCGCGCATCGTGGGCGCGGTGGTCGGCCCGCACGTGACGCGCTACGAGCTGCGCCTCGCGCCCGGCGTGAAGATGTCCAAGGTCTCCCAGCTGCGCGACGACATCGCCTACGCGCTGGCGGCCACCGACGTGCGCATCCTCGCTCCGATCCCCGGCAAGCAGGCGGTGGGAGTGGAGGTGCCCAACGAGGACCGCAAGATGGTCCACCTCGGGGACGTGTACCAGGACGCCCCGTCCGGCTGGTCGCCGCTCACGGTCTGGCTCGGCAAGGACATCGCCGGCAAGGCGATCGGCACCGACCTCGCCAAGCAGCCGCACGTGCTGGTGGCCGGCACCACCGGCTCCGGCAAGTCGGGCTGCGTGAACGCGATGCTCTCCTCGATCCTCCTGCGCGCCACGCCCAACGAGGTACGGCTCGTGCTGATCGACCCCAAGCAGGTGGAGCTGAACCACTACGAGCACATCCCGCACCTGCTCACCCCGGTGGTCACGAGCCCGCGGCTGGCCGCCAACGTGATGGCCAACCTGATCAAGGAGATGGAGCAGCGCTACGGGGTGATGAGCAAGGCCCGCGCGCGCAACCTCGTGGAGCTCAACAAGATCCGCGAGCGCGAGGGCGAGGCACCGCTTCCCTACATCCTCTGCGTGATCGACGAGCTGGCCGACCTGATGATGATCGCCCCCGGCGAGGTCGAGGACGCGATCATCCGGCTCGCCCAGAAGTCCCGCGCGGTGGGCATCCACCTCCTGCTCGCCACCCAGCGCCCGAGCGCGGACATCATCACCGGAATGATCAAGGCGAACGTGCCGGCCCGGATCGCCTTCGCGGTCTCCTCCCAGACCGACTCGCGCGTGATCCTCGACCAGAACGGCGCCGAGTCGCTGCTCGGGCAGGGCGACATGCTCTTCCGGCCCGCCTCCGAGTCGCGCCCGGCCCGGATCCAGGGCGCCTTCATCAGCGAGGGCGAGATCGAGAAGATCACCGACCACTGGCGCCTCCAGGGCGAGCCCGAGCTGCAGGAGGAGCTGCTCGAGGCCGTCGAGTCCGACGACGACCGCCCCGCCGACGAGTTCAACGCCGACCAGGACGACCTCCTCGGCGAGGCGATCGCCACCGTGGTGCAGCTCGGCAGCGCCTCGACCTCGATGCTCCAGCGCCGCCTGCGCGTGGGCTACACCCGCGCCGGCCGGCTCATCGACATGATGGAGCGCCGCGGCGTGATCTCCGGCTACGAGGGCTCGAAGGCGCGCCAGGTGCTGATCAGCGAGGCCGATCTGCCGCGCGTGCTCGCCGCGCTGGACGAGCCCGTGGGCGCCGGCGTCGGCGACTCCGCCTAGCCGCGGGCGCCCTTCCGCTTGAATACGCGCCGTGACGATCGGTCAGAGGCTGCGCGAGGCCCGGCTGCGGCGTGAGCTCGACATCGCCGACGCCGAGACCTACACGAAGATCCGGGCCAAGTACCTGCGCGCACTCGAGAACGACGAGTTCGGCATGCTGCCCGACCGCACGCTCGTCAAGACGTTCCTGCGCACGTACTCCGACTACCTGGGCCTCGACGCCCAGCTCCTGATCGAGGAGTACCGCGCCCAGCACGAGCCGCGCGGCACGGGCGACATCCCGACCTTCGCGCCCCGCAGCGCACGCGAGCCGCGCAACCGGCGCAGCGGCCCCCCGATCGGCCCGGGCGGCGCGTTCGCCATCGGGATCGTGCTGCTCCTGGTCCTGTTCGCCGTCCTCGGCCTGACCGGCGGGGACAGCAAGAAGAAGAGCAGCGGCACGCCGGCCCATTCGACCCAGAAGCAGACGGCCGCCGAGCGGAAGGCCGCGCGCGACCGCAAGCTGCGCCGCGCGCGCCGCCAGCGCCAGACCAGGGCGGCGGCCCGCGGCCTGACCGTCCGCGTGGTGCCGGCCGGCCCCACCTACGTGTGCCTGGACGACGGGAAGGGCAAGGTGGCGTTCGAGGGGACGATCGCGGCCGGGCGGACGTTCCGGGCCCGCGGCGGCGGCCGCCTGCGGATCAACCTGGGCCGGGCCGGCGTGCGGCTGACCGCGAACGGCAGGCGCGTACCGGTGCCGCCGAGCGCGTCGGGGGCGGGGTTCGCGTTCTCGCGCACGGGGAAGGCGACGCCTCTTCCGCTCGGGCAGAGGCCCTGCGGTTGAGCGCGCGCGCCGGGATCGTGGTCACCGGCACCGAGGTGCTCACGGGCCGCGTGCGCGACCGAAACGGGCCGTGGCTCTCGGACCGGCTGCTCGAGCTCGGCATCGACCTGGCCCACATCACGATCTGCGGCGACCGGCCCGAGGACATGCGCGCCCAGCTCGGCTTCATGGCGGCCCAGGGCGTGGACCTGGTGATCACGAGCGGCGGCCTCGGGCCGACCGCCGACGACCTGACGATGCAGGTGGTCGGCGACTTCCAGGGCAGGCCCCTGAAGCTCGACGACGCGCTCGAGGAGCGGATCGCCGAAATCCTCCGCCCGCTGATGAAGCGCTGGCGCAACCTCGATCCCGACGCCGTGCGGGCCGCCAACCGCAAGCAGGCCTTCGTGCCGGAGGGCGCCGCGATCCTCCAGCCGGTGGGAACCGCGCCGGGCGCGGTCGTGCCGCCGGAGGACGGGGACGGCCCCACGGTGGTGGTGCTCCCCGGACCGCCGCGCGAGCTCCACGACATGTGGCCGGCCGCCACGGGCACGCCCGAGTTCGCCGCGGCCGTGGGCGGGCGGACCGAGTACGACCAGCACATGCTCCGCCTGTTCGGGATACCGGAGTCGGAGATCGCCGAGACCCTGCGGGTGGCCGAGGGGTCCGTCGAGCGGTTCGGCGAGCTCGAGATAACCACCTGCCTGCGCCGCGGCGAGGTGGAGGTGGTGGTCCGCAACGAGCGCGAGGCGGCGGCGGGCTACGACCAGCTCGCCGAGCTGATCGCGCAGCGCCACGGCGACACGCTCTTCTCCACCGACGGATCGAGCATCGACGAGCAGGTGGCCGCGCTGCTCGCGGGGCGGACGATCGCCACCGCGGAGTCGTGCACGGGCGGGCTGATGGCGGCCCGCCTGACCGAGCGGCCGGGCTCCTCGGACTACGTGACGGGCGGCGCGATCGTGTACGCAAACGAGGCGAAGGCGGAGCTTCTGGGAGTGGACCCGCGCCTGATCGAGAGCCACGGGGCCGTGTCGCCCGAGGTGGCCGCCGCGATGGCCGACGGCGCCCTCGAGCGCTTTGGCGCCGACACCGCGATCGCGATCACAGGAGTGGCCGGGCCGGGAGGGGGGACCGAGGCCAAGCCGGTCGGCTACGTGTGCTGGTGCGCGAAGCGCTCCGACGGCGCGGTGCTCGCGCGCGACGTGCGGCTGCCCGGCGACCGGGCCGAGGTGCGCGACCGCTCGACCACCGTGGGCATGCACCTGCTGCGGCGCCTCCTGCGTGGCGAAGAGATCCCGTTCTAGCGAGGCCGGCGCCCGCGGCGGGCGGCCGCCTCGCGGGGATCCCGGCGCCCCGAGCGCCCGCCTCTTCCTCGCGCTCGAGCCCCGCGACGCGGACCGCGCCGCCCTCGCGGCCTGGCGCGACCGGGCGATCGCCGGCCGCGAGGACCTGCGCCCTGTGGCGGCCGACCACCTCCACCTCACGCTCGTATTCCTCGGCCGGCGGCCGGAGGAGGAGATTCCGCGGGTCGCCGCCGTGGCCTCCGCCGCCGTTGAGGGCGCCCGCGCCGTGATGCTGGAGCCGGTCGCGGTCACGGGCGTTCCGCCACGCGCGCCGCGGCTCTTCGCGCTCGACCTCGCCGACCCGGTGGGCCATGCGACCGCGCTCCAGGCGGCCGTCGCCGGTGCGCTCGAGAACGGCGGACTGCACACGCCGGAGAAGCGCCCGTGGTGGCCGCACGTGACGCTCGCGCGGGTCAGGCGCGGCGCCCGTGCGGGGCCGCTGGAGGTGGCGCCGCCGGAGGCTCCCATCAGCGCGGTCGCGGTCACGCTCTACCGCTCGGTGCTCAGTCCGAGCGGCGCTCGCTACCTGCCCGAAGCAAGGCACGTCCTGCCCTAGACGCCCGACCCGCCACGGGTTAGTGTGCGCGCAGATCCCGCTGGCCCTGCGGGGACTCGCACCGAAGGAGAATCGAATGCCGGACAGCCGTAGCCTCGCCGCACCCCGGAGTGCGCCGAAACGCCTCCTCGATGACGACCCGTCCGGTCTGGGCGTGTCCGTGGAGCAGCGCGAGGGCGTTGCCCGCGTGGTGCTTGCGGGCGAGCTCGACCTCAGCAACGCCGCGGAGTTCGCGGAGCGGCTGGCCGAGGCCGAGGCGACCGCTCCCGCTGTGCTCGAGATCGACCTTCGCGGGCTCGGGTTCATGGACTCGTCCGGGCTGGCCCAGCTGTTCGCGGCCAACCGGCGCGCCCGCGAGCGCGGCGGGAGGGTCGTGGTCGTCAAGGATCACGGCCCGATCGAGCGGGTGCTCGAGCTCGCGCGCGTCGAGGACGTGATGAACGTGGTCGAGCAGCCCTCGAGCTAGCCGGGCGGAGGCAGCCCGAGCCAGAGGTCGGCCCGCGTGTAGACCACGAATGCGCCGATCGCCAGCGCGGCCAGGCGCAGGCGGCGGTCGGCGCTGAGCGCAGCCAGCGGCAGCAGCCAGACGAGGTACCAGGGCAGCAGCCAGGCGCTCGTCACGAGCAGCACGGCGGTGGCCCAGGCCGCGCCCTCGAACCACGGCAGCTCGCCGCGCCAGGTGCGGCGGAGGAGCCACACGAGCGACCCGGCCAGCAGGACCACGGCCAGCGTGCGGATCCCCGCAGTGAGACCGCCGAAGCCGAGCCACTCGCCGACCTGGTTCGGGACGCTGAAGAGGGCCACGGCGCTCTGCTGGTCGCGCAGCGAGGTGAGCATCCGCACCACGTCGGTCCCGAACACGATCAGGGCGAACACGCCGGCGAGCGCTCCGGTCACGAGCGCTCCGGTCAGGGCCTGCTTCCGCTCGCGCGCGCCCGCGAGCAGGAACAGCAGCGGCACGCCGGAGCTGGCCTTGATCGCGGCCCCGGCGGCCAGGGCCGCGCCCGAGAGCCGCTCACGCCCCTCCAGCGACAGGGCAACGGCGCCCATCAGCGCGAGCACGAACAGGAAGTCGTTGTGCGCGCCGCCCACGCCCCAGAGGAGCAGGATCGGGTTGAGGCCGAGGAACAGCACGGCTGGGAGCGGGTCGCGGCCGAGGCGCCGCGCGCAGCGCCACACGAGGCCCGCGATCCCCAGGCTGGCGGCGCCGAAGATGGCCTTGAGCGACCAGAGCGCCGCGGGCACGCCGAGCGCGCCGAGCGGGTACATGGCGCCGACGAAGAGCGGCCCGTATGGAGAGGGGAGGTCGCTGCGCCAGCGGCGGTAGAGGTACACGTCGTCCTTGGGCAGAACGGTGTGGGCGGCCGAGTAGGGGTCGATCCCGTGGACCGCTCCGAGGCGGCCGAGGTCGATGTAGCCGAAGACGTCGCTCGAGAGGAGAGGAGGCGCGAGCACGAAGAGCAGGTGCAGCCCGGCCACCGCGGCGAGCCCGGCGCGGATCGGGATCGAGTCCGCGCACGCGAGGGCGAGCAGGTAGCAGGCGCACATCGCCAGCAGCAGCCAGGCGAGCCCGCCGGGGGTCAGGTCGAGCTCGAGGCCCGCGAGCGGGCCGTGGAGCCAGCCGGGGTAGCGGAGCTTGGCGGCGGGCACCAGGATGCCGAGGCCGGACTGGGCGCCGGCCACGATCGCCAGCGACGCCGCGGCCATCCCCGCCAGCGCGGCGAGGCCGAGGATTCGTCGGGCCAGGGCCGCGGTTTGCGTGGTCCGCCCGCCCGCCCGCCGCGAAATCCACGGGATACGGGCGCTGGACCGGGGCAGGCCCTTGACCGGAGCGCCGGCGCTGGAGGATGGTTGGCTCATGTCAATGTTCGATACAGCAGCTTGGAAGGCCAAGTACCGCGATGCGTGTCAGGAGAAGCTCCCGGACGAGCAGGTCGAGGCGGCCTGGCTCTTCTACCGGACAGGAGGCTATGCGGCGCTCGCGCTCGGCCCCCTCTCGCCGCTCGCGGCGACCATCAGCCGGACGATCGGCAAGAAGCGCGCCGGCGGCCTGCCGAACCAGTTCCTGCTGGCGCTCACGCCGGACAGGGTCTACGCGTTCAAGTGCAGGCCCGCGCGGGCGACGGCGAAGGTCGGCAAGGAGCTGGCGGTGTGGGATCGCTCCGGACTGCACGTGACGGCCGAGGACGCCGCGATCAACACCACGGTCACCATCGAGTCCCCGGCCGAGGGCGAGCGGATCCGCTGCAGCACCGGCAAGGACGCCACGAGCCGCGAGTTCCTCGAGCTGCTCATGCAGCCCTCGGCGGCCTCCGCGGTCGCATGACGATCCACAGGCGCCGCGGCAGCGGCACGTGGTGGGCCTGGCTGGGGATCGCGCTGGTGCTGGCGATCGTGGTGGCGGCGTTCGCGCTCGGCCTGGCCGTGATCCAGTAGCCGTCTTCCGCCATTTGGGGGGGCGAAAATCCGTCCGATCCCGCCTCTAGCTTCTGTCGACTCAAGAGCTAGAGGAGCCAGAAATGGACAAGGAGCAGGAGAAGATCGCCAAGGCGCGCGATGCCGCGCTCGCCGGTGCGCTGAGCCAGATCGACCGCACGTTCGGCAAGGGCTCGATCATGAAGATGGGCGACGAGCATTTCGCCGTCCAGGTCGCCGCGATCTCCACGGGAGCGCTGTCGCTCGATCTCGCGCTGGGCGTCGGCGGGGTGCCGCGCGGGCGGATCGTGGAGGTCTTCGGCCCGGAGTCCTCGGGTAAGACGACCCTGCTCTACCACCTCCTCGCGGAGGCCCAGAAGACCGGCGGAATCTGCGCGTTCATCGACGCCGAGCACGCCATGGACCCGGTCTACGCCAAGCGGATCGGGGTGGATGTCGACGAGCTGCTCGTCTCCCAGCCCGACCACGGCGAGCAGGCGCTCGAGATCGCCGACCTGCTGATCCGCTCCGGCGCGGTCGACGTGGTGGCGATCGACTCGGTCGCGGCGCTCACGCCAAAGGCCGAGCTCGAGGGCGCGATGGGCGACCAGACGGTCGGCCTCCAGGCGCGGATGATGTCCCAGGCCATGCGCAAGCTGGCGGGCAACCTCAACCGCACCAACACGCTCTGCATCTTCACCAACCAGATCCGCGAGAAGGTCGGCGTGATGTTCGGCTCGCCGGAGACCCAGCCGGGCGGGCGGGCGCTCAAGTTCTACTCGTCGCAGCGGCTCGACATCCGCCGGATCGAGACGCTCAAGGACGGCACCGAGGCCGTCGGCAACCGGGTCCGCGTCAAGGTCGTCAAGAACAAGGTGGCGGCCCCGTTCCGCCAGGCCGAGTTCGACATCGAGTACGGCAAGGGGATCTCGACCGAGGGCTGCATCATCGACCTCGGCCTCGAGCACAACCTGATCCAGAAGTCGGGCTCGTTCTTCTCGTACGGGGAGGAGCGCATCGGCCAGGGGCGCAACAACGCCAAGGCCTACCTGCGCGAGAACCCGGGGGTGGCGAGGGAGATCGAGGACAAGATCTACGCGGCGCTGGGGCTCACGCCGTCGCGAGGGCTGGCCGCGGTGCCGCCGCCCGGCGAGGTCGTGGGCGACGGCGAGCCGGCGGCCGCTTCGGATGCCTCGGACACCTCGGAGGCTCCGGAGGCCGAGGGCGAGATTCCGGCCGAGCAGGCCGCCTAGGCCGCACGGCCGGAGCGCCGCCGCGCCCGCCCGCGCGGCCGGGTTGCGGGCGCTTGCGCGCAGCGGTACCTTTGAGTTATGCGGCCTGACCGGCCGCCGTGAGACGGAACCACCAGCAAATTGAGCTGTTCTGGAAGCGGGAAACCGGCCAACGAGCCTGTGACGAACTTCAACCGACCAATCGAGCGGGATCGCCCCCAGAGGAGGCGGACAGGGCACCCGTAGGAATTTTCCGGGCGCTCGCTGCGCCCACCCGCCCATAGAGCAAGACTGGGTCTTGCGGCAGAGCCGAGCCACGCCGCTCGATAGCGACCTGATGCCGGCTGCGCGCCGGAGTGGGAGAGCGGAGAGATGGAGATCGTGCTCGCAGCAGTCGTGGCGGCCCTGGTATCGGCGACCGTGGTCCTGCTCCTGCGCCCGCGGACCGTGGCCGCGGCCGGTCACGCTCCCGACCCGATCCCCGCGCCGGCCGAGCCGCGCCCGCCGAGCGACCCCCCCGGCGCGACCGTGGCGAGGGCCACCGCCGCGCCCGCCGCGGCTCCCTCCCGAGCGGCGCCCGCCCCCGCGGCTGCGCCCGGCGGAGCCGATCGCGAGGGGCTCGACGCCGAGCTTCTCGAGCGCCGCGCCGAGATCGCGCGCATCGAGGAGCGCATCCTGCGCAAGCAGGAGTCGCTCGACGTGCGATTGACCGAGCTCGAGCGCCGGGAGTCGGCGTTCGAGGACCGCCGGCGCAACCTCGAGCACGAGCAGGACAAGCTCAAGGCGACCAAGCGCACCCAGCTGCGCGAGCTCGAACGCGTGGCCGGACTGAGCGTGGGCCAGGCCCGCCAGATCCTGCTCAAGGAGCTCGAGGACGAGCTGCGCCACGACAGCGCCGCCCTCGTTCGCCAGGTCGAGCAGGAGGCCCGGCGCGACGCCGAGCGCAAGGCCCGCAGCATCCTCTCGACCGTCATGCAGCGCGTGGCCGGCGGGCATGCGCACGAGACCACGGTCTCCGTCGTGCACCTCGAATCGGACGACCTCAAGGGTCGTGTGATCGGCCGCGAGGGCCGCAACATCAGGGCGCTCGAGACCCTCACCGGGATCGACTTCATCGTCGACGACACGCCCGGCGCCGTGCTCCTCTCCGGATTCGACGGGGTGCGCCGCGAGATCGCCCGACTCACGCTGGAGAAGCTGCTCCAGGACGGCCGCATCCACCCGGCGCGGATCGAGGAGGCCTTCTACCAGGCGCGCTCCGAGATCGAGAACCACATCGCCGAGGTGGGCGAGCAGGCCGTGCTCGAGGCCGACATCGGCACGCTGCACCCGGAGCTCTCCAAGCTGCTCGGGCGGCTGCACTACCGCACGAGCTACGGGCAGAACGTGCTCGCCCACTCGCTCGAGTGCGCGCGGCTGGCACGCCTGCTCGCCGCCGAGCTCGGGGCCAGCGGCAAGACGGCGGCGCGCGCGGCGCTGATGCACGACATCGGCAAGGCCGTGAGCCACGAGATCCAGGGACCGCACGCGCTCGTCGGCGGTGAGCTGGCGCGGCGCTACGGCGAGGCCGAGGCCGTCGCCCACGCGATGGAGGCCCACCACAACGAGGTGGAGCTGCGCACGGTCGAGGCGGTGATCGTGCAGATCGTCGACTCCCTGTCGGGAGCCCGCCCCGGCGCCCGCGGCGAGTCGCTCGAGCACTACACCAAGCGCCTGCGCGACCTAGAGGAGATCGCCGGGCGGCACACCGGCGTGGAGAAGGTCTACGCGATGCAGGCCGGGCGCGAGATCCGCGTGATCGTGCACCCCGAGCAGGTGGACGACGACACCGCCGCGCTGCTCTCGCACCGGATCGCCCGCGACGTGGAGCGCGAGCTCGAGTACGCCGGGCAGATCAAGGTCACCGTGATCCGCGAGTCGCGCTCGGTGGACATAGCGAAGTAGCGGGGGTGCGCGAGTAGCCTTCGGCCTGTGGAGCAGCGCGTCAGCCTCGTCACTCTCGGCACCCGCGACCTCGCCCGCGCCCGCGCGTTCTACGAGGCGCTCGGCTGGCACACGAACGCCGCGCCCGGCGACGACGTGGTCTTCTTCCAGGCGGTCGGGATGGTCGTGGCGCTGTGGGGCCGGGACCAGCTCGCCGAGGACAGCGGCGTGCAGGATGGCGGCGGGTGGGGCGGCGTCGCGTTGGCTTACAACACGCGCTCACCTGAGGAGGTCGACACGGTGATCGCGGAGGCGCGCGCCGCCGGCGCCCAGATCCCGCGCGAGCCGGGGGAGACCTTCTGGGGCGGCTACTCGGGGATCTTCGTGGACCCGGACGGGCACCCGTGGGAGGTCGCGCACAACCCGCGCTGGACGATCGAGGCCGACGGGTCCACCAGGCTCGGGTGACGGAGGCGGAGCGCCGGCTGCGCGAGGACTACGACGCGTTCAACGCCGAGGGCCTGTCCGCGGCGGACCGCTACTGGCACCCTGAGGTCGAATACCACGACGACCCGCGCCGGCCCGGCGGCGGGGGGCACCGCGGGCGCGAGGCGGCGGTCGCGCGCCTCGCCGAGGTCGGGGCGCAGGGCTAACCTCACGCGCGTGAAGCCGGAGCGCACCTACCACGTGACCACCTTCGGGTGCCAGATGAACGAGCACGACTCGGAGCGCATGAAGGGCATGCTCGAGTCGCTCGGCTACGCGGAGGTGGCCGACCGCGACGGCGCGGACCTGATCCTCTTCAACACCTGCTCGATCCGCGAGTCCGCCGACAACCGCCTGATAGGCCACCTCGGCGAGGCCAAGCGCCTGAAGACCGAGAACCCGGACCGGATCGTGGGAGTGGGGGGCTGCTGGGCCCAGTCGATCAAGGACGAGGTGTTCGAGCGCTTCCCGTTCGTGGACGTGGCCTTCGGTCCCGGCCAGGTGCCCAAGCTGGCCGAGTTCCTCACGAGCGACAGCCTCAGCGCCCAGGGCTACTTCGAGTTCGAGGGCTTCACGGGCCACCTGCCGCCCAAGCGCGGGCGCGAGTTCCAGGGCTGGGTCCAGATCTCCGTGGGCTGCAACTGCGTGTGCTCGTACTGCATCGTGCCCTCCACCCGCGGGCGCGAGGTCAGCCGTCCCGCCGCCGAGCTGGTCGAGGAGGTCCGGCGCCTGGCCGCCGACGGGGTGCGCGAGGTCACGCTGCTCGGCCAGAACGTGAACTCCTACGGCCGCGACCTGCCGAGCGGCGCCAAGGCCAGCTTCGCCGAGCTGCTCGCGATGGTCGACGCCGTGGAGGGCATCGACCGCGTGCGCTACACCAGCCCGCACCCCAAGGACATGCGCGAGGACGTGATCCGCGCGCACGCCGAGCTGCCGTCGCTCTGCGAGCACATCCACCTGCCGCTCCAGTCCGGCTCGAGCCGGATCCTCAAGGCCATGCGCCGCACCTACAACCGCCAGCGCTACATGGACCGCGTGGCGCTGATCCGCGAGCACGTGCCGGACTGCGCGCTCACCACCGACATCATCGTGGGCTTCCCCGGCGAGACCGAGGCCGAGTTCGAGGAGACGCTCGCGGTGGCGGAGGAGGTGGGCTACGACTCCGCGTTCACGTTCATCTTCTCCCCGCGCCGCGGGACCGCTGCCGCCGAGCTGGGCGACCAGCTGCCGCACGGCGTCAAGCGCGAGCGCATGCAGCGGCTCGTGGAGGTGGTGCAGCGGCGGGCGGCCGAGCGCGCCCAGCGCTTCGTGGGTCGCACCATGGACGTGCTGGTGGAGGGCCCGTCGCGCACGGACCCGGACCGCCTCCGCGGCCGGACCCGCCACAACAAGACGGTCAACTTCCCGGGAGCCGCGGAGCCGGGCACCTTCGCGGCGGTCGAGATCGAGTCGGCCACGAGCACCACGCTCGCGGGGCGCGAGCGGGTCCCCGCCGCCGCCTAGCCTTCGGCCACTGTCCTGGGTTGATGGGCCAGGAGCCCACCAAGTCAGGACGGTGCGGCCAAAACGCGCTCCTTCCCCGGCAATCCAAGCCGAGAACCAACGCCGCGCCGCGCCCGAGCGGACCGCGCGGCGTCAGGCGGCGGTAACCGCCCGGCGCCTCGCGAAACGTCGCGCGTGCGGCGGCGACGCAGACCGTGGCGGCTCCACGCCGCGCGCCCCCGCCAGCCGGTGCACGCCCCAGGCCAGCAGGGCCAGGAAGCCGAGCGCGATCGCGCCCACCGCTCCGTAGGCGAACGCCACCAGTGCCGGCGAGCCGCCCTTCTGCTCGCGCTGGAGGATCTTGTGGTCGGCAATGAACGTCCGCGTGAAGTGCGGCTGCGCGGGCACGCCCCTGGCCGGGATCGCCGGGTCGTTCGGCAGGTAGACCGGGATGCCGGTCAGCGAGGGCCCGTGGTGGAGGCGGATCAGCGCCTTCCAGGAGCCGTGGACGGGGATCGGCCGGTTGGTCCGGTACACGCCGGGGCCGACTCGCTTGAGACGGTCCACCACGAGGTCGCCGCCCTGCCACGCGGTGGCGGTGAGCCACTCGGCGTCATCGGCGGCACGGCGCGGGGTGATCGTGACCGTGGCGTTCACGGCGCGGTTGGGAGCCGGGCTCGCCTCGGTGAGCGCGACGCTTCCGCGCACGCCCGTGTCGGCGGGCTTCATCAGCGCCCAGCCGGTGAGGCCGGCCAGCACGACGGCGGAGCCGACCGCGGCCCGGCGCAGCCAGGGCGTGCGGGCGCCGGGGAGGTCGTCGGCGGCGAGGCGTGCGCCGATCCAGGCGCCGATCAGCGACCCCGCGATCGCCACGGCGAACCCGGCCAGTGCCGCCTCCGGAAGGAGCGCGGACGGCCACGGCAGCGGCATGAACACGTGCGACCAGCCCCACTCGGCGGCCAGCCCGATCGTGCCGATCAGGCCGCCGGCGACAGCGCCGAACACGAGCGGCCGGCGCGGCGAGAGCCGCAGCGCCAGGAGCTCCACGAGGCCGGCCTCCACGAGGTAGAGCGGGAAGTGGGGGGCGGGCTCGCCGAGCACGGGGCCCACGAGCAGCGCGATGATCCCACGCAGCGCGAGGAAGAACAGCACCGCCCCGAGCGCGGCGCCGCGCCCGAGCCACACGCGCGCGGCCACGAGCGCGACGCCCGCGGCGAGCATCACCATCATCGGCTCGAACACGAAGCGGAACTGCGGCACGCCGAAGTCGAACTCGGCCTGGAAGGTGGAGAGGCCGAGGAGGAACCCGCCCGGCAGCGCCACGTGACGCAGCGACGCGACCCAGCTCGGCTCGCGGCGCGGGAGCGCCGCCGAGGCCTCCTGAGCGCGCCTGGCCTCAACGAGCAGAACGGCCAGCCCCACGAGCGTCATGGCCGCGCCGGCGATCAGCATCAGGTGGGTGGGCCCCCAGAGGGTCACGTCCTGGCCGAACAGCCGGTGCCAGACGTCGTCGAGCGGGAAGCCGATCAGGGAGAACATGCCGCAGGCCGTGATCAGCACGCCGCCGAGCGGCGCGTACCAGTCGCCGCGGATGCGGATCGCGGTGGCGCTGGGCTTCTCGCGCGGCAGCACCATCGCGAGGAACCCGCCTGCCGCGATGCCGAACAGCCCCGCGAGGATGAAGTAGTGCGCCGGGTTGGCGAGCGGGCCCGGATCGCGCCCGTCCGCGATGTGCAGCGAGATGTCCCAGAGCATCCCGAACAGCGCGATCAGCAGCGCGCCGGTGACGGTGGCGGAGGGAATCGCGGCCCAGGCGGGCAGGCCGCTCACGCGCTCGCTGAAGGCGGCGAGCGGGGCGAGCACCGTGCGCTTGCCGGCCCGGTGGGCCATGCCCACCCAGGCGAGCCCGCCCGCGACCACGTTGGCGGCGACGGTGGCGATGATGACCTGATCGATGGCGGCCCCGCCGGCGGGCGGCGATGCGGCGGCGGCGTGTACGAGAAGCTGCACGGTGAAATCTCTCCTTACGGCGGGAGGGCGATGTTCAGGGAGTACCCCGCCCTCCGAGAACGTAACAGTGTTTGACGTCACGGTTGTAGACGTGACGCTCAGCTGCGGTACGATCGCCGGCACATGGCCACTCCCAAGTCACAGCTCGCAGCCGTGCCCGAGGCCGGGACCGAGCCGGGCAACGACCTGACGATCGACGATCTCGCCCGCGAGGTGGGCCTCTCGGTCCGCAACCTGCGCTCCCACCAGGCCCGCGGACTGCTGCCGCCGCCGGAGGTGCGCAAGCGCGTCGGCTACTACGGCCCCGAGCACGTGGCGCGCATCCGGCTGATCCAGGAGCTCCAGGCCGAGGGCGTGAAGCTCGACGGCATCAGGCGCCTGGTCAACGAGTCGGGGATGTCGGGCGAGGGGCTGCTGCGCGTGAAGCACGCGGCCGACGCCTTCGGCGGAAGCGAGCAGTCGGAGATCGTGAGCGCCGCCGAGCTCGCGGAGAAGTTCGGCGTGGGCGAGGAGTCGCGGCGCCTGGTCGACCGCGCCGTCAAGCTCGGGCTGCTCACCCCGGTCGGCGACGACCTGTTCGAGGTGCCGAGCCCGACTCTGCTCGCGGCGGCCGAGGAGGTAGTGGCGCGCGGGATCTCGCTGCCGCACGCGCTCGAGCTGGTCGGCGAGCTGCGGCGCTACTCGCGCAACGTCTCCGAGAAGTTCGTGAAGGCGTTCATGACCGACGTCTGGAAGCCGTTCTCGGAGGCGGGGCGCCCCGAGGAGCAGTGGAGCGACATCGCGGACTCGATGGACCGCCTGCGCCCAATCGCGGAGGAGGCGCTGCTGGTGCTCTTCCGCCGCACGCTGAGCGACGAGGTGGAGAAGACCATCGCCGACATCGCCAAGCGCCTCGCCCAGGGCAAGCGATGAGCCGCCTCGACCTGGTGCTCACCCCGCTGCGCGGCGTGGTGCGCGCGCTGAAGACGACGCGCCGCACCGTGGCGGCCGTGCCGGACGTGGTCGAGGCGATCCTGGTGCTGCCGCACCTGTCGCGCCAGCTCGAGGAGGTGCGCTTCTCCACCGCGACGCTTCCCGAGATGCTCGAGGAGATCCGCCGCGTGCACGCGGATACCAGCACGCTCCCGGTCATGCACGACGAGCTCGAGCGCATGGGCCGCGTGACCGCCTGGATCCCGCCGCGGCGCAACGGACGGCCGGCCCCGCGCGTGCGCTCCTGAGCGCAGAGTCACACAACGCACCCACCGCGCGGGTACAGCCCGCCTGCAGGCCGACCACTCGAGGAGGAGAGACTTGAGAGCGCGCGCCGATCTACCGCCGGGCCCGAGCTGGCCCGCCGCCGTCCAGGGGATGGCCTACTGGTCGCGGCCGCTCGCGTTCCTCGAGCGCTGCCGCTCGCGCTACGGCGGCCGCTTCACCCTCCGCCTGCCGATGACCCCGCCGTTCGTGATGCACACGGACCCGGCTCACGTGAAGGAGATATTCACCGCGCCGCCGGAGGTGCTGCATCCCGGCCGGGGAGCGCGCGTGCTGGAGCCGCTGGTGGGCCTCAACTCGGTGATCCTCCTCGACGAGGGGGCGCACATGGAGCAGCGCAAGCTGATGCTGCCCGCGCTGCACGGGGAGAAGATGGCCCGGCTGGCGGGCCTGATGGAGGAGGTGGCGGCGGCGGAGATCGCGAGCTGGCCGCGCGAGAGCGCCACCGAGCTGACGCCGCGCTTCCAGCGCCTGACGCTGGAGATCATCCTGCGCGCGGTGTTCGGGCTCGAGGCCGACGACGAGCGCCTGGCCGCGCTGCGCGCTCCGCTGGCCGGCCAGCTCGCGTTCGGGGACAAGCCGATCAGCCTCCTGCCGCCGCCGCCCGAGAGCGTGCGCGTGCGTTCCGTGCTCGAGCGCGTCGGGCCGTTCGCCGCGTTCGTGCGGATGCAGCGCGAGGCGGACGCGCTGATGTTCGACCTGATCGCCGAGCGCCGGCGCGACCACGCCGACCGAGACGACATCCTCTCGCTGCTGCTCGAGGCTCGCCACGAGGACGGCTCGTCGATGTCCGACGAGGAGATCCGCGACGAGCTGATGACGCTGCTCGTGGCCGGCCACGAGACCACGGCCTCCACGCTCGGGTGGGCGTTCGCGCTCCTGCCCCGCCATCCCGAGGCGCTGCGGCGCCTGCGCGACGAGGTGGACGGGGGCGACGGGGACGAGTACCTCACGGCCACCATCCAGGAGACGCTGCGCCGCCGCCCGGTGCTGCCCTCCCCGGCGCCGCGGTTCGTGATGCAGCGGGTCGAGGTGGGCGGCCATGTGTACGAGCCCGGCGTGTCGCTCGTCCCCAACTCGTACCTGATCCACCACGACCCGTCGATCTATCCCGACCCGTACGCGTTCCGGCCCGAGCGCTTCGTGGGCGAGCAGCCCGGCACCTACACGTGGATCCCGTTCGGCGGCGGCCGCCGGCGCTGCCTCGGCGCGAGCTTCGCGATGGTGGAGATGAAGATCGTGATCCGCGCGCTGCTGGCGGAGCGCGAGGTCATCGCGGTCGGCGAGCGCCACGAGGCTCCCCGCCGGCGCAACATCTCGATCACGCCGAGCCACGGCACGCGCGTCGTGCTCCGCGACCGCCTTGACCCCGGCACCGGCGACCGGTTAGGTTCGGCGCATGTTCGGAAAAGGCAAGAAGGAGAAGGCAGAGCAGCTGATGGCGACGGGCGCGAAGGGCGTCGGGACGGTCGTGAACGTGCGGGACACGGGCATGACGGTCAACGACAACCCGCGGATCATGATGACGTTCCGGGTCGAGCCACTGGACGGCTCGCCGGCGTTCGAGGCGCAGAAGAAGAAGGTCGTCTCGAGAGTCGAGATCCCGCGCTCGGGTGACCGCTACCCGGTCTGGTACGACCCGCAGGACCAGTCGAGCTGGATGTACGCGACGATCGCCGCGGAGGAGGGCAGGGCGCAGATCCGCGCGCTGTTCGGCCCGGCGGCGGACACGCTGACCGGCTTCGGCAACGGCGTGGCGGTGGCCGCGCCGGCACCGGCGCCGGCGGCCGAGGACCCGATGGAGCGGCTCCAGAAGCTGCAGCAGCTGCGCTCGACCGGCCTGCTGGACGAGGCCGAGTTCGAGGCCAAGAAGGCCGAGATCCTCTCGCAGATCTAACCCGGCGGATCGTCCGCCGTGAGGGCCTGAAGCGGAACCTCCGGATCCGCCAGTCGCCGCACGTCCACCTGCCGGTCCGACTCGATCAGCGCCTTGATGTCGTCGGTCACGTCCCACACGTTCGCGTTCATGCCGGCCACCACCCGCCCGGCCGAGAGCCAGAACGCGATGAACTCGCGCGCCTCCACGTCGCCGCGGAACACCACCTCGTCCCACTCGCGGGCGAGCCCCGTGTACTCCATGCCCAGGTCGAACTGGTCGGAGAAGAAGTAGGGGAGGCGCGCGTACGGCTCGCCGCTGCCGAGCATCGATCGCGCGGCCGCCGGGCCCTGGTTGAGGGCGTTGGCCCAGTGCTCCACCCGCACGCGGCCCGGGTAGCGCGGGTGCTCCGCGCTCGCGATGTCGCCGGCCGCGAACACGTCCGGCGCGCTGGTGCGCAGGTGTGCGTCCACGGCCACGCCGTCCTCGATCGCGAGGCCGGCGGCCGCGGCCAGCTCCACGCGGGGCAACACGCCGATCCCGACCACCACGAGGTCGCATTCGAGCCGCTCGCCGCCGCTGGTCCGTACCGCGCTCACCGAGTCCGACCCCTCGAATTCCTCGACGCCCGTGCCCGTGAGCACGCGCACGCCGTTGTCCTGATGGAGCTTGAGGTAGACCTGCCCGACCTCCGGGCCAAGCACCCGCTCGAGGGGCACCGAGGCGGGCTCCACGATCGTCACGTCGCATCCCATCTGTCGCGCCGACGC
>JAXDJC010000138.1:0-3331 GCA_034663685.1 Thermoleophilaceae bacterium
CGACCCGACCGGCACGTGGCTGTACGCCGACCAGACCTTCACCCAGGACGCGGCCGTCTACAGGATCAGGATCGCCGACCCGAGCGACAGGGCCGTGGTCGCGACGCTCGCCGACCCGGCGCCGAAGGGGCTCGACGACATGACGATCGACGCCAAGGGCATCCTGTACCTGGCCGCGAACGGCACCGGCGAGGTGATCCGGCTCGACCCCTCCACGGGAGCGCACTGCACGATCGTCACCGGGCTCCAGAACCCGAGCGCGCTGAAGTTCGGGCGCGGGCCCGGCTGGCACGCGGACCGACTCTACGTGGTCGGGTTCGACGGCGCCGTCCGGGAGCTCACCCCTCCCGCGTCCCCGGCTCCGGGTCCGGGTCCGGGTCCGCCGAGCGGAGGGCCGGCGGCGCCGGCGCGGCTCGCGCTGTCGGTGCGCCCGCGCAGCGCTGTGGCCGGGGCGCGAACGCGCTTCAGGTTCACCGTCTACGGCATCGCAAACGGCAAGCGGAAACGAATTGCCGGCGCGCGGGTGATATTCGGTGGCCGATCGGCGCGGACGAACGGTCGTGGCCGCGCAGGCCTGACGCTGCGCTTCCGCCACCCCGGCCGCCGGGCCGCCCGTGCGACGAAGAACGGCTACGCGCCGGCAGTTAGGACGGTCCGGGTGCGCCAGCAGCGCGGCCACTAGAGCCGCTGCGGTTTCTTGCGCGTCAACCCCGGGCGCGTTAGGTTGCGCCGATGCGCAACCACACCGCCGTCCTCATCGCCGTTCTCGCGCTCGCCATCCCGGCTCTCGCACTCGCTGCGAACCCCAAGCTGCCGGCCACCTTCTCCGGCGGAGGCGGGGGCGCCCCGGTCATGTTCAAGCTCGAGAAGCACGGCAAGGCGACGTCGGCGTCGTTCGCGTTCTCCTGCAAGAACGTGAACGGGATCGGGGTGGCGAAGACGGACTCGAAGCACAAGCCCAGCGGCAAGGTCTCGAAGGGCAAGATCACGATCACCTACCTCGCGAAGGGCGGCGGCACGGTCGGCACCGTGAAGGCGACCGTGAAGGCGACGTTCACGACCAAGACCCACGCGAAGGGCACCGCGAGCATCTCCGGCGGGAACTGCAAGAGCCCGCCGAAGGTCAAGTTCACGGTCGACGCGGCGTAGACGCAGGGCTAGAGCTAGGCGCGCGGGCGCCGCACGGCGAGCAGCAGCGCCACAAGCACCAGCCCGAGCAGCACGAAGCCGCCGCCCTCGCGCCACCAGCCGTGCGCGCCGGCAAGGGCGCGCATGATCGCGGACACGCCCACGGCCAGCACCACGCCGAGCGGCAGGACCCAGGTCTCGCCGAGCACGAGCTTGCGCAGGGTCCGGAGCGTGCCCATCATGCGGCGACCCTCGCCGGCCCGCGCCAGCGCGCGAGCAGCGCTATGCGCGCCTGCGTGACGGCCACCAGCGCGGCGGCGATGTAGAGAAGCGCGGCGTCGGAGCCCGGCCACTGGACGTCGAGCCCCTCGGCTGTGAAGAACACGCCGAACGCGGTGAGCACGACGCCCACCGTGTACTTGAGGTGGGTCTCGGGCAGCCGCCTGAGAGGGGCGTGCAACGCCAGCCCGATCGCGATCACCAGCGCCACGGCCAGGCAGCCCCCGATCAGCGTCGGGGCGAGGCCGCCGGGCCTGGCGCCGAGCGCGGTGACGATCAGGATCACCTCGACGCCCTCCAGCAGCACGCCCTTGAACGAGATCGCGCGGCCGGCCCAGTCGGGCTCGCCCGGCGGCGGGAGCGCCACCGCCTCGAGCTGCTCGCGCTCCTCCACGTACTCCTGGAACGACGACGACCGCGACCGCAGCCCCGCGAGCCGCAGCACGCCCTTGCGCAGCCACTCGAGCCCGAACAGCAGCAGGAACGTGCCGATCACGATCCGGAGCGGGGCGAGCGGCACCCGCGAGATCAAAACGGGCCCGAGCACCACGGCGAGCAGGGCGAGGGCGACAGCTGCGCCCGCCGCGCCGAGCAGCGCGTCGCGCCAGCGCCGGGTGGAGCCGACGGCGAGCACCACCGCGAGGGCCTCGAGCAGCTCGAGGCCGACCGCCAGCATCGCTCCGATCGCCGTGAGTACGAATGCCATGTCACAGATGATGGCGACCTCGCGCGCGTAGACTTTGGCCAGCCGGCCAGGACGAGAGGAGAACTGCTGATGGGGGACACGGCCACGAGCGCGGTCGATCGCATTTCGTACGAGGATCTGTACGAGCGCTGGGAGAAGGGCAACTGGCGGGCCACGGAGCTCGACTTCACCCAGGATCGGGAGGACTGGCACGAGCGCTTCTCCGATCTCGAGCGCAAGGCCGCGCTGTGGAACTACTCGCTGTTCTTCCACGGCGAGGACTCGGTGACCGACAACCTGTCGCCCTACATCGACGCCGCGCCGCGCGAGGAGCAGAAGTACTTCCTGGCCACCCAGCAGGTCGACGAGGCGCGCCACTCCGTCTTCTTCGGCCGCTTCATGCGCGAGGTGGTGGGTCGCGGAGAGACGATCGCGGGCTCCCTCGCCGCGACCCTCCCCGAGCTCACCTGGGGCTTCCGGAAGACGTTCGAGAAGCTCGACCAGGTGGCCGACAGCCTGCGCAAGGACAAGTCGAAGCCGAACCTCGCCGCCGCGATCTTCATGTACCACCTGGTCGTGGAGGCGACGCTCGCCCAGCCCGGCCAGCACTTCATCGAGGGCTACGTGCAGGAGCGCGACATCCTGCCGGGCTTCCGCGAGGGCATGGAGAACGTCTCGAAGGACGAGCAGCGCCACATCGGCTTCGGCGTGAAGATGCTCTCGGACCTGAATCGCGAGGATCCGGACTGCAAGCACGCCGTCGCGAACCTGCTGCGCGAGGTGATCCCCTACACGACCGCCGTGCTCGTGCCGCCGAACTGGGACCGCCGCTACACCGAGGTGTTCGGCAAGACGATCGAGGACGTGTACGAGCAGGGCATGATCTCGCTCGAGCAGAAACTGCGCAGCGCGGGGATGCCGCTCGAGCAGCTTCCGGGCCCGCCGCCGATCCCGACCGACCTGACCCCGCGCGAGCGCGCCGACCGCGCGATCACGCTGCTCCAGCGGGGTGTGCTCGGCGAGAAGGTCGGCCCGCCGCAGCGCGACCCGGAGACCGTCGCGCTCCTGTTCGACCTGATCAAGCGGACGATCGACACGAACGCCTCGCCGCCCGGCGGCACCACGATCCAGTGGGACTTCAAGGACGCGGAGCCGTGGCACGTGACGATCGACAACGGTTCGACGCGCGCGGAGAAGGGTCGCCTCGAGAGCGCAGACCTGGTGTTGCGATCGACGTTC
>JAXDJC010000139.1:0-33199 GCA_034663685.1 Thermoleophilaceae bacterium
TGGTGGGCGGCGACGACGCCGAGCAGCGCCGCTTCGGCGACACCCTCGGCAAGGACGACCGCTACGCGCGCGCGGGTGAGTTCATGGAGGCGATGCGGCGGTTGTGGACCGGCGACACCGTGACCTATCGCGGCGAGCACGTCGAGCTGGAAGACGCGCGGCTGATGGACCCGCCGGAGTGGCCCGAGGTCTACCTCGGCGGATCGTCGCCCGCCGCGCTGGAGGTCGCCGCGAAGCAGGCGGACGTCTACCTGACCTGGGGCGAGCCGCCCGACCAGGTGGCGGAGAAGCTCGACCGGGTGCGGGACGTGGCCGCGCGGGCCGGCCGCGAGCTGCGCTTCGGCATCCGGCTGCACGCCATCACGCGCGACAGCTCCGACGAGGCCTGGGCCGTGGCCGACTCGCTGATCGCCCGCCTCGACCCCGCCGAGATCGAGAAGGCGCAGTCGGTGCTGGCGGCGTCGGCGTCCGAGGGCCAGCGGCGGATGGTGGCGCTGCACGGCGGGCGCACCGACAGACTGGAGGTCTCGCCCAACCTCTGGGCGGGCGTGGGCCTCGTGCGCGGCGGCGCCGGCACGGCGCTCGTGGGCAGCCACGAGGAGGTGGCCGACCGGATCGCCGAGTACCACGAGCTGGGGATCGACGAGTTCATCCTCTCCGGCTATCCGCACCTCGAGGAGGCCTACCGCGTGGGCGAGGGCGTGATGCCGGTGCTCCGCGAGCGCGGCCTGCTCTGAGACAATCCCGCGCCTGACTCGTCGCATCGCAGTCCTCGCCGCGCTCGTGCTCGCGGCGCTCGTGCCGGCGGCCGGCCTCGCGGCCGCCCCGCCCGCGACCCCGCGCGCCAGCTGCGGCCCCGGCTCGCGGCCGGCGCCGGGGATACAGGGCCAGGTGCCCGCCGACGCGGTCGCCTCGGGCGCGGCGGACAACGGCTACACGTGCAACACCCAGCTCGTGGGCCACGAGGGCAAGTCCGGCGGCTTCCGCGTGCACCGCTACGTGGACAAGGCGGGCCACGAGTGCGCCTTCTACGACACCACCCTGCTGTTCCCGCTGAACGCTCAGAACCTGGGCGACCAGCCGACCGGCGTGGCCGTGCTCGACATGTCGGACCCCGCGCATCCCAAGCGCACCACCACGCTCTCCACGCTGGCGATGCAATCGCCGCACGAGTCGCTCAACCTCAACACCAAGCGCGGGCTGCTGGCCGCCGTGTACGGCACCCCGGGCGCCGCGCCGGGTGTGGTCGACGTCTACGACGTGAGCCAGGACTGCCGCCAGCCGCAGCTCCAGTCGAGCGCGCCGGTCGCGTTCCTTGGCCACGAGAGCGGCTTCGCCCAGGACGGCAAGACCTTCTACGCCACCTCGCTGTTCGACGGGCACGTCTCCGCGGTCGACCTCACCAACCCGCAGGTGCCGCAGACGGTCACCGTCTTCAACTCGCTCTCGCACGGGATGGACCTGAGCGACGACGGCAGGATCGGCTACATGGCGGCGCGCGGGGTCGGGCTCCAGCTGCTGGACCTCAGCGAGATCCAGGACCGCAAGCCGCTCCCGCAGATCCACGAGATCAGCACGTTCAAGTGGGACGACATGTCGATCCCGCAGTACGCCACCCCGATCAAGATCGGCGGCCACCCGTACGTGATGGAGGTGGACGAGTTCAGCATCGACTCCGCCGGCAGCGACTTCCCGGCAGCGAACGGGCCGATCGTGGGGGCGGCGCGGATCATCGACATGGCGGACATCAAGGCGCCCAAGGTGGTGGGCAACCTGCGCCTCCAGGTGCACCAGCCGGAGAACCGTGCGGCGATCGCGGGCGACCCCGGCGCCGGCAACCAGCTGCAGGGCTACGCCGGCCACTACTGCAGCGTTCCGCAGCGCGTGGATCCCGGGATCGTCGCCTGCTCGTTCATCGGCTCGGGCCTGCGCGTGTTCGACATCCGCGACCCGGCCCATCCGAAGGAGATCGCCTACTTCGTGGCGCCGCCCGCACCCAGCCCGGTCCTCAACGAGCGCAGCAACTACGCGATGTCGCAGCCGGCCTTCGCGCCCGCGCGCGGGGAGATCTGGTACTCGGACGGCGACAGCGGCTTCTACGCGGTGCGGATCACGAACGCCGTCTGGCCGTTCAACTCAGGGGGCGCGAGCGGCTGCCTGCGGCCCGCGAGCATCGGCTTCAAGCTCCACCGGGTGGCCGGCACGCGTGTGGTGCGCGTGGAGGCGTTCGTGAACGGCAAGCGCAGGCTCGTCCAGACCGGGCACGACATAAAGCGCATCGAGCTCACGAAGCTCGTCCGGTCGGGCAAGCTCACGGTGCACATCGTGGCCACGCACAACACGGGCTCGAAGGTGGTCAGCGACCGGAGCTGGAACGGCTGCAAGAAGGGCAAGCCGACCGTGCGCGTGATCAAGCGGCCGCGGTGACCGGCCGCGCGTTGAACGCGGCGACCGTCGCCACCACCCACGCCGCTCCCAGCGCGTAGCCGGCGAGCACGTCTGAGACGTAGTGCACGCCGAGCGCCACGCGTGAGAAGCCGATCGCGGCCACCATCACCCCTGCAATCAGGACCGCCGCCACGCGGGCGCCGCGGCTCCTCGGACGGAGCACCAGGAGCAGCACCGCGTAGGCCACGATCGCCGACTGCGCATGCCCGCTCGGGAAGCTCATCCCGTTGGCGTGCGCGACAGGGTCCGGCAGCACCGGCCGAGCGCGGTCGACCGCAAGCTTGACCAGCCCGTTGAGCACGGCGCTGCCGAGAATCGTCACGATCGCGAACGCCGCGAGCCGCGGCCGCCCGTGCCGGAGCAGCCACAGGGCGAGGACCGTGAACACGATCCAGTAGACCGGTGCCGACCCGGCCGCGCTGAACGCCTTCATCGCGTCCACGAACCAGTGGTGGTGGACGGCGTAGCGATGCAGGTCGTCGCGCGCACCCCGGTCGACGCTGAGCAGCGGGTGCCACTTGCTCTGCACGAGGATGAGCAGCAGCCCGAATGGGACGGCGACCAGCGCGAGCGCGACGGCGGCGAGCGTGGCGCGGGCGCCGAAGCGTCTCACCGGCGCCCCCGCTCGAAGGCGTCGTCGAGGCGGGCGAAGCGCTGATCGTCATCGTCGATCAGCGTGCCGAGCGCCTTCTTCACAGCGTCGACGTCGAGCGTGCCCGCGGCGGCCATGGCCTCCACGTCCGCCCAGTCGCGCGTGCGGTCGAACATCGCCTTGAACACGGCGAGCTCGGTCGGCCCGAGCACCGGGATGCGCGTGCCCTCGAACGGCACGGTGCGCCGGTTGCGCGCCGCCTCGTCGTGGAACGGCACGTAGTCGAAAAAGAGGTCGAGCGGCGTGTCGTCCCACCAGAGCCGGATCTGCCCGTCGCGGGCTATCACCTCGGCCGTGCCCTGCGGCTGGGCCACGCCGCCGGGCAGCGCGCGCAGCAGGCGCTCGGCATCGCTCGCCGGGATGAACACGTTCACGTCGATGTCCCGAGTGCCGCGCGGCTCGAGCGTCCAGTACGCGAGGGCGATCGCCCCGCCGAACGCGTGCGGTATCCGGCGCCGGCCGAGCGCGCGGTGCAGCGCCACGAGCCGTTCGGGGAGCGTCACGCGGCGAGGCGGGGGTAGCGCAGCACCGGCTCGTGGCGGGCCGGCAGCGCCTCGGCGAGCACGAGCACCTCGGCCAGCGCCCGGGCCGCGCGCCGGTGGTGCTCGCGCGAGGGCTCGCGCCGGCGGCCCCGCTCCACGGCCAGCCGGCAGCCCAGCGCGTCGAGCAGCCGGCTGAGCGTGTCGAGCGACGGCTGCTTGCTGCCGCTCTCGTAGGCTGAGATCGTGGCCTGCGACGTGCCGGTACGGGCGGCCAGCGCCGCCTGGCTCAGTCCCGCTCGGCCCCGCGCCCGGCGGAGGGTGGTCGGCACGTCCATGGTGAGAAGTATATCCGCCTGGATATTGGTGCCAATGCGCCCGAACGCGGGCAGCGAACGCCGTTCGCTCCGTTGTAACGCCCTCGTGGCATGCGCCGCTGCCACACATTCCTGTTCGCGGACCTGGTGGGCTTCACGGCCTTCACGGAGAGCTTCGGCGACGAGGCCGCGGCGGACGTGGCGGTGCGTTTCACGGAGGCCGCCGCCCGGCTCGCGCAGGACCACGGCGCCTGCCTCGTCAAGTGCCTCGGCGACGGCGTGATGCTCCGCGGCGGCGACGCCGGACCCACCGTGCAGCTCGGCCTGCGGATGCAGTCGGAGCTGGCGGGCGTGGACGGCCTCCCGCCGATCCACGCCGGCGCCCACACCGGCTGCGCCGTCGAGCGAGGCGGCGACTGGTACGGCGCGGCCGTGAACCTGGCCGCGCGCGTGGCGAACTCCGCCCGCGGCGGGGAGCTGCTTCTCACCGAGGCCACGGTGGCCGCGGCCGGGCAGATGCACGACGTGGAGCTCGAGGGGCTCGGCCCGCAGCTGTTCAGGAACGTGGCGGAGCCGACACCGGTGTACTCGGTGCGGCGGGCGATCGCGCCGGAGCGTGCGTGGCTACACGGGCGCGAGGGCCACCACGGTGATCCCGCCCTCGGCCCGCCCCGCCTCGTCCCACTGGGCGCCGTGTAGGACCACGGCGCTGCGCGGCTTGAGGTTGGAGTGGTCGAAGCGCAGCAGCAGCGAGCAAAGCTTCCTCGGCCCGAGCACCAGGCTGGCCGCCCCGAGCAGCCGGTCCTCGGCGAACAGCCCCTCGCCCAGCCCGGCGCTCCGCGCGAACCGGCGGTTCTTCAAGAGTCGCCCCGGGTCTACCTCCTCACCGCGGGTCCCCACGGCCTCGAGCGCAACCCGGCTCGGAGGATCCTTCGAGATCGCGGTACGCGCGCCCTTGCCGACCGCGCCGCGCAGCACGTCCACGATCCCCTTGTCGGGAGCGGGGTCGAACGCCCATACCACGAAGCGCTTGCCCCGCTTGCCCGCCGCGAGGGTGTTGAACCTCTCCCACCACAGCCCGGTCTGCTTGTCGCGCTTGCGCGGGTCATTCTTGGTCCCCGCGCCCCCGCGGCGCATGTTGCCCTCCTCGTTGGTGGTGGCGAGGACCTCGATGTTGTGCTGCGCCTCGTGCGCCTCGTTGGGCACGTCGAACGGAGAGCTCGGCGGGGTCACGCTGAGCGGGAACGCGCGTACCACGAGGCAGCGGTGGCCAGGACCGTCCACCGCCGAGGCCGACGACGAGGGCGTCCAGGAGAACGCGGCCAGCCCACCGGCCACATCCGCCACGGGCTCGGTGCCGGCTAGGCCGACGGGGCGGAACATGAGCGAGCCCGGCGTGTCGATCCGCTTGGTGCCGGCGGTCGGGCTCATCACGAGGCTGGGATTGCCCACGTAGACCTCAGCCGCGATCTTCTCCTCGAGGATCGGCTCGTCGTGCGCGTGCACGCGAATCTGGACCTGGTTGACCCCCTGCACCGCCTCGCCGGGGTGGGTGAGGATGTCGATGTCCGGGCTCAACCACCACGGCGCCGGGCTCGCGGGTGCGCCGACGTCACCCGCCCTGTCCTCCACGTAGACGCTGATATCCGTTCCGTACCCCATGTGCCGCTCCTCTTGTCAACCACTTCGACTCTCTTGAGCGCCGAGCGTCGCAGCGCCGGCGGGGCGTGTCAAGGTGACCGATGATCTTTACCCCGCTGCGCGGTCTCAACGGTCGAACCAGAACGTGAGGGAGGACGGAATGGCCAGGATCGTGGTAACCGAGTTCGTCTCACTGGACGGCGTGATGGAGGCGCCCGGCGGGGGCGAGGGGTTCAAGCACGACGGGTGGACCTTCGAGATCGACCGTGGCGAGGAGGGCAACAAGTTCAAGCTCGACGAGGCGTTCGAGGCCGACGCCCTGCTGCTCGGCCGCAGGACCTACGAGGGCTTCGCCGCCGCGTGGCCGTCGCGCGACGGCGACTTCGCCGACAAGTTCAACGGCATGCCGAAGTACGTGGTCTCGTCCACGCTCGAGGACCCGGAGTGGAACAACTCGACGGTGCTGGGGGGCGATCCGGCCGAGGCGGTCCGGAGGCTGCGCGAGGAGCAGGAGGGGATGATCGCGGTCCACGGCAGTGCCCAGCTGGCGCAGACTCTGATCGAGAACGACCTCGTGGACGAGCTGCGCCTGATGGTGTTCCCCGTCGTGCTCGGCACGGGCAAGCGCCTGTTCGGCGAGACGAGCGACAAGAAGGGCCTGCGCCTGACGGACTCGAGGATCGTCGGCGACGGCGTGGCCATCCTGGTCTACGAGCCGTCCTCCTAGAGTCGGCCGGTGCCGCCCGCGATCGACTTCCTCGAGATCGGCAACGCCCTCGATCCGCCGCTGCTGGACGCGGTCCGCCAGGAGATGCGCGTGGCGGCCGGCAGCCCAGCCACGGTGACCGGCGTGGCGCCGGACCGGGCGGTCGAGTTCAGTGCGCGCAGCGCGACGCAGATCGCGCTGTCCGGCAGCACCCGCGCCGCGGTGACCGAGCTGCTCGAGCACCACCGCCCGCGCGTCGCGGCCCACTTCGGGCGCTCGCTCGGCGAGTGCGAGGAGCCCCAGTTCCTGCGCTACGTGCCGGGCGACTACTTCGTGGCCCACCAGGACGGCAACACCCCGCTCGTGCACGACCACACGCGCTTCCGCAAGGTCTCGGTCGTGGTCTTCCTCAGCGAGCAGTCAGCGGACCCGGCGCCCGCCACCTACTCGGGCGGATCGCTGGTGCTGCACGGGCCGTTCGGCGAGGACCTGCAGGTGCCGCTCGCACCCGCGCCGGGAACGCTCGTGGCGTTCCCGTCCGAGACCACGCACGAGGTCACGCCGATCACCCGCGGCGAGCGGCTCTCGATCGTGTCTTGGTACCGCGCCGCGGAGTGAGCGCTCAGCGCCGGCGCCAGGCGAAGTAGATGCTGGCGTTGCCGAAGCTCGGGCAGAAGCCGAACGAGTCGTCGGGCTCGTAGCTCCGCCTGCCGAGCTTCTCGCGCAGGGAGTCGCCCAGGTTCGAGCCCTTCTGCCGCATCACCAGCTTCTCGCGCGGCCAGATGTCCTTCTCCACCTCCACGCGCGCGCCGTCGAAGCGGGCCGCGCTCGCCGGGGCCACGCCGGGGAGCACCTCCGCTTCGGGCCACCTGGCCTCGCCCATGCTCGTGGTCCAGGCCGCTCGCCCCTGCGCGTACTCGGGCCGATCGCGGTAGACGATCCAGAAGTCGTCCCACTCGGCCCTGCTCTGGGCCCCGGGGCCCCGCGACGGGCTGTGTGTGCCCCGCGGGAACACACCGTACACGTCCTCGGGACAGAGGCCGAGGGCATCGCGATAGGACGGCATGAAGTGGTCGAGCTGGCTGGTCGAGGAGCGGGAGTGCAGGCCCGGGTAGAGGCGGTCCACCACGATCGGCGGCGCGTCCTGCGCCGGCGCCGCGGCCTGCACTCCGCCCGGCAGCGGTCCCGCCTCGCCGCCCTTCGCCAGCGAGATCATGTCGCGGTAGGCCTCGTCGTCGAGGACCCCCATCGCCTTCAGCTTCTCGATCTGGGCGATCTGCTCGCCGGAGGCCACGGGGTTCGGCCCGCTCAGGTCCACCGGCTCCGGCTGCGGGGGAGCGCCGTAGACGCCCTCGTAGCTCTTCGCCAGGTCGGCTGCCTGGTCCCCCAGCCCGGTGATCCTGCGGCCGAGCCAGCTGTCGGGCGAGATCTCGTCGTCGCCGGGCTCGCCGGACCCCATGAAGAAGTCGAAGTTGAGCACGGTCTCGGACTCCGGCAGCGCGGCCCTGGCCTGCTCGTACTCGGGCCGGTCGCGGTAGAGGAAGAAGTACGAGCTGCCGCTGAGGAGCTGGAGCGGGAGGAACCCGTACGAGTCCTCGGGCCGCAGCCCGACGGCCCGGATGTACTCCACGGGATTCACGTCGCGCATGTCCTCGACGATGCCGGTGCCGATCATGCCCGGGGCTACCAGCCGACGAGCAGTGCGGCGTCCGGCGCGGCGGGGTCGTACTTCACGGTGATCGGCCGGCTCTGCGTGAGCGCCTCGGTGAGCCCCTCGACCTGGAACGGCAGGAGGTGCTGGCTCACGTTCGCCGCGTGTGACTCGCCGGACTCGAGCTCGATCGTCACGTCGAACTCGAACTTGCGCCCGCCGCTCAGGTCGGTAGTGCCGGTGGGGCGCATCGCGGTGATGGTCGCCGGGCCCTCGACCCCGTTCTTGGCGATCCGCTGGATCAGCTCCTGCTCGGCCTGCCCGTCCGCCACCATGGCGGCGATCTCGGCGGGGTCGGCATCCATCGCGGGCAGCGAGTTGACCGCACCCGGGTTCGCGGCGAACGCCGCATCGGACATGGCCCGCATCTCGGCCAGCTTCTTGGCCTTCCTGTCCGACATGAGCTTCCCGCTGAACAGCCCCACGCGGTCACTTCCTTCGGTCGACGGCGATGGGGACAATCGTCGCACTCCCGTGCGGACGGTGCCAGTTCCGGCCGGGATGTCGTCAGCGCGACTTCGCGCGCGGGCGCTTGCACGGCTGCTTCGAGACGACGCTGTCCTCGGAGCCGTCGGACCACCAGAACTTGACCGTGCTGGCCCAGTGGCGCTGCTTCGGGCACTTGGGCGGCGTGGTGGCGTAGGCGCGGAGCTGCCCACCGATCGTCCGCGTGTACGCCGGCATGCTCGTGGACGACTTGAGCTGGAGGATGTAGTCGTCCGCGCACTGACCGGTCGGCGGGGCCGGGAAGCAGGTCGTGGTCCTGAAGTCGATCGAGCCGTCGGGGAGGAACTTGCCCCTCTGCACGGTGCTGCCCTCGGAGTTCACGAGCAGGATCTGCTCGCTCGCGTTGTTCAGGACGTCGAGGGTGTGCTGGTAGTGATCGACGATGAAGGCGTGCCCGATCGGCTGGTAGAAGATGCCCTCCGCTTCACCGGTCCCGATCCGGCTGCCCTCGGGACACGCGGCGGCGCCCCTCGCCTCGAGCTCCACGTCGGTCGCGGTGCAGCGGTCCGGCACGCTCGTGTCGTAGCGCATGCCGGGCGGCGGGTAGAAGGTCATGCGCCGCAGGTACGGGGGGTTCCCGTTGGGATCGCCCGCCGCGTGGTAGGAGGCGCTGAAGGCGAGCCCGGTGGGCGAGCCCGCAAGCTTGCTCGTGAACTGCTGGTCGATGGTCTGGCGCGGCCCGCTGGCCGGCTCCGCCACCGCAGCGGACGCCCATAGCGCCGACAGCGCCCAGAGCATCAGGCCCACTCGCACCCCCCGACCTCCCATGTGGGGATTCTCCCCGGCGCGGGCGAGGGTCTAACGCCCGGCCGGCTCCAGCGCGATCACGTCCCACCCGCCAACGCTCGCCAGCGGCACGCTCCGGGCGCCCGGCATACGCGCGGGGGGAGGCGAGCCGGTCAGCTTGGACCGCGGGCCCACGAACACCACGAGCGGCGGGCGTGCGCCGCCCACGTCGCGCAGCCCCACGCCGAGCTCCCAGGCGAGCTGGTCGCGAAGCTGCCCCGGAGCGGTCGGACGGCCGGACGCGAGCACCCGCTTCCGCCCGACCCGCTCCACGGCCCGCTCGAGCCCGTCCTCGAGGCTCACGCGCAGACCCACGCCCTTCAGCTCGTGCTCGTCCGCCCGCACCCGGTCGATGACGAACGGCGTGGCCCCGGCGAGCAGGACGAGCGCCAGCGCGGCGGCGCGCAGCCCCCCGCCGGCGGCGCGCAGAAGCGAGGCCACACCCAGCCCGGCCAGCACGCTCACGAGGCCGGCCGCCGGGAACAGGAATCGCGGGCTGCCGGCATAGCCGCGCAGCGACATCGCGATCACGAGAGTGATGAGCGCCCCGGCGGCGGCTGCCAGTGCAAGCGCCGTGCGGTCGCGCGACCGGATCGCGAACGCGATCCCCACGAGTGCCGCCACGAGCGCGGGCGGGATCAGGATGTCGGCCGCCCCGGTCACCACCCGGCGAACTCGCGTCTGCACGGTCTCGGAGCGACCCTGCCGCTCCCCCAGCCGCACCTGGAAGCCGGCCGCCTCCCGGCTGCCGTGGAAGGGATCGCCGGACCCGGCCCAGTCGCCGCCGAGCCAGAGGACCGGGACCAGCACCACGAGCACGACCACCACCACCCGGCGGGCCTCGTGCCTGAGCAGCACGAACAGCGCGTACAGCACGAGCAGGGGCCACAGCTCGATCCGCCCGAGCGCCGCCACCGCGCCCAGGGCGATCGCCTGCTGTGGCCGCCCGGCCAGGTGCCGGTCGACCGCCCCGAGCACGAGCCCCGCGCACAGGGGCTCCACGTTCCCGTGCGCGAGCAGTCGCGTCCAGCCCGCGCCGGCCAGGCACAGGCCGGCCACCACGCCGGCCACCGGGCCCGCCAGCCGCGCGGCGATCCGGTAGGCGAAGAGCACCGCCAGCAACCCGCCCGCCCTGCTCACCACGAGCCAGAGCTCCGGGGCGATGTCGCCGAAGACCGACAGCGGGGCGGTCAGGAGCACCGGCAGCGGCTTCCACGACGAGCCGGAGCTCGTGTCGAGCTGGAGGTGCGCCAGCTCCCGCCCCCACACGAGCCACGACCACGGATCCTTGTCCGGCGCCGAGGGGAGGGCGAGGCTCGCCGCGGCGATCGCGAAGCAGGCACCGACCTGCGCCGGCAGCCGCGCCGCCAGGCGCCACCGACCCTGGGTGCCCGCCACCGAGCCATGACCGGTCACGCGGTTCAAGCTCGCGTGACCGTAGCGCGGGCGGTGGACCTAGGGTGGGGCGCGTGCAACCCGCGCCAGCGCAGGCCAAACGCCGCCGCCGGCGGCTCCGCATCGCGCTCGGCGTGCCGCTGGTGCTCATGCTCCTGTTCCTGCTGGCGGTGTTCGGGCCGGTCACCTTCCTGGCCGGGATCGCTCTGGCGCTCGTCCCGCTGCCGGTCTACCTGCTGCTCGCGCTGTGGATCGACCGCTACGAGCCCGAGCCGCGGGCCCTGCTCGTGCGGGCGTTCCTGTGGGGCGCAGGCCCGGCCGCCCTGATCGCACTGATCGTGAACAGCGTGGGCATCGAGGTGGTCAACTCGTCGTTCGGGTCGCATGTCGGCGACATCTACGGCGGCTCGATCTCCGCCCCGATCGTGGAGGAGACCGCGAAGGCGGCGGCGCTCTACGGGGTCTACCGCTGGCGGCGCAGCGAGCTCGACGGAGTGCTCGACGGGATCGTCTACGCCGCGATGGTCGGGCTGGGGTTCTCCACGATGGAGAACGTCCTGTATTACGGCGACACGCTGGTGGGCGGCGACACCGGCGTGGGATCCGTCTTCATCCTGCGCGGCGTCGCGTCGCCGTTCGCGCACCCCGTGTTCACCTCGATGACCGGCATCGGGCTGGCGATCGCGGCCACGTCGCACGGCCTGCGGAGGCGGCTGGCCCCCGTCGCGGGGTTCGCCGGTGCCGTGCTGCTCCACTCGGCGTGGAACACCTCGTCGATCGACGGCACCGCGTTCGTCCTGACGTTCATCGGCGTGATGGTGCCGGTCTTCGTGGCGCTGATCGTGGTCGGCGTGGTGGCGCGGCGGCGCGACGGCCGGCGGGTCGCGGCCTACCTCGGGCCGGAGGTGGCCCATGGCCTCATCAGCGCCGACGAGCTCCAGGCGCTCTCCACTCTGCGCGGGCGCGCGAAGGCGCGGCGGGCGGCGCGCGCGAGTGGGGGACCGGAGGCCGGCCAGGCGCGTGCCGAGCTGCACCGGGCGGCCACCGACCTCGCGTTTCTGCGCCACCGCATGGCGCTCGGCCGGCAGGATCCGGACGCGGTGTCGCCGGCCAAGGAAGAGGCCGACCTGGTTGGCCGGATCGGCCAGCTCACCGGCCGCCTCCCGCCGCCGCCACCGGCGCCCCCACCCCCGCAGCCGGGACCGCCTCCCAACTGGTACCCGGACCCGTCCGGCCGCTTCCGGCTGCGCTATTGGGACGGGTACGCGTGGACGGGGCACACGGCCTGAGGGCGGCGCACGACCGTCCTCATGGCTGTGGGACGATCTTGGCTCAACAGGGGAGACCGTGATGCGTCGCACCGTGCTGTGCCTGATGTTCGTCGGAGTAGCGTCAGCCGTCTGCGCGCCACCAGCCACGGCCACGGGCCCCTGTCCCGAGTGGCAGTTCACCTCACCGGCGAAGTCGGTGTACGAGAGAGTCACCGTCAAGTCGGTCGTCGCAGGGTCGGATCAGGCCAAGTACAGAGGGATCATCGTCAGGCCCAAGGAACCGGCCAAGGGCCGGAAGATGCCCGGCGTCGTGTTGCTGCACGGCCGCGGCGGCGACAAGTGCGGCCTGTGGTGGGCCGCCCGCCTGCTCGCCTCCCACCAGTACATCGCGCTCGTGGTCAGCATGCACCCCGGCATGGACGTCGGGCAGGCGAGCGACATCGCCGACGTTGCGGCTCGCAGCTCCGTGTCGTTCCTGCGCGGCATCAAGGACCCGTACCGCGGCTACCTCGACCGTGGCGACCTCGGCATGGCCGGCCACTCCCAGGGCTCAATGGGCGTGAGCCGCGCGCAGAGCGACCTCCCGCAGGTGAAGGCGATCGTCGGCATGGACAACCTGCGCGCTTTCGGGCATGACGATCCGGGCGGCGTGGGCTGCGCCGTGGCCGGGACTCTGCCCGTGACCCCCACGGTGCCGGGGCTCGGCATCGGCTCCGAAACCGGCTGCGGGGAGCGGACGGACAAGCTCGCCGGCTATCACGCGTGGCGCGGGGCCGGTACCGCGGACGCGCCGATGCCGACGATGGAGGTGGTCCTCGCGCGCAGCGACCACCCCTCGTTCGGCGGCGGGGGATCCCACAGCTCCAAGCACCTGACCCAGCTGAAGGCGTCCGGCTACTACATGCGTGCGTGGTTCGACCGGTGGCTGAAGAACGACCACGGAGCGCAGGCCCGCCTCCTGGACACGACGCCGATCGGCGTCCCGATCGACGACCTGCTGAGCGCGATGAGCCCGGCGGGCCCGAAGCCGAGCCCGGCTGCGTTCCACTCGGCCGCCTACCTGCCGGGAGCTATCGACTGCGAGGACCTGCGGAGCTGCCTGTAGTCAGCTCGGCGGCTGAGCCGCTTCCGGATTCGCCTACCGGCGCCGGACATGCGTGGACGGGCCCCGCGGCGCAAGGAGGTGGCATAGGATCGTTCTGTGACCACCCCGGGCAGGGGGCATAGCCGGGCGGTTCACATCGAGCTCCTGAGCGGAGCCTCGATCCGCTCCGATAATGACGTGGTTGCGGCGCTGCCGGCCGGCAGCCGCGCCGCGGTCGCGCTCGCCCGGCTCGCCGTCGCGCCGGCCGGCACCGTCACGCGCGACGGGCTCGCGGACGCGGTCTGGGGCGACAAGCTCCCGCCGACGTGGCAGGCCGCGCTGCGCAACGTCGTCGCCGACGTCCGGGAAACGCTCACGCAGGCCGGTCTTCCGGGTGGCCTTCGCGCGGTCGACGGCGGCTACAGCCTCGACCTGCCACGTGGGTCGACGGTCGACGTTCTCACTCTCGAGCGCGACTCGGAGGCGGCCGGTCGTGCGCTTCGGTCCGGGGATCACGCCGCCGCCCTGCGACAGGCCGCCTCCGCGGTCGACCTCGCCGGCCGTCCTGTGCTGCCGGGTGCGCAGACGGAGTGGGTGGACGCGCTCCGCGACCGGGTCCAGGACATGCGCGCGGCGCTGGCGGTCTCGGCCGCGGAGGCGACGGTCGCGCTGGGCGACTTCGCCGCGGCCGAGCGGCTCGCGCGTATCGCTGTCGACGCCGCGCCGTCGCGCGAGGACGGCCACCGCCTGCTGATCCGGGCGCTCGCCGCGAGCGGCAACCGCGGGGCCGCGCTCGCCGCCTACGAGCGCTGCCGCGACAGCCTGGAGCGCGAGTTCGGAACCCGGCCATCCGAGGAGACCGAGCGCGTGCGCCGGGAGGTGCTCGGCGAGCCGTCGCGGGGCCGCAACCGCCTGGGCGCGACTCCCGCGATCGGCGCGTGGCCCCGCAACGCCGACTACGGCCTGGGTCTTGCGCGGACGGCTCTCGAGGCGGGCGAGTTCGAGGATGCGGTGGGCGCCGCCAGTCGCGCGCTCGACGTGCTCACCTCCGCCGGCGAGCCCGATCCGCTGCGCCGGCTCGACCTGCTGATCGTGCTCGGCGCGGCGCAGCGAGCACTCGGCGACGAGGACGGGTTTGGGACGCTCGACGGCGCGGTCGCGAAAGCGCGCGAGCTCGGCGACTCCGAGCGGCTCGCCGAGGCCGCCCTTGCGTTCGCCCACAGCGGCGCGGCGGCGGACGAGAGCTACGTGGACGACCTCAAGCGCGACCTCTACGAAGAGGCGCTCACGGCCCTCGGAGGGGGCGATCCCGCGCGGCGCGCTCGCCTGCTCGGCCACCTCGCGGTCGCGCACGCATTCGTACGCGGGGGCCCCGAGGGGCGCCGGGCGGGCGAAGAGGCGCTCGCGCTCGCGCGCCTCGTGGGCGATGACGGCACGCGCGTCCGTGTGCTCACCACCGTGCGCCGCTCCCTGACGGGCGCGCTCGAGGTCGAGCTCCAGGAGCGGATCGAGGACGAGCTGCTCGCTCTGGCGGAGCGGCTCGACGACCCCGGCGCGCAGGCGCGCGCGCTGCTCTGGCGCTTCCACACCCGGGTCGAGCAGGGGCGCGGCGACGACCTCGAGACGCTGCTCGATGCCGCTGACCGCGTTGTGGCGGGCCTTCGCATGGCCCACTACCACCACACGCTCGCCTACACCCGCGCCGCCCTCGTGACCCTGCGCGGAGATCTCGCCACCGGCGAGGCGCTCCTCGAGGAGGCCGCGGCGATCGGGCGCGGGCGCGGACTGGCGGAGCCGATCATCGAGGCCATCCGGCTTGCGCAGCTCGTCGCGGTGAGGCACGAGCAGGGGCGCGCGGCCGAGCTGCGTGACCAGGCGGTCGCGCTGTTCGGCGGAGCCGGGCTGCCGCCATGGCTCGGCATGGTCGCGCTGGTCGAGGCCGAGGCCGGCCACGCCGAGGCGGCCGATCGCGCGCTCGCCGGGTTCCTCGACAACTACGCGCGCAGCGGGCCGACGCTGCTCGGGCCGGTCGGCGTCGCGGCGCACACCGCGCACCCGATCGCGCGGCTACGCGCACGCGCACACGCGGAGACGCTCCACCCGCTGATCGCGCCGTTCGCCGGGCGCTCCGCGTACCTCGCGTACTTCGCGGGTCCGGTCGACTTCGCGCTCGGCCTGCTCGCGGAGACGGTTGGCCGGCCGGGCGACGCCGGGCGACACTTCGCCGACGCCACGGCGTTCTGCGAGCGACTCGACGCGCCGCTATGGACGCAGCGCTGCCGCGAGCACGCCGCCGGCCGCGCGTAGCGCAACCAGTCGGTCAAGCGGGGGACCTACCGCCTCACCCTCGTGACCGGCAGCGGGACCATCAGGCTGGCCGTGGCGCTGAAGTAGCTGCCTCGCCGGCCCGTCATGGCCGTCAGACGGAGCCCCGCGCTTTCACCCGACCTTCGTGTAGGTCAGGTCGAAGTCTGTCCTCCACTCGCCATCGTCCTCCATCTCCCATCGGCCGGCGATCGTCCTGCCGTCCGCGGAGAACGTGCCCGTGAATCGCTGCGAGAACGGCGCCCCGTCTCGCCATAGCTTCCAGACGCCGTCGCCAAGGCTCATCTCGTATATGCGCTGGACATCCCGTTCGTCGGTGTAGAGCTGGTAATAGGTGCCGCTCATCCCGTCGCAGCCGATGACCGCGACGCCGTCGGGGGCCTCGGGCAGATCCACATGCAACCGCTCGATCAACACCGGCACGCCGTCGAGCCATTCGAAGTTCACGCGCCCCCCGCCGGGCCAGGGCGGGCCGCCCGGTGGCCCGGCCTCGATGGCCCATTCGCCGACCAGAGCCTCCAGGCGCTCCCGCGCCGCCGTGTTCGTGGACTCGCTCATGCCTCTCCTTTCGCCGGGTCGCCAAATACGCGGAGGTACCGTCGGGTACGCGGCGCGCGCCTACGGGACGTTGAGCACGCTGTCGCAGTCGGCCAGCGCCGTGTCGATCCCGTCGCCGCCGTCGCAGCTGTCGTTCTGGTAACCGAGTAGGGAGTCGCCCTGCATATAGTCGTCGCCGCTGCCGCCGTGCAGTTGGTCGGCCTGGTCGCCGCCGTGGAGTAAGTCGTCGCCGCTGCCGGCGAACAGCGCGTCACCGCCCTGGTCGCCCGAGAGCTCATCATCCCCGCTGCCGCCGGTCAGGATGTCGCGCCCGCCCTCGCCGCAGATGAAGTCGTCGCCACCGAGCCCGTGGATCTGGTCGGTGCCCTTGCCCCCGACGATCACGTCGCTGCCGTTGGTCCCGTAGATCACGTCATTGCCCGACGTGCCGAGGATGGTCGCCTTGCGACCGAGGCACTGGCGCGATCCGGCGCCCGCCGAGGAGCCGATCACGAGCAGGCTCGAGAGGATGACCGCCAGCACGACGGCACTCGCCACGACGGTCTTCGCCCGTACTCCGCGTGCCCGGCCCATCGCGCCTCCGTTCGCCGCCTGGTTCCGAGCGTAGCGCTATCGCCCGGGACCGCGAGCCGGGCGCAGCGCCGTCCTGACCTGCGGATCCTCGAACCGGTTTGGATGACCGAGTCTCCGATGCCGGTCGATCCCGCCGCTTCCGGGCGATACTGCCCGGAGCTCCCCGCCCCGGGGGGGACGAGGAGGTCGAGCTCGTCGCATCAGGAGCGCCGCGCGACGCCGCGGTCCCTACGGAGCTGTGCCTAACCGGCGGCAGCGGCGGCGGGGTCGCCGACGCCGAGCTGCTCCATCAGGCCGGCGTTGTCCCACTGGTTCCAGCTCTCGACGACCTTGCCGTCGTCGATCTTGTCGATCGTGATGCCCGACCCGGTGATGTGGTTGCCGGTCGCCGCGATGCCCATCAGATCGCCGTCGTGCGTCGCCGTGGTCGACCAGCGGGTGCAAACCAGGTCACCGTCCGAGAAGCACTCCTCGATCGTGAAGGTGAGGTCGGGGAACGCCCCTCGGTAGAGCTGCACGATCTGCTTGAAGCCCTCCGGGCCTCGCGCCTCGTCCGGTTGCGCTGGGTCGTGGTTCACCGCGTGTTCAGCGGTCATCTCGTCGACGATCGACAGATCGCCGGTGTTGAACGCGTCGAAAGCTCGGCGCGCGATGGCCTCGTTCTGCTCGTTCGCCATGTGTGAGTCCTCTCCATCGGGGGCGGCGGAGCTGCGCGATCGACACTAGACGCGCGACGGGGTCGCGGTCAAGGTGCGCCGCTGACGTTGAAGCGCTTCTGCCACGCGCCCCGGTGTGGCCCAAGCCGCAGCGGCAGGCAGCCCGTAAGAGCCCGCTGCCGGCGCGGGTCAGCGCTTGAGCTTGAAAGTCTTCTTCGACGAGAGCTGCTTGCCGCTCTTGGGCGTGAACGTTCCCTTCGAGGTCAGCGCGATCGACTTCGCGTTCTTGAGCATCGTCCGCCCGGTGCTGGAGAGCGTGATCTTGAGCTTCGTGTTGCCGGCCCCCTTCACCGTCTTCGTGCCGGAAGCGACGACGATCGGCTTGCTCACCGAGGCGACGTGGGTGCCCTTCGGCACGTAGTACCAGGTCACTTTTGCCGTGCCGGGCCCGGGGGCGCTGAGGGCCGCCGGGTATGCGCCCGCCTTCAGGATCGCGCCGATCGTCGCCGCCGCGCCGCTCGGGACGAGCGACGGGCCGAGGACCGCGGCGGCCGACCCCCCCGACCCGGCCCCCACCGTTCCGATGGTCCTGTGCGCGCCGGAGCTGGGGTCGTACCCCAGCACCTCTCCTTGGTAGGTCACAGTGACGCACAGCGAAGTCGACGGGCACGCCATGTCGCTCGGGTTGGGCAGGACTTCCAGGGGGCTTCTGGCGCTGCCGGAGGTTGGATCGAAGGTCTGGATCGCCGGGTGGACGTTCAAATCGTGGCCCAGCATCACCGAGCACTGGGAGACCGCGGGGCAGGCCAGGTAGACAGCAGGTCCTTCAGGTAGGGTCACCGTTCCCGCCGAGTTTGGAGTCGCGGTCGTGGGGTCGAAGGTCAGCTCGTGAGAGGGTGACCCGCGCCAGGCGGCGGTGCACTGCGTGACCGAGGGACACGCCACCGAGGCGTTGGCGTCGAGCTGCGGGCCGGTCGACTTCGTCGCACCCGAGTTGGGGTCGAACGTGACGGTGATGTATCCGGCCGCAGTGCACTGGGAGGTGGACGGGCACGCAAGCGACCTGATGTCCTGGGGTCCCGCGCCCAGGGTTACGGGCGGTTGGACTGCGCCGGTCGTGGGATCGAAGGTCACCGCACGAGCCGCGCGAGGCTGGCCGCTTGGCTCGTACTCGAAGACCAGCGCAGTGCACTGAGTCTGCGAGGGGCAGGAAACGTCCGTCGCGTTCGTGAGATCGCCGCCGAGGACGATCGTCGTGGCGGCGCTTGGCGACGACGGATCGAAGGCCAGGGCCCTTGCGCTGCCGGACTGGGTGTTTGGCGACGTCCACCCGACCGCCACGCACTGCGTGGACGTCGGGCACGACAGTTGGTCGATCCTGCCGTTGAAGAACTGGGTCGGCTGAAGCTTCAAGCCCGTCGACGACGGGTCGAACGTGACCGCCTTGGACGGGCCAGGGTTGCCGTCCACGACCGTGCAGCGCGTGCTCGACGAGCAGGCGACCGACCGCCCGATGGACGTGTCGGCCGCTGCCGCGGCAGTGGGTCGCGCCGCGGCGACTCCCGCCGCCAGAGCCAGCGCGCACGCGAGGACACCGAGCGGGCGCGTCATTCGCAGCCGCGTATGTGTCAAGACCATTTCCGTCCCTGCCTTCCTCGAGCCAGGGGGCCCGTTGTGGCTCGTGGTACACGGCAGATCAGCGACCGCGCGACCAACCTACCCCGGGTAACGCGGTACCGCAAGCGACCAAGTCCGAATGGAGCTTATTACGACCGATTCGCCCGAATACGGGCAAGGACTCAGAACCCGCTGATGAAGTCCTGACGTTCCTGAGCGGTGAAGTCGCGTGTGACGCGCCCACGCGCCAGCGCGAGTAGTGCGCGGGCGTTGCCGCAGCCCGGGCACGCTGGCCAGACCTCGACCGTGCCCGCATGATCCGAGGCGACGATGTGGTTGCCGGTCGCGCTGAACTCCGGCACGAAGTCGGGTCCATGGAGGACCCGCAACGTTCGCCCTGCGATGAAGTCCCATAGGCGCACCGTCCCGTCGATGCCTGCCGTCGCGAGCAGGGGGCTGGAAGGGCTGAAGGCGACCGAGACCACGGTGGCGGAGTGTCCGTGAAGGATGCTTATGCGTCTGCCGGTTCTCACCGACCAAATGGATACGGTCGTGTCCGGGGATCCCATGGCGACGAGGCTTCCGTCGCGACTCAACGCGGCAGTGCTGTAGTTGGTTCTCGGATTCTTGATGAGGCGCAGCAAATGGCCGGTCCTCGTGTCCCAGATGCCGATGGTGTCGCAGCTCGTACTGGCGGCGAGCAGCCGGTCGTCGCCGCTGAAGGCCGACTGACCGACTCCGAAGCCTTCGCATGAGGCTCCGAGCTGAGCTTTTTCAAGCGGCTTGGGGCTGCCTGCAGGCAACGACGCCACGAACCCCGCCGCCGGTCCGAATACCACGAGGCGGGAGTTGTCGCGACTGAACGCAGCCGAGAAGGCGGTCCTGGACGGAAAGGTGCGGACGACGTCTCGGGTCGCGACAGAAATGACCCGTACCGATTCACCGGCCTTGCGCTGGAAGGCGATCAACGAGCCGTCGGGGCTCAGGGCCGGCCACAGCCACGCCGCCCGGAAGACGTCGCCGTGAAACAACGAGAACGAGCTGAGCAAATGACCGCTGGTCGCGTCCCAAACGCCGACGCTCCCGTCGAAGAAGGCCGCCGAAACGCGGTTGCGGGCCAGCGCCATGGTTGACGGCTCGCCGTGGGTGGTCGGGATCCTGACCTTACGCGCACCTTCGGCGGACCACACCCTGGTCGCGCCGTCCCTGGCGGCCGTCGTCATCTCCTTGCCGTCAGGGCTGAACGCCAACCCCGTCAAGCTGCTGTGCCCGCCCAGGAACGAGATGATTCGCTTCCGCGCGGTCAATGACCAGATGCCGGCGCTCCCGTTGGCAAGCCCGATTGCCAGGCCGTTCCCGTCGGGGCTGAAGGCGACGCTGACGGCGTTGACGATCGGAAAGCGGGCAACCACCGCCAGGCGCTTGAAGCGCTGCGCGTCCCACAGCGTCACGGATCCCTCGCCCTCGGCCGCCCTGGCGACCGCCAGGCGAGATCCATCCTGACTCAAGGCGGCCGTCCTGGCAGCGAGGATGGTGTGCTGCAGACGCCCGCTGGACCGGTCGTAGACCCGTACCGCCCCCGTGGTATCAGGGTTGCTCGTCGCAACGATCACCTGTTGCCCGGCGGGCGAGATGAGCACACGCACGTAGTTGTCGCGCGGGGTGCTCTGCAGAGTCCACCGGCGGTGGGTGCGAGAGTCCCAGATCGACAGGGGTCGGTGCGCGGGATGGATCGCAAGAAGCCGGCCGTCGGGGCTGAACGCGACGACGTCGGTCCTTCCGTGGCCGACGCGTCCCAGGAGCCTTCCGGATTGCGGGTCGACCAGGCGTACGCCGTCCTCGGTGGCCACCGCCACCGTCGACCCGGCCGGACTCACCGCGAGTGGGAGCGCGTCTCCGGTGGCGGAGGTGGCTGCAACCGCCGGCAGGCGGCGGAGGATGCGCCCGCTCGTGGTGTCGACGACTACGACGCGGCCCCGGCACGCGGTCTCCACGACCTGCCCCCCGGTTGCGAGATAGAGGACGTGCGGAGCCCCGCCCTGGCCGAGTGCCGGACAGGGTTGGGAGGGCAGCCGACGACGTACCGCCGATGCGTCGAGTGCCGCGCGCAGCGCGAACAGCGCCTCCGGGGTAGCTTCCCGCCGGACGGCCTCGCGCCCCAGCAGGATCGCCAGCTCGGGGTCGGAGTCGAGTTGGTTCTGGCTCTCCGCCGCGAGGCCCTTCGACTGGGCCGTCGTTCGCTCCAGGGCGACCTGGTTGCGGGCCCGGCCGGCGAAGAGCCCGAGGCCGACCGCGATGATCAAGAGCACCACGAGGCCGACCAGAGAGCCTCGAAGCCGCCGATTCGAGCGGGCCTGTGCGAGCTGCTCGCGCTCGGCCTCCGCGCGGCTCGCATCGAGGAAGTCCCGCTCAACCAGGTTGAGCGCATCGGGGTGCAACTGTCCCCATTCGAGGGCCGCCCCGAGACGCGCGCCGCGGTATAGATCGGCCGTTTCGCGGCCCGCGACGTCCCAGAGGCGCGCTGCGTCGCCGAGGCGGCGATGCAGCCGAAGGCCCTCACGGTCCTCCTCCAGCCAGGCCCGCAGCATCGGCCACTCGCGGATGAGAACCTCGTGCGCTACCTCGGCCGTCCCTTCTCCCAGCGTGACGAGGCGCGCATTGGCGAAGAGGTCCAGGAGTGCCCTGACGAACTGCTCGTCGGTGTCGTGCGGCACCAGCTCCGCGACCGGGACTCGCCGGCGGGTGTCCTCCACGCCGTCGCCGAGCTCGGTCAACCGCAGGAACAGGTTGCGGAGAAGCGGGCGCCGATCCGCTGGAACCGTCTCCGCCAGTGAGTCCGCGGACTGCGCGACGGCCGAGGCGACCCCGCCACTGGCGCGGTAGGCCCCGATGGTGAGCGTGCGGCCCTCGCGGCGCTCCCACGTCGCGCGGAGGGCATGGGAGAGGAGAGGGAGTCCACCCGGCTCTCCCGCCACGTCAGCCAGGATCACGTCGATGAGCCCCGGCTCGAGTCTCAGCCCTGCGAGTCGCGCCGGCTCGGTCACGGCGCGCCGGAGTTCGTCGTCGCTCATCGCGCCGAGCAGCACCTGGTTGGAGGCAACGGCCCGGGCGAGCGAGGCGTGCGTGCTCAGCTCGCCGTAGAAGTCCGCACGAACTCCGATAGCGACCGGCCCAGGATGGGCAAGCAGAGCGTCGATGAAGCGGTCGCGCGCGCTGGCGTCGTCGCACAGTGTGTAGAGCTCCTCGAACTGGTCGACGACGATGAGCGTCGAGGCCTCGCCGGCGATCGTCGTCGGGGGGCCGGCGCCCGGATGAAGGAGGGTGGCGTTGCCTACACCCGCCACCTCACCGGCCTCCACTGCCGCGATCATGCCGGCCCGCAGGACAGAGGACTTGCCGCTGCCCGACGCGCCCACCAGCGCGAGCAGCCTCCCGGGCACGAGCCGCTCGATCACCGACCGAACGAGCTCCTCGCGGCCGAAGAAGAAGTCGCGGTCGCTCGGCTCGAACGCGAATAGTCCACGGTACGGGCACTCCGAGGCCGGCAGAGGGGCCGACACGCCGGGCCCGCTGATTGCGTGCAGGCGCTCCGGCACCTGCACGCCGCGCAGCGTGTGCGGCCCAAGGTCCACCAGCGAGTAACCCGCGGGCAGGTGCTTGGCCACGAGGTCGGCGGCGAGCTCAGAGAGCAGGATCTCTCCGCCGTCGGCCTGTGCGCGAACCCGCGCGGCGAGGTTGACCGCTGGGCCGAAGTAGTCGCCACCGCGCCGCTCGGCCTCCCCGGTGTGGATTCCGAAGCGGACCGCGATCGCAAGGTCGCGCGGCCAGCTCTCGCTCGCGAGCGCTCGGTTGACTGCGATCGCCGCCTCCACCGCATGCCGAGCGGACTGGAAAACGGAGAACGTCGCGTCGCCCTCACCCTTCGCCTTGAGAAAACGTCCCCCGTGGGATTCAACAGCCTGCGCGATCAGCTCGTCGTGTCGCACGAGCGCTTCCGCCATCGCGGCGGGGTCGGCCTCCCAGAGCGGCGTCGAGCCGACGATGTCCGTGAGGCAGAACGTCGTGACTCCGGTGGGCAAAGTCGATCCCCATCCGGCTCGGAGCCTCTCGACAAGCTCTCCCGGCGTGGCCGGACGCTTGACCGGCTCAGTCGACAGCCCGAGACGGAGGGCTTCCTCGAGTTGCGCGGCCTGCGCTTGATCGAACCCCTGCCAGGCTGGCAGAACGCCGGTGGGCGGGGAGCCAGTCAGGAGCGCGAACGCGGTCGCCGCCAACGCATACACGTCGCTGGCGCGCGAAGGGGGTGAGCCGGCCGCTAGCTCCGGCGCCCTGTAGCCGGGGGTCCCGGCGCGCCAACCCGGGCTCCCGGGCGCGGATGAGAGGCCGAAGTCAACCAACTTGACGTGACCCCCGCGGGTGAGAATCAGGTTCCCCGGCTTGACGTCGCCATGGACGATCGGGGGATCCTGCAGATGGAGGAACGTCAGCGCCTCGGCTGCCTCCGCGAGGTATGCCAGGACGCTGGAGGGTGCGAGGCCAGGCGTTCCGCGCTCTCCCAGGATGCGGGCGAGGTCGGTGCCCTCGACCCAATCCATCACCACGATGTACTCGTGCTCGATGAAGAAGTCCTCGCGCACGAGCGGGAGCGCGGGATGCGGCGGAAGGCCAAGCAGGAGACGCGCCTCGTTGAGCATCTGCGGCCGTGACTGCTCGCCGTTCACGGGTCGGATCTTCAGCGCCACATGCCTGTGGTGCTGTTGGTCGAGCGCCTTGACGACGCGCGCCTCGCCCCCGGCCCCGAGGGTTTCGAGGAGCTCGTAGCGTTTCCGTACCAGCCGCTCGCCCGAGGCGGCGTCGCTCATCAGGAGGACGTCCAACGGCGTAGGCTTGACCGCGTGGACGCGCAGGTCGAGGTGATCTCGAGAGCGCAGAGTTGGCGAATCGCGCTCTCAGCAGACCGGGTCGCCGTCGGCAAGGCGGCGGAGAACGACGTCGCTCTCGAGGATGACCCGACCGTCAGTCGCCTCCATGCGGTGTTCGAGCGCTTCTCGGCCGGATGGTGCATCAGCGACCTCGGGTCATCCAACGGGACAGTCGTCAACGGCGAACGCCTCTGGTCTGCACGCCGCCTGCGCGACGGCGACGAGATCCGGATCGGCGAGACGCGGCTCGTCTTCCATGACCCCTGGCGTTCCGGGGGCGCCGCGACGGAATCTGACGAGCGGGCACCATCCCTCACCCCACGCGAGCGCGACGTCCTGGTTGCGCTGTGCCGGCCCCTCCTCGACCGGGACATGTTCACGGAGCCCGCATCGACACGGGCGATCGCCGACGAGCTGGTGATCACACAGGCCGCGGTCAAGCAACACCTCGCCAACCTGTACGACAAGTTCGGCGTCGGGTCCGATGGTTCACGTCGGGCACGGCTCGCCAACGAGGCTCTCCGGCGCGGGGCCATCTCGCTCTCACAGCTGCGAGGAGCCGCGACCGAATAGGCCCCCGCCAGCCTCTGCCCGCCCGGACGGATCACGGCGGCATTATCTCCCGCGCGTCCGCCCACCGCCATGGCCTGCCGGGCACACGTTCGGAGGTAGGCGGCAACCATCGCGTTACCCAGGGGCAAGGGTGTCGCGCCTCGACCTATCGCGGCCGGAAGAACTCCCTTCCCTTAACGGAACCGGCGTGACCCTCCCGCGCCGATGGCGCCGGTCGGCTGCGTAACGCAATATCGGCCGCATGAATCGACTCACGCGCACAGCCGGCGCACTCCTGCTTCTCCTTTCGTTGGCCGTCGTCTCGGATGCGTCCGCTGGGAGCGCCCACGTCGTCGGCCCGACGGTGATCTCGCGCAACACGCCGCTGCCCGAGACCTGCGACGGCCTGCGCCAGGACACGGACACGATGATCGCGGCCGACCCAGGAAACCGGGGTCACCTAATCGCCACCTGGGATGTCGATGACCACAAGAGCAATGTCATCGCGACGTCGTTCGATCGCGGCAAGACCTGGAAGATCGCGACGGTCCCGGGTGTATCGAAGTGCACGGCCGGAACTTCAGAGCAAGTGGTGGACCCCTTCGTCGCGGTCGGCGCGCAGGGCCGAGCGTTGTTCGCGTCCCTGCCCCTCGATGTGTCGGGGTTCTTGACCAACCGCTCGGCCGACGGTGGGTCGACCTGGAGCGCGCCGTCGCCCGCTGACGCCAATGCTGGGCTGACCGACGACCTGCCATCGGTGGTCGCCGACCCGAACGACCCGAAACGAGCGTTTCTCACGTGGTCGCACTTCAGCTACACCGGCGACGTGCAGACGGGAGGCGACGTGCGGTTCGCACGCAGCGCTGACGGCGGCAAGAGCTGGTCCAAGCCGGTCGAGATCCACGAGTCGCCGGAGGGGAAAGCCATCGTCGAGTCGCGCCTGCAGCTGCTTTCGAACGGCACGCTCCTGGATGTCTTCGGCGAGCCCCCCGCGCAGCCGGTCACCGCCGTTCAGCAGATCTACGCGACCCGGTCGAATGACGTCGGGCACACCTGGTCGCAGCCGGTCCGTATCGCGAAGGTCGCTCAGAGCCCGATCCTCGACCCGGATACCGATAAGCCGATCTACGAGTTCTGCTGCCTGTACAGCTCGGCAACAGCGCCGAACAACGACGCGTACCTGGCGTACACGAAGGTGGCCGGGGCGCGCTCCGGCGAGGTCTTCGTCGCACGCTCGCAGAACGGGGGCAGGAGCTGGGCCGCGCCACGCGCGGTCGTGAGACTGCCGGCCCAGACGTTCATGCCCGCCGTCGCCGTCGCGGACGATGGCGTCGTGGGCGTTACGTGGTACGACTTCCGGCGCGACGAGCCCGGCGACAACACGCTCACCACCGATTACTGGTTCGCCTATTCACGCGACCGAGGGAAGCACTGGCACCAGTCGCACCTGGGCGGACCATTCGACCTGCACAGCTCGCGGCGCACGCAGCGGCCAGTGGGCGCCTACGAGGGCCTCGCCGGGTTGGAACACGGCTTCGCCGCCACCTTCATCCAGGCGAAGCCGCAAGCGAGGCTAGGTTCGGAGGACGTGTTCTTCGCCCGCATTGCAACGCCGGTGCCATAGGACGCCGCTCCCCGGTTGTTGATGCCTCCCGTGTGTCTCCGGGAATGGAGCTAGCCGGACTCGAACCGGCGACCTCCTGGGTGCGATCCGGTGGCGCGCCTAGGCGTGCAGTTACCCCGATGCCCCTCGCCCACTGGGATCTGTGAGCTCGCGCGCGGCTCGCCTCGCGGGCGGATGTGTCTGGATGCCGGACGATGTCGTCGCATCAGGGCAATACTGCCCTAGCCGGATTCGCACGACGGTCTTCTGACACCGACTAGCTTGCGCTTCGCTTCCGTGGCGCGTAGGTTGAGGCATGACTCACCTGCGCAGGACCTCCGCTCTGATCGCCGTGCTTGCCGTCCTCGGCGCCGCGATATTTCTCGCCACCACGGCGGATCAAGCAAGGCCGGCTCCCACTACCGCGGGGAGCTATCACTACAAGCTGACCCTTGGCGGACACGAACCAGCCGGGGGAATCTTCAGGCTGACCCTCGGAGCGTCCTCCAACGAGGTGGTCCTCCATGCCTCCGCCGACGACCAGGGCAAGGCCCGCGTGCAGAAGTTTCCGGGCCAGCTCTCGTGGGGGGATGTCACCGTTCGTCGCTACATCGACAAGGACCACTCCTTCGCGGACTGGCGTCAGGAGGTCGTCGACGGGAAGATCAACGATGCGCGCAGGGACGGATCGATCGAGATGATCGACTGGCAGGGCGAGACGGTTGCGACCTGGTCCTTCGTTCGAGCGTGGCCATCGCGGTACGCCGTCTCGTCGTTCTCCGACGGAAGTACGTCCAAGCCCTACGAGACCATCACGCTCGCGCACGAAGGGTTCGTCCGTAGGTAGGAGGACGGCGGCACAGCCTCGCGGCGAGGAGCCCGTGTGGCAAGGAAGAGGTGGCCGACGTGTGCGAACAGCACACGAGGACGCCGATGACACAGCCACACGATGCTCCGCAGCCGCGAGAATGGAGCTAGCCGGACTCGAACCGGCGACCTCCTGGGTGCGATCCAGGCGCTCTTCCAGCTGAGCTATAGCCCCGAGCTCCGGGCTGGATGGTAGAGGGTGCCGGAGGCCCTTCGGCGAATAGACGAAGTTGGGCACGTGCCGGAACGGGCACACTTCCCGTACCCCCACGTGTTCCCACAACCATGAGCTTCCGGCGCCGTCTGCAGCTGTTCTTCGCGATCATCGTGGTCATCCCGATGTTCGCAGTTGCGCTGGTGCTGTACAGCATCACGCAGGACAGCCAGACCGGGAAGGCCGACGCGGAGATCGCCCAGGGGCTGCGCTCGGAGTTCTTCCTCTACGACGCCGCGCGCCGCGACGCTCGCCCGCTGCTCGGCGATGTGGCGAGCGACTCGAAGCTGGCCGACGCTCTCACGGCGCGCAACCCCCGCGCGGTGGAGAAGCGGCTGCGCGAGCTGAAGGCAAGGCACCCCGCGATCGTCGCGCTGACCGCGTATGACGCCCAGCGCCGGGCGCTCGCCCGGGTGGGCGCGCCGGACGCCGTGGCGTTCGCGGTCGCCAGCCCGTCGGTGGGCCCCGGGCAGCGGCTGGGCTTCGTGGGCGTCTCCGTCACACACGCGCGCGACTTCGCCGGCGAGGTCAAGCGCGTGACTGCGCTCGAGGTGCGGGTGGTGGAGGGGGGCCGCGTGCTCGCGTCCACGCTGGGCGAGCACGGCCCCGCGAAGACGAGCTCGGGCAAGACGACCATCGCCGGCCGCGGCTACCGCGGCCGCTTCACCACCGCACGCGACCCGGCCGGCCCCGCGGTGGAGACCGGACTGTTCGTGGACGAGTCCTCCCTCGGCACGGCGGTCAGGGACCAGCTGCTGCTGATCGGGGCGATCCTGCTCGCGTTCCTGGTGCTGGCGCTGCTCTCGTCGATCGTGGTCGTGCGCGCGCTCAACGCACAGATCGAGCAGTTCCTCGAGGCCGCTCGGCGACTGGCGCGCGGCGACTTCAGCAGCCCCGTGCCTGTGGAGGGCGGGGACGAGTTCGCCGAGCTGGGCCGCGAGTTCAACCTGATGTCCGCCCAGCTGGCCGGCAAGATCGACGAGGTCGAGCGCAAGCGCGCGGAGCTGGAGGGCACGATCCGCCGCGTGGGCGACGCGTTCGCCACCGGGCTCGACCGCGAGGCGATGGTGAACCTGGTGGTGCGCACCGCGGTGGAGGCGTGCGAGGCGGAGACCGGCCGCGCGCTCCCGATCGACGCGCGCCGGATGCACAGCGCGCGCGTGGGCGACGGCTCGCCCGAGCTCGACGCCGCGCTCGAGGCCGCCGAGCGGCAGGCGTTCGCCGTGAACGACGAGGCCGGCGGCTCGGACTGGCTCGCCTCCCTCGAGGGCGCCGAGGAGACACACCATCACCGCCCCGTGCGCACGGAGGTCGATGGTGTGCACGCGCTCGCCGCCCAGCTGGTCGCCCGGCTCGGGCGCGGCGGGGCACAGGAGCAGGTCGGCGTGGTCTCGATCGCGCGTCACGGCCGGGCCTTCGACGAGACCGAGTACGAGCTGTTCTCCTACCTGACCGGCCAGGCCGCGGTGTCGATCGAGAACGTGGACCTCCACGAGATCGTCCAGATGCAGGCGGTCACCGACGAACTCACAGGGCTCTTCAACCTGCGCCACTTCCACGAGACGCTCGACGGCGAGATCGAGCGCAGCCGCCGTTTCGGCACCGACGTGGGAATGGCCATGCTCGACATCGACGACTTCAAGCGCATCAACGACACGTTCGGCCACCAGCAGGGCGACCTCGTGCTGCTCGAGGTTGGCCGCGTGCTGCGCTCGCTCTCGCGCGACATCGACGAGCCGGCGCGCTACGGCGGCGAGGAGATGGCGGTGATCCTCCCCCAGACCGACGTCAACGGCGCCCAGCTGCTGGCCGAGCGCATGCGCTCGGCCATCGAGGCGCTGCGGATCAACCGCCTGGACGGCGAGGGGGTGCTGAACGTGACGGCGAGCTTCGGGGTCGCGTCGCTCCCCACGTGCGCGTCCGACAAGGACGCGCTGATCGCGGAGGCCGACGCCGCGCTCTACCGCGCCAAGCGTGCCGGCAAGAACCGGGTCGAGCGCGGCGAGCCGGTCACGGCGGACGGCTGAGCGGTGTCGCGCGCCTGGCGCCCGATCCTCCGGCCGCTCCTTTAACCTTCGCCGCGATGGGAGTGCTCGACGACGCCATCCGCGAGCATCTCGAGCTCAAGCGCGCGCACGGCGCAGCTGAGGACGAGATCGCACGCAAGGAGGCCGAGGCGCTGGGGCCGGCGCGCCGCGGGCCCGCGCCCGCGGCGGGCGAGCCGCACGACGAAGCCGCCGCGGCCGAGCCCGGCGAGACCGCCGCCGCCGGTGGGGCCGAGGGCTCGATGGCCGACGCGGCCGCCGCGCTCGGCGAGGCACCGGCCGTGGAGCCGGTCGAAGAGGCGGCGCCGCTCGGCGAAGCGGAGCCGGTCGAACAGGCCGCGCCGCCTGGCGAAGCAGCGCCCGCCGGCGAGGCCGTCGCTCCGGGGGAGCCGCTCGACGAGGTCGCGCCCCCTGAGCCGTTCGTCCCAGTCGCCGAGACCGAGCCCGTGCCGGCCGACGAGGACCACGGACGCACGGAGGTCGAGCCGACCATTGACGTGCCGGCCGAGGTGGAGCCGCCGGCCGCGATCGAGCCCGCGCCGTCCGGGCCCGTGGACGCGGTCCACGAGCCGGTCCACGAGATCGACCGCGACCCCCTCGCCCCCCCGCCGCCGGTTCCCGGCGCGACCCAGGAGTTCGACACCCTCGCCGCGCGCGACGACCCCCCGGCCGACCCGCCGGACCCCGCCGCCGAGGGCGACGACGACGTGCTCGAGGAGACCCCGGAGTTCCTGCGCGAGACGCCCGAGCACGACCGGCTCTGGTTCGAGCAGAAGCCCCCGCGGGACTTCGACCTCGAGGACTGACGCCCGCGCGCCAAGGCCGCCGGCCGGCCCCGGCTTGCGCCCACCTGGACAGGTGTCCTACCCCAGGCCCCCCGGCCTTCTGCGCCGGCCGCGCCCGCCCGATGTGGTGGTCACGACGGCATGGAGGGTTCCGTCGTTCGGTGCGGCCACAAGCCGCTTGGTAAGGGGGTCGGCACGGCTGCCGGCCCCCTTACCGCTTTCTACTCCGAATGCACGTAGCCGCGGATCGTCGCGGCCTCGAACACACGCTCGATGCCCAGCTCGTACGCGGCGGGCCGCAGCGGTAGGTCCTTCTCCTTCGCCCGCTCGGACACCTCGCCGTAGGTGCGCCGCATGATCTTCTCGAGGCGCTCGTTCACCTCGCTCTCCTCCCAGCGGAAGTGCTGGAGGTTCTGGACCCACTCGAAGTAGGAGACGATCACGCCGCCGGCGTTGGCCATCACGTCCGGCACCACCCGGATCCCCTTGTCGGCGAGGATGTCGTCGGCCGTCGGGGTGGTCGGGCTGTTGGCGCCCTCCACGACCAGCCTGCAGTTGAGCCTGTCGGCGTTGTGCTTGTGGATCATCCCGCCGAGCGCGGCGGGGATGAAGACCTCGCACTCCACCTCGAGCAGCTCATCGGGGGTGATCGACTCGACGCCCTCGAAGTCGGGCAGCTCACCGCCTCCCTCGGCGTGCTCGGCCAGCTTGTGCGCGTCGATCCCGCCGTCCGAGCGGATCGCGCCGTGCGCGTCGGACGCGGCCACCAGCTTGCCGCCGAGGTCCTGGAGGATCCGTGCCGCGTGGGAGCCCACGTTGCCGTAGCCCTGGACCACGAAGCGCATGTCCTCGTGCGCCAGGTCGATCTCCTTGGCGGCCTCCTCGTACATGGTCACCACGCCGCGGCCGGTGGCCGCCGTCCGGCCGAACGAGCCCTCGAGCGCGATCGGCTTGCCGGTCACGCACGCGGGCGTGTGCCCGTGGAGCTTGCCGTACTCGTCCATCATCCAGGCCATCGTCTGGGCGTCGGTGCCCACGTCCGGAGCCGGGATGTCGCGGTGCGGGCCCAGCAGCTTGGCCACCTTGGAGATGAACGAGCGCGCCACCTTCTCGCGCTCGTCGGCGGTCAGCTCCGGGCTGGGGCAGTTCACGCCGCCCTTCGCGCCGCCGAACGGGATCCCGGCGACGGCCGTCTTCCAGGTCATGAGTGACGCCAGCGCACGCACCTCGTCGAGGTCCACCTCCGGGTGGAAGCGGATGCCGCCCTTGTACGGCCCGCGCGCGCCGTTGTGCTGCACGCGGAAGCCGGAGAACACGTGGACCTTGCCGTCGCTCAGGCGAACCGGAATCTGGACCTGGACCTCGCGGTAGGAGGTCTTGAGCACGGGCACGAGGTCCTCGGGCATCCCCAGGCGCTCGGCGGCCTCGTCGAAGTAGTGGCTGACGATCTCGTAGTTGGAGATCTCGGCGTGCGTGGTGGTCTCCGACTCGTTTGCCGCGCGCGGGGACTTGTCGTCGCCGTCGCCGTCGGGGCTCTGGTGCAGCTCCTCCTTGGTCGACGGCTCGTCGCCGGACTCGCGCGCCTTGCGTTCGGTGGTCTCGGCTTCGTCGGTCATGCGTGGCTCCTCCCCGGGGGTGGGCGGATGTTCTCACCTTGTGCGGCGGGCCCGCGCCTACCATTCCGGGACGCGGGGCCTTAGCTCAGTTGGGAGAGCGCCTGCTTTGCAAGCAGGAGGTCGCCGGTTCGATCCCGGCAGGCTCCATCGCCTGACCGGGACTCGTCCCGATCGGAGGGCGTGCTGCTCATCCTGGCTTGCCGGCCTCGACGAGCCCGCTCTCGTACGCCAGGACGACCGCCTGCACGCGGTCGCGGAGGTCGAGCGCCTGCCACGCGCGGTCGATCCGTCGCAGCATCTGCTTCACAACAGCCTGATCAGTGCCCCCGCCGACCGGCAGAACGCGTCGACCTCGGGCTGCAGCGAGGTGCCCGTCCAGCTTGTTGCGCTCCACACGGCGAGCAGGCCGTCGCGCACCTCCATGCGCGCACCGGGGTCCCGGTACGGGACGCCGCCGGCGGGCGTCGGCTCCGCGCCGGGAGGCGCGGCGATCAGCACCGCCGGGCGGAGCGCGTCCCGCTCGCGAGAGAGCACGAGCCGGCCCGGCCCGACGTGCGGGATCTCGCCGCGTAGCACGATGTGCGCGTTCCCGGGCACGGGGGCGGAGGGGAACGCGCGGTGGAAGGCCACCGGGTTCTCGAGTGCTAGCCCGTGGCGCTCGGCGGTCTCGAGCGCCCACCTGCGCCACGGCTCGTCCGGGTAGAAGCCGGCCGGCAGCTCGCGGGCCTCGCTCGTGAGCGGGCGCGGGAGCTCGGCGTCGAACGGTTGACGTTCGGCGAGGCTGCCACAGACCTCACGCAGCCGCGCGGCCATCGCGCCCGCCGCCTGCGCAAGCTCGTCGAGCTCCGCGGCGGTGCGCAGGTAGCCGTTGCGACGCGTCACGAGCGTGCCCCACCAGATCACGAACTGGAAGAGGCCGTCCTCGGAGTGCTGCCGCAGGATGGTCGCGACCGGCTCTGCGACCAGGCGCTGGACGGTCGCCGGATCCGGCTCTGGCTCGCACCAGACGCTCCAGCCGTCGATCCCGATGAGTCCGTCCAGCTTCGTGCGGTTGGTGAACGAGAACGGTGGCGAGGAGCGGCGCGTGTCGATCCGCAGGTATGGGTGCGTCCCGCTCGTCTCGGGGACTCGGATGCCGGCCACCGTGCAGGGAATCCGCGCGGACCCGCTGATCTCCGAGAACGGCTTCCAGTTGCCCTTGAGCGTGACGCGCTCGTTGTAGAAGGTCCCGCCCCAGTCCGGGCCGTCGTCCGTCCAGGGAACCTCGAGGCCCTCGTGGGCAATCACCCCGTACTCGCCGCCGGGCAGCACTCCCCGGAGGACGTTGGACTGCAGCTCCTGATCGCCGGGCAGCGCGCCGCGGAAGCCGGTGGCCGTTGTGTGGTCCATGAACTCGAGATCGCGCGCGGCGGCGTAGTCCCGCAGGTCGAAGTCGGGGTGGCCGCGCTTGGAGTCCTCCACGTCGTCGCGGCTGAACGCCGCTCGATTGAGCTTGGCCACCGCTGCCGATCCTACGGGAGCAGCTACAGCTCAGGCATGCGCGGCGTCCGCCTCGCGGCGGGCGGCCAGACGGCGCCCCTGCTCGAGGCCCGCGGCGATCACGGCAGCCCGCGGACCCGCGTCCATCAGGTTCGGGCCCATCGCGTCCACCACGGCGCGGTCCGGGTTCACCGTCTCGACAGTCGCGCCGCGCCCGCGCAGCACGAGCGCCTCGGCCGCGGCCACCGACCGCGACACGGGGCCCAGCGCTCCGGCCGGAGAGCCGAGGCTGGGCCGCAGTGAGCCGGTGGGGTTGAGGCAGAGCACGCGGTCGCCCGAGCCCACCTCGGCGGTGTCCATGTTCGTCGGGCTCCACGCCCCGCCGTCCAC
>JAXDJC010000017.1:0-16231 GCA_034663685.1 Thermoleophilaceae bacterium
TCCGATCGGAACGCGCCGAGGCACTCTGTGGAGAAAAGTGTTGCATTGTGGGGAGGAGTGGGTTACAGTGGCCCCGCCTTCATGGACCGGAGTGGCGGAGCTCCTCCCACTCAGCCACTCCGGTCCGAAGAACTTCTTCCCCGCCGCACATGCAAAGGAACACTCACGATGGCGTTCCGCGGGCACTTCGACTACTCGCTCGACGCGAAGAACAGGCTCAACGTGCCGGCCAAGTTCCGGGCGGCCTTCTCGTCCGGAGTGGTTCTGGCGAAAGCGCTGGAGCCCTGCGTTGCCGTGTGGGCGCCGGACACCTTCGAGCGCTGGACCGAGAGCTTCCTATCCAACCTGAACCCGGTCAGCCCCGAGCGCCGCAAGCTCACCCGCTACTTCGCGGGCAGCTCGTTCGACGTGGAGCTCGACTCCGCCGGGCGCGTGACGCTCAACCAGGCGCTGCTCGAGCACGCCGGGATCCAGAAGGAGATCGTGGTCGTGGGGAATCTGGACCACATCGAGGTCTGGGATCGCGACCGCTGGAACGAGGACCAGCAGGCGCTGAACTCCGAGGTCTCCGGAATCGCTGAAAGCCTTGGCCATCCTTCTTGACATGACGCGCACCCACGTCCCGGTCCTCGCGGGCGAGCTGATCGACCTCCTCGATCCGCAGCCTGGGGATACGGCAGTCGACTGCACCTTCGGCGACGGCGGCCACGCCCGGCTCGTGGCGGGGCGGATCGGGCCGACCGGCACGCTCGTGTGCATCGATCGCGACCCGGCGGCCGAGGAGCGCTTCGAGTCGTTCGCCCGCGAGGTCGCGTGTGAGACGCGCTTCCTGCGGATGGACTTCGCCGAGGGGCTCGACCTGCTGCTGGCCGAGGGCACCGAGGCCGACATGGCCTACCTGGACCTCGGCGTCTCTTCGATGCAGATCGACACGTGGGAGCGCGGCTTCTCTTACTCCTACGACGCGCCGCTCGACATGCGCATGGACCCCGACCGCGAGCTCGACGCGCGCACGATCGTGAACGAGTGGGACGAGCGCCGGCTGGCGCAGCTCTTCCGCAGCTACGGGGAGGAGCGCTTCGCCCGCCAGATCGCGCGTGCGATCGGCCGCAGGCGCACGCGCGGGCCCCTCGAGACCACTCACGAGCTGGTCGAGACGATCAAGAGCGCGGTGCCCGCGCCGGCCCGATTCGGCGGAGGACATCCGGCGAAGCGTGTATTCCAGGCGATAAGGATTGCCGTGAACGACGAACTGGCCTCGTTGGATCGCGCGCTGCCGCCCGCATGGGAGCTGCTGGCTCCGGGCGGCCGTCTCGCCGCGATCTCGTTCCACTCGCTGGAGGACCGGCGCGTCAAGCGCTTCCTCGCCGCGCTCGCGCGCGGGTGCGTGTGCCCGCCCGATCTGCCGATCTGCGTGTGCGGGCGGACCCCCGAGGCGGACCTCTTGACCCAGCGCGGCGTGGTGCCCACGCCCGGCGAGGTGGCGCAGAACCCGCGCGCGGCCTCCGGCCGGCTGCGGGTGGCGCGCAAGATCGAGGGCGGGGGCGAGGCCTGATGGCCCGCGCGGCGACCGCGGCGGCGAAGCCGCGCACGGCTCCCGCGCGCACCGCTCGCGCCACCGCACCCGCGCGCAGCGCACCGAGCCGCGCACCGTCGCCCGCCCGCCGTCGCTCGGGCCCGGCCGCCGCACCGCGCACGGCGCCCCGAACCGCACCGCGCACCGCTCCGCGCCAGCCTGCCGCGGACTCCCTCGGCCAGGCCCTGGCCGCCCGCGGCACGGTCCTGCTCGACCGTCTCCTCCAGGGCCGGCTCTGGGTCGGCTGCATCGGCGTGCTGCTCGCGGGAATCGTCTTCCTCAACGTCGGGCTGCTTCAGCTGAACGACCAGATAGCCCGCACGGACAAGCAGTCCGGCGCGATCGGCCGCGAGAACGCCGGGCTTCGGATCAGGCTCGCCAAGCTCGACTCGACCGAGCGCATCCAGCAGCTGGCCGAGGCGAAGGGGTTCGTGATGCCGGCACCGGGCGCCGTCCGCTACGTGCACTCGCGCGCCGGCGACGCCCGCAACGCGGCCCGCGACGCCGTGGCGCCCCAGCCGTACGTGGCGCCGGTCCCCGCCGTGGCCCCCGTGCCCGCGAGCACCACCCCCGTGGCCGGTCCGCCCCCGGCCGGCACGCCGCCGGTCACGCCGGCGGCCGGCACGCCCCAGACACCCGCAACCACCACCCCGGCCACAACCGCCACCACGGCCCAGCCGGCGCCCGCGGCGCTCGCCCCCACCCAGCAGGTTCCCTAGCGCATGGGCCTGGTCGAGCGGCGCATCGGTCTGCTCTTCGGGCTCTTCCTCCTTCTCCTCGTATTCGCCGGCTTCCGCGCCACCTACCTCGTGGCGTTCAAGGGCAACGACCTCCGCGGCCGCGCGGCGCAGCAGCAGGTGCAGGAGTTCGCCGTGCCGGCGCGCCGCGGCGCGATCACCGACCGCAACGGGCGCGAGCTGGCCGTGACCGAGGACGCGGCCACCATCTCCGCCAACCCGCGCCAGATCCCGAATCCGGCCGCCACGGCCACGCGCCTCTCCGCGGCGCTTCACGTTCCGATCGACCCGCTACTGCGCAAGCTGAGCGACCGCAGCTCCGGCTTCGTGTACCTCGCGCGCAAGATCGACGCCGCCAAGGGCGACGCCGTGCGCCGGCTCAACCTGCCCGCCATCACCGTGGCCACCGAGCAGCGCCGCACGTACCCGCACGGCACGCTCGCCTCGCAGCTGATCGGCGCGGTGGGGACCGACGGCTTCGGGCTCGCCGGCATCGAGCAGTCGCGCGAGAAGGTTCTGCACGGCAAGGACGGAAAGCGCCGCGTGACGAGCGACGCCCTCGGCAACCCGATCAGCATCGTGGACCTCGACCAGGCGCGCCCCGGCCAGGACCTGCGCCTGACGATCGACTCCGCGATCCAGGAGCGCGTGGAGTCCGTGATCGCGGACGTGGGCCGCACCTACCAGCCGAAGGGAGCCACCGCCCTCGTGCTCGACCCGCGCAGCGGCGAGATCCTGTCGCTCGCCAACTGGCCGCCGGTCAACGCCGACCGCTTCGGCGACGCGCCCGCATACGCGCGCCAGGACCGGGCGGTGGGCGCGAGCTACGAGCCCGGCTCGACCTTCAAGGCGGTGACGATCTCGGGCGCGCTGTCGGAGAAGCTCATCCAGCCGAGCACCCTGTTCCAGCTCGGGCCGACGATCCAGGTGGCCGACCGGACGATCCGCGAGTCGCACGCCGGCGGCGGCGGGACGCTGACCACCGCGGACATCCTGGCCCAGTCCTCGAACGTGGGCACGGTCACGATCGGCCTGCGCCTGGGCGCCACGCGCTTCGACAAGTGGGTGCGCGCGTTCGGCTTCGGCGCCTCCACGAACGTGGACATCCCCGGCGAGGCGGCCGGGATCGTGCCGCGCCCGAAGAACTACTCGGGGTCCTCGATGGGCAACATGCCGATCGGCCAGGGCCTGGCGGTCACGCCGATGCAGATGGCGTCCGCCTACCAGACGATCGCCAACGGCGGCCTGATGCGCCCGCCGCACGTGATCGAGGGCGACGGCGGCCCCGCCCGGCGCGTGCTCCAGCCGCACGTGGCCGCGCAGGTCTCGCGCATGCTCGAGGGAGTGCTCGGGCCGGGCGGCACCGCCCGCGAGGCCAAGATCGACGGCTACGTGCTGGCCGGCAAGACCGGCACGGCCGAGAAGGCGGAGAACGGCGGCTACTCGAAGACGAAGTACGTGGCTTCGTTCATCGGCTTCGCGCCCGCGCGCAGGCCGCGCCTGCTGGTGGCCGTGATGGTCGACGAGCCGAAGGGGTCGATCTACGGCGGGCAGGTGGCCGCGCCGGCGTTCCAGAAGATCGCCTCGTTCGCGCTGCCCTACCTGCGGATCCCGCCGGGTTAGCGCCGGTCCCGGGGCTAGACTCGCGCCGCCTGTGACCCTTCGTGACCTGATCGGGGAGGGCGCCCCCGCAGTCGAGATCTCGGGCCTTGCCTACTCCAGCGGGAGCGTCGCGCCCGGCTACCTGTTCTTCTGCGTCCGCGGCTTCAAGGCCGACGGCCACGACTACGCCGCGGATGCCGTCGCGCGCGGCGCCGCGGCGCTCGTGTGCGAGCGCCCGCTGGGCCTCGGCGTGCCCGAGGTGGTGGTCGACGACGCCCGCGCCGCGATGGGCCCCGTGGCCGCGCGCTTCTACGGCGACCCGACCGCCGAGCTGCGCGTGGTGGGCGTGACCGGCACCAACGGCAAGACCACCACGACCTACCTCATCCGCGCGATCCTCGAGGCGGCGGGGCAGCGCACCGGGCTGCTCGGCACCGTCACCTCGATCGTGGGCGGGCGCGAGGAGGCGGTTGAGCGGACCACGCCGGAGGCGATCGACCTCCAGCGCAACTTCCGCCGCATGCTCGAGGCCGGCGACAGCGCGTGCGCGATGGAGGTCTCCTCGCACGCGCTCGAGCTGCACCGGGCGGCCGGGATCCACTTCGCGAGCCGCGTGTTCACCAACCTCACCCAGGACCACCTCGACTTCCACCCGGACATGGAGGCGTACTTCCTCGCCAAGCGCCGGCTGTTCGACGGCGAGGGGCCGGCGATCGTGAACACCGACGACGCGTACGGCCGGCGGCTGGCCGAGGAGGTGCCCGGCGCCACCACCTACGCGATCGACCGCGAGGCCGACTACCGCGCGCTGGACGTGGAGTTCGACCCGGGCGGCTCGCGCTTCACGTGCGCCACGCCGGACGGCGAGGTGCGGATCGAGACGCGCCTGCCCGGGCTGTTCAACGTGTCGAACGCGCTGGCCGCCGTGGCCGCGGCGCGCTCGCTCGGCGTGCCGCTCGACACGGCCGTCGACGCGCTGGCGGCCGCTGGTCGCGTGCCCGGCCGCTTCGAGCCGGTCGACGAGGGCCAGGAGTTCACCGCGCTCGTGGACTACGCGCACACGCCGGACTCGCTCGAGAACGTGCTGCGCGCGGCGCGCCAGATCACGCGCGGGCGGCTGCTCGTGGTGTTCGGGGCGGGCGGCGATCGCGACAGCGCAAAGCGGCCGCTGATGGGCCGCGCCGCCGGCGAGCTGGCCGACCGCGTGATCGTGACCTCCGACAACCCGCGCAGCGAGGACCCCGGCTCGATCGTCGATCAGATCCTGGCCGGCGCCGGGCCCGACGCCGAGCGCGAGGTGGACCGCCGCCGCGCGATCGAGCTGGCCGTGGAGAGCGCGGAGCCCGGCGACGTGGTGGTCGTCGCAGGCAAGGGACACGAGCAGGGGCAGGAGTTCGAGGGCGGCCGCAAGGAGCCGTTCGACGACGTGACCGTGGTGCGCGAGGCGCTGCGCTCGGCGCTCGGGGCGGCGCGCTGATGCTCGGCGAGATCCTCATCGCCGGGATGGCGTCGCTCTTCATCTCGATCTTCCTCGGGCCCAAGTTCATCGACTTCCTGCGCGCCCGCGAGTTCGGCCAGCACATCCGCGAGGAGGGACCGGAGGGCCACAAGCACAAGGCCGGCACGCCCACGATGGGCGGTCTCGTGCTGTTCCTCGCGGTCGCCGTCCCGTTCCTGATCCTGAGCGACTACGACCAGGCGAGCATGGCCGTCTTCGGCACCGCGATCGCGTGCGCGTTCCTCGGCTTCCTCGACGACTGGACCAAGATCTCGCAGAAGCGCTCGCTCGGCCTCTCGGCGCGCTGGAAGCTCGGGATCCAGGCGCTGATCGCGATCGCGCTCTGGTACGTGGCCACCCGCGGCGTTGGGCTCGACGACGTGCTCGTCACGCGGGTGTTCGGCGCGGAGGTGACCCTCGGATACTTCTACCCGGTGCTGATCTTCCTGGTGCTGGCGGGCTCCAGCAACGGCGTGAACCTCACCGACGGGCTCGACGGGCTCGCCGCCGGCTGCTGCGCGATCGTGATCCTGGCCTACACGGCGATGACGCTCTCCACCGGCGACGCCAGCATCCAGAAGCTCTCGCTGCTCTGCGCCTGCCTGGTCGGGGCCTGCGTGGGCTTCCTCTGGTTCAACTCGTTCCCGGCGGCGATCTTCATGGGCGACACCGGCTCGCTCGGCCTCGGCGGGGCGATCGCCGGCCTGGCGGTGATGACCCAGACCGAGGTGCTGCTGCTGATCATCGGCGGGATCTTCGTGATCGAGGCGCTGTCGGTGGCGATCCAGGTCTTCTCGTTCCAGCGCTTCCGGAAACGGGTCTTCCTCATGGCGCCGGTGCACCATCACTTCGAGCTGATGGCCTGGTCGGAGACCAAGATCATCCTGCGCTTCTGGATCGTCGCGGCGATCTGCTCCGCGATCGGCTTCACGCTGTACCAGCAGTCGATCTCGTGAGCGGGGAGGGGCGCCGCTCGGAGCGCCCGCCGCTTCCGCGCGGCCCGTACCTGGTCGTCGGCCTCGCCCGCTCGGGAGCGGCGGCGATGCGGCTCCTGGCCGAGCACGGCGAGGCGATCGGGGTGGACTCCGGCGAGCCGCCGGGCGCGCGTGAGCTGCCCAACGCGCACCTCGGCGCCGACGGGGTCGAGCTGCTCGAGAGCGTGCGCACGGTGGTGAAGAGCCCCGGCGTCCCGCGCGAGGCGCCGGTGATCGCGGAGGCGCTGCGGCGCGGGATCGAGGTCACGGGCGAGCTGGAGATCGCCTGGCGCCTCTTGCCCAACGACTTCGTCGCCATCACCGGCACCAACGGCAAGACCACCACGACCGAGCTGCTCGGGGCGATCCACCGCACGGCCGGGATCCCGGTGGCGGTGGCCGGCAACGTGGGCACGCCGCTGGCGTCGCTCGCCGGCCGGATCGAGCCGGACGCGGTGGTGGTGGCCGAGGCGTCGAGCTTCCAGCTGGAGGACTCCTCGGCATTCGCGCCCGACGCCGCCGTGCTGCTCAACCTCGCGCCCGACCACCTCGACCGCCACCACACGCTCGACGCCTACCGCGCGGCCAAGCTGCGGATCTTCGCCAACCAGGGCCCGGACCAGGTGGCGGTGATCCCTCCGGGGGTCGAGGTGCCGGGGGCCGGGCGGCGGATCGCGTTCGGCGAGGAGCACCTGGCCGGCGCGGAGGTCCGCCTGCGCGGGCCGCACAACCGCGAGAACGCGATGGCCGCGGCGGCGGCGGCCCTCGCGCGCGGGATCGACCCCGACGCGATCCGCTCAGCGCTCGCCTCCTTCGCGGGCGTGCCGCACCGCCTGGAGGAGGTGGCGATCCGCGACGGCGTGACCTACGTGAACGACTCGAAGGCGACCAACGTGGCGTCGGCGACCGTGGGCATCCGGGCGTTCGAGGGCGGCGTGCACGCCATCCTCGGCGGCAGCCTCAAGGGCGGCGGGTTCGCCGACCTGCGCGCGCCGGTGCAGGAGCGCTGCGCGGCGGTGTATCTGATCGGGGAGGCGGCCGGGGAGATCGAGCGCGACCTGGCCGGCGCGGCTCCGATCACCCGCAGCGGCCACCTCGAGCGGGCCGTGGCCGACGCCCGCGCGGCCGCGCGCCCCGGCGACACGGTGCTGCTCTCACCCGCCTGCGCCAGCTACGACCAGTACGCCAACTACGAGGAGCGCGGGGATCACTTCCGCGCGCTCGCCACCGGCCGCGCGGCCTCGCCCGCCGCGGGGGGCGAATCCGCATGAGGAATTCGCGCCTGCGCGTCGAAGGACGCTCGGATGGCCGCCCCCACGCGCGCGCGCGAGCGCGCGAAGCCGCCCCTCGAATACTCGATCCTGTACACGGCCACGCTGTGCCTGCTGGCCGCGGGCGCGGTGATGGTCTACTCGGCGTCGTCGGCCACCTCGGTCCAGGCGGGCGGGGACTCCACCGGCTACCTCAAGCGCTACCTGATCTTCGGAGCGCTCGGCCTCGTGACGATGCACCTGCTCTCGCGCCGCAACCTGGCCGTGGCCCGCAACTCCACGCCGCTGATCCTGGTGAGCGGCTTCGTGCTCACCGCCGCGGTGATGCTGCCGGGCATCGGGGTGACCGTGAACGGCGCCACCCGCTGGCTCGGCGCGGGCCCGGTCCAGTTCCAGCCCTCGGAGCTGCTCAAGGTGGGCGTGATCCTGTTCGCGGCCGGCGTGCTGGCGGCGCGGCCGTCGCGGCTCGAGACGGTGGGCACGATGTTCAAGCCGGTCTTGCTCGTGGTGGGGCTGGCCTGCCTGCTGCTGCTCAAGCAGCCGGACATGGGCACCGCGATGGTCATCTGCTTCGCGATGTTCGCCCTGCTGGTGGCCGCCGGCGCGCCCATGCGCAACCTGGCCAAGATCGGCGGCGTGCTGGTCACGCTCGGCATGATCCTGGCGATCGTCGAGCCCTACCGGCGCGACCGGCTGCTCTCGTTCGTCGACCCGTGGAAGCACGCCGGCGACACCGGCTTCCAGGGGGTGCAGGCGATCATCGCGATCGGCTCCGGTGGCCTGTTCGGGACCGGGCTCGGCGAGTCGGTGCAGAAGATCCACTACCTGCCCGAGGCGCACACGGACATGATCCTGGCGGTGGTGGGCGAGGAGCTCGGGCTGTTCGGCATCGCCGGGCTGGCGGCGCTCTACGCGCTGATCGCGTACGCGGGCTTCCGCGCGGCCAAGGCGGCGAAGGACCGCTACGCCAAGCTCGTGGCCGCGGGCATCACGTCGCTGATCCTCACGCAGGCCGTGATCAACTTCTTTGCGGTGATGGGCATGGCGCCGCTCACCGGCGTGCCGCTCCCGTTCATCTCCTATGGCAGCTCGAACATGGTCGTGCTGCTGGGCGCGATGGGGCTGCTGCTGAACGTGGCCGCCACCGGCGGCGTGGCCGCCGCGGCCGGCCGTGGCAGCGGGCGGCTGCGGGTGGTCGAGGGCGGGAGGGACGAGCGTGAGGAGCCCAGGCGAAGGCGAGCGGCCGGCGGCGGGAAGCGAGCCGCCGGAGGAGCGAAGCGGGCAGCCGCCAAGCGGCCCGCGGCCAAGCGCCCCGCAGCCAAGCGCACAGCCGGCGGCGGAGCGGAGCGCGCCGCTGCCCGGGAAGCCAAGCGAGCCGGAGCCGGCGGCTCCAAGCGGTCAGGCTCAGGCGGCTCCCAGCGGCCCGCCGCAGGCGGCTCCAAGCGCGCCGCGAGTGGCGATGGCCGCGGGCGGGACGGCGGGGCACGTCGTGCCCGCGCTGGCGATCGCCGGCGCGCTGCGGGATAGCGGCGCCCGAGTCGACTTCATAGGCGGTGAGCGCGCCGAGGCCGAGCTGGTGCCGGCGGCCGGCTACCCGTTCCACCGTCTGGCCGTGGCCGGCCTCGACCGCCGCAACCCGCTCAAGGCCGTCCGCGCCGCGGGGCTCGCCGCGATGGCCGTCGTGCGCGCGCGCAAGCTGCTCCGCCACATCGGCGCCGAGGTGGTCATCGGCGGCGGCGGCTACGTGGCGGGTCCCGTCGGGCTGGCCGCCGTTGCGCTGCGGATCCCGCTGGTGCTCACGGAGGCGGACAGCCACCTCGGCATCTCCAATCGCCTGCTCGCGCGCTTCGCGCAGCGGGTGTTCCTGGCGTTTCCGCTGGAAGGGCGCGACGGCGACCAATACGAGGTGGTGGGACGGCCGGTCCCGGCCGGCACCGGCAGCGCCGACCGCGCCGCGGCCCGCCGTCGCTTCGGCCTGCGCGAGGACGCCCCGTGCCTGCTGGTCTTCGGCGGCTCGATCGGCGCCCGCACGCTCAACGAGGCGGCCGTCGAGGCGTTCGGCGCCGAGGCGCCGTGCGACGTGCTCCACGCCAGCGGCCGCCGCGACTACCCCGCGCTGCGCGAGCGGCTCGACCAGCTCGGGGCGCCTCCGCACTACCGGCTCTTCGAGTACGTGACCCCGTTCGCGGACGCGCTGGCGGCGGCGGACCTGTCGGTCGCCCGCTCGGGCGGCTCGGTGTTCGAGCTCGCTGCGGCGGGCGTGCCATCGATCCTCGTGCCCTATCCGCACGCCACCGCCGACCACCAGGCCGGGAACGCGCGCCACATGGCCGAGGCCGGGGCGGCCGTGGTGGTGCCGGACGCCGAGGTGGACGCGGGGCGGCTGCGAATCGAGGTGGAGCGCCTGCTGGCCGAGCCCGACCGGCTGCGCGCCATGGCCGCCTCCGCCCGCTCCGTCGCCCGGCCGGATGCCGCGGAACGCATTGCGAGAGCGGCTTTGCAATGCGCACGCGAACGTGTTTTCGCTCCAGCCGCCCGGGAATAAACCGCCCAGTGCAGGCTCACCGCCTTCATACGCGCAACGACTTCGGGACCGAGGCCGCCGACGGCGTGCGAGCGGCTGGGCGCCACCCCGGGCGCGGGTCCGGTGGCGGGCCGTCCCGATCCGGGGGCCCCGGCATCAGCGTGAACCTGCAGCCCGGCGCCGCGGCCGCGGCCGAGGCGCGCGCCGCTCTGTCGGTTCTCGACGGGATCATCGATCGGTGCATCCTCGACGACATCCGCCTGCTGGTGAGCGAGCTCGTGACCAACAGCGTGCGCCACTCGGGCGCGCGGGGCCGCGAGAGCGTGCGCCTCGACGTGATGACCCGCCGCGGCGCCGTGCGCGTGGAGGTCACCGATCCGGGCGCCGGCTTCGAGCCGCGTGCGCGCAGCAAGTCCCGGGACGAGCCCGGCGGCTGGGGCCTCCACCTCGTGGAGCGCATCGCCGCCCGCTGGGGCGTCGCGACCGGGCGCCGTACGCGCGTCTGGTTCGAGCTCGACTGCTGAGTATCGGACGGGCGGCGCGCTGCGCCGGGAGGGACTAAGCGCTCTCCACGTCGTCCACGATCTCGAGCCGCTCGTCGAGCCGCGTGATGCGCAGCACCCGCTGGACACGCTCGTCGCCGCGCACGAGCACGAGCCGCCTCCCGCCCTCGCGCGCCCGCGCGTCGGCGGCCAGCAGCGCGCGCAGCCCGCTCGAGTCCATGAACGACAGCGGGCGCAGGTCGAGCAGGATCACGGGCGGCTCGTCCCGCTCCACGCGCTTCAGCTCGTCCTCGAGCTTGGGCGCGCTGGCCAGGTCGAGCTCGCCTGTGAGCTCCACGTGGATGCCTTCCGGGCGTGCGTGAGTGGTGACTTCGAGCGTGGTCATGGGGCGGGGCGCCTCGCGGGCAGACCATACCCGGGCGCGCCCCGCGCCGACGACCGGCTAGGCGTTCTCGCCCCCACCCGTGGCGCTGCTCGAGTCGGCGCCCTGCTTGGCGGCCTCGGCGGCCGCGAGCTGGCGGTTGACGTGATCCCAGTCGAGGTTGCGGAAGAACGCCTCGACGTACTCGCCGCGCCCGTCCGGCGTGGCGCCGAAGTCGGCCGCGTACGCGTGCTCGTACACGTCGATGCCCAGCACTGGGACCATGTTGTAGACGGCCCAGAGGTTCTGGGTGTCCATGATGTAGTTGAAGAGCGACCCGTCGTTCAGGTCGTAGCCGACCATGACCCAGCCGCGGGCGGCCTTGGCGGCCTTGCGCACGGAGTCCTTCCACTTGTCGACGCCGTTGAACTCACCGTCGATCAGCTCGGCGAAGCGCCCGCTGGGCTCGCCCCCGCCGCCGCCGAGGTGCCCGAAGTACAGCTCGTGGTTCTTCATCCCGAGCAGGGCGAAGGTGTAGTCGACCGATACGGCGCGCAGCTGCGAGTAGACCTGGTTCCCCTCGATCTCCGAGTAGTCGAACCCGTTCAGGAGCTTGCGGCACTCGTTCGTCTTCTTGCAGTAGCCCTCGTAGAGCTTGTAGTGGTCCTGCATCGTCTTGCTTGAGATTCCGTCCAGTTCCTTGTCCATCGAGTCGAACTGGCGTGGCGTGATCTCGTCCCACGGCATGGTCAGGTCCTTTCCTAGCGTGTCTGCGCGGGACCCTACCGAGGGCCGCCTGTGCGACGATGGTCGGGTGAGTCCCGTGGCAGAACGACCTCCGGCCCCCGCACCGCCCGGCCCCGATCCGTCGCCGCCCAGTCCGGGCCCCGGACCGGGCCCGCCGATGCCGCCCGCGCCGGACCCGGCGCCCGACGTGCCGGGACCCGCGGGCCCGCCGGAAGTGCCCGGGCCCGGCCCGCAGATCTGAGCGCCGGCCGCGCCGCCGGGGCCATCGCACCCCGCCGCTAGTGTCGCGGCCGTGACTCCCTGGGCCGGCCGGCAACTGCACTTCGTGGGCATCGGCGGGGCCGGGATGAGCGGCCTGGCGCTGGTGGCCAACACGCTGGGGGCCGCCGTGACCGGCTCCGACCGCGCCGACTCGCCGTACTGCGCGCCGCTGCGCGCCGCGGGGATCGAGCCGGTCATCGGCCACCGGGCGGAGAACGTGCCGGCCGGGGCCGAGGTGGTGGTCTCCACGGCAATCTCCGCCGACAACCCGGAGCTGGCGAACGCCGCCGTGGTGCTCCACCGGGGCGACCTGCTTGCGGAGGCGTCGCGCCTCAAGCCGTGCATCGCGATCGGCGGCACGCACGGGAAGACGACGACCTCCTCGATGGCCGCGCACGTGCTGCTCGAGACCGGCCGTGCGCCGTCCTACCTGATCGGCGGCGAGCTGCGCACCACCGGCCTGAACGCGGAGTGGGGGGAGGGGGAGTGGCTGGTGGTGGAGGCCGACGAGTCCGACCGCTCGTTCCTCAAGCTCTCCCCGCGCGTGGCGGTGGTGACCAACACCGAGCTCGACCACCACTCGACCTACCGCTCGGAGCTCGAGATCGGGCGCGCGTACTCGGAGTTCGCCGGGCTGGCGGAGCGGGCGATCGCGTGGCGCGAGGCGTCGCTCGAGGTCGATGCGCTCACGTTCGACATCGACGGCGGCGACCTGGCCGCCACCGGCGTGGTGCTCAGCGAGGCGGGGTCGTCGTTCCATGTGGAGGGGGTGGAGTGCTCGCTGCGCGCGCCCGGCCGCCACAACGTGCTGAACGCGCTGGCCGCGCTCGCGGCCTGCCGCGAGGCCGGGGTCGAGCTGGCCGAGGCCGCGCCCGCGCTCGCCACCTTCCCGGGCGCCGGGCGGCGGTTCGAGCTGCGCGGGCGGACCGCCTCGGGCGCGCGGGTCTACGACGACTACGCGCACCACCCGACCGAGGTGCGGGCCACGCTGGAGGCCGCCCGCACGCTGGGCGCCCGGCGGGTGCTCGCCTGCTTCCAGCCGCACCTCTTCTCGCGCACGAAGGCGCTGGCGCGCGACTTCGGGCGGGCGCTGGCGCTGGCCGACCTGGTCTGCGTGCTCGACATCTACCCCGCCCGCGAGCGGCCGGAGGACTTTCCGGGCGTGACGGGGTGGCTCGTGGCCGCCGCGGCGGCGGATGCGGCCGGCGGGCGCCCGGTGTGGTGGACGCCGTCGATGGACGACGCCGAGGAGCGGCTGGCCGGGGAGCTCGCGGAGGGCGATCTGCTGCTCACGCTCGGCGCGGGCGACGTGGACCGGCTGGCGGGCCGGCTCACATGACCGGGCCGCCCGGCGCGAAGGCGGACTACCCGCTCGAGCGCCTCACCACGATCCGCACCGGCGGCCACGCGGACTGGTTCGCGCGGCCCGACACGTCCGAGCGCCTCGCGGCCCTCCTCAGATGGGCGCACGAGGACCAGGTCGAGGTAGGAGTGGTGGGCTCCGGCTCGAACCTGTTGGTGGCCGATGAGGGTTTCCGAGGACTCGTGTTGAAGCTGGATGGCGACCTGGCCACGATCGAGCCGGACGGCGACCGGCTGCTCTGTGGCGGTGGCGCCCGCCTGCCGCAGGCCGCCGCGCGCGCCGCGCGCGAGGGGCTGAGCGGGCTGGAGTTCGGCGTGAACATCCCGGGGACCGTCGGCGGCGCCGTGAAGATGAATGCCAACGCGTACGGCGGCGACCTCTCGCGGGTGCTCGACTGGGTGGAGATCGCGAGCCCCGAGGGGGTGGGGCGGCGGAAGCCCGACGAGCTCGGCTTCTCGTACCGCCGCTCGAACCTGAAGCCGGGCGAGGTGGTGGCGCGCGCGTCGTTCGGGCTCACACCGGCCGACCCGGCCGCGGTAAAGCGCACGCTCGCCGAGATGCGCGCCCAGCGCAAGGCGGCCCAGCCGTCGGGCATCAAGACCTTCGGCTCCACCTTCAAGAACCCCGACGACCCACGCGCGGAGGGCCGCAGCGCGGGCATGCTGCTCGACGCGGCCGGCTGCCGCGGGCTGGCGGTGGGCGGCGCGCGGTTCGCCGAGAAGCACGCCAACTTCGTGGAGAACATGGGCCATGCCACCACCGCGGACGTCGTGGCGCTGATGGCCGAGGGCCGGCGGCGGGTGCGCGAGCGCTTCGGCGTGGAGCTCGAGCCGGAGGTCCAGTTCCTCGGGCCGGTCGACGCCGCGGAGCTCTACGAATGAGGCTCGCGGCCCCGCTGCGAGTGCTGCCGGTGGCGGTCGGCCACGGCGCCGGCGCCCTGCGCGCGCGGGTCGGCGGGGTGCCTGCGCGCTGGCGCAGGCGAATGCTCTTCGTGCTGGCGCTTCTCGCGCTGCTCGCGGGCGTCTACTTCGCCTGGTTCCGCGACTCCTCGATCGTCGCGGTGCAGAGGGTCACGGTCACCGGGATCACCACCAGCGACGCCCCGCGGATTCGCGCGCGGCTGATCGCCGCGGCGGAGAGCATGACCACGCTGCACGTGGACAAGCAGGCGCTGATGGACGCGCTGCCCACCACCGCGGCGGTGGCCGACCTGAGGATCACCACGAGCTTCCCGCACGGCATGGCGATCCAGGTGATCCAGTCGTCGGCGGTCGCGGTCCTCGTAGCTCCCGGGCGCCGGATCGCCGTGGCGGCCGACGGCTCGCTGCTCACGGGCGTGCGCGCCGGCAGCGTTCCCGCGATCAACGTCGGCGCGCTGCCGTCGAGCGGCCGGCTGGGCCGCGGGCGCGCGCTCACGCTGGTGGCCGCCGCGGCCGCGGCGCCGGCTCCGCTCCGCTCCCGGATCGCCCGCATCCGTCAGCTTCCCGTGAAGGGGCTCGTGGCCTACATCGAGGCCGGGCCTCAGGTGATCCTCGGCGACTCCACGCGGCTCGCGGCCAAGTGGGCCGTCGCGGCCGCGGTGCTCGCCGACCCCGACAGCCGCGGGGCCTCGTACGTGGACGTGTCCCTGCCGGAGCGACCGGTGGCGGGTGGGGTCAGCGTGCCCCAGCCCGACCCCGCGCAGCAGGGGCAGCCGCCCGCCGCGGCGCCGGGCACGGGGACACCTGGCGCGGGCGGACCGGGTACTGGCGCTGCCGCGACGGGCACGCCGGGTGCGGGCGCCCAATCTCCCCCGGGCGCCACCGCCTCCGGTACAGCGGGCACGCCGGGCACGGGCACGCCGGGCACGGGCACGCCGGGCACGGGCACGCCGGGCGCCGGGTATCCCGGGGGCGCGGGGACCGGCACGAGCCCGTGAGCCCGCCCGCCGGGCGGCGGCTCCGCAACCCTCGAGTTCTGGTCGAGGGTGGGCACCCTCGACCAGGGGTTCAGGCTTTACCGCAAACGGGCGAGATCTTGCCGGGGATTGACACTTCGCCCAAAACTCCCCTACAGTGCGGAATTTGCGGCGTCCCGCGTGGGGGCAAAACTCTCAACTATCAGTTGAGGGTCGGACGGAATGAAGGCACCGGCCGGCGACCACAGGGATGGACCCGACATGGAACTGGGAGCGATGGACACGACGGGTAGCTACCTGGCGGTGATCAAGGTTGTCGGCGTGGGGGGCGGCGGCACGAACGCGGTGAACCGGATGGTCGATGCCGGCCTGAAGGGTGTTGAGTTCATCGCGGTCAACACGGATGCGCAGTCGCTCCAGATGTGCGACGCGGACATCAAGCTTCAGATCGGCGGCCAGCTCACGCGCGGCCTCGGCGCCGGCGCGAACCCGGACACGGGCTACGGCGCGGCGAACGAGAGCCGGGACGAGATCAAGGAGGCGCTGAAGGGCGCTGACATGGTGTTCGTGACCGCCGGCGAGGGCGGCGGCACCGGCACGGGCGCGGCGCCCGTGATCGCGGAGATCGCCAAGCACGAGATCGGCGCGCTCACCGTGGGCGTGGTGACCAAGCCGTTCCTGTTCGAGGGCAGCCAGCGCTCGCGCCAGGCCGAGGAGGGCATCGACCGGCTCGGCGAGCAGGTGGACACGCTGATCGTGATCCCGAACGAGAAGCTGCTCGGCATCGTGGAGCGGCGCACGAGCATCCTCGACGCCTTCCGCATGGCCGACGACGTGCTGCGCCAGGGCGTGCAGGGCATCACCGACCTGATCACGATCCCGGGCCTGATCAACCTCGACTTCGCCGACGTGCGCAC
>JAXDJC010000018.1:0-11402 GCA_034663685.1 Thermoleophilaceae bacterium
AGCGGCGCACGAGCATCCTCGACGCCTTCCGCATGGCCGACGACGTGCTGCGCCAGGGCGTGCAGGGCATCACCGACCTGATCACGATCCCGGGCCTGATCAACCTCGACTTCGCCGACGTGCGCACGATCATGCACGACGCGGGCTCGGCGCTGATGGGCATCGGCGCCGCGAGCGGTGAGAGCCGCGCGGCCGAGGCCGCCAAGGCGGCGATCTCGAGCCCGCTGCTGGAGAAGTCGGTCGAGGGCGCCACGGGCATCCTGCTGAACATCACCGGCGGGTCCGACCTCGGCCTGTTCGAGGTCAACGAGGCGGCGGAGATCATCCAGAGCGCCGCCGCGTCGGACTCGAACATCATCTTCGGCGCGGTGATCGACGAGTCCGTGGCCGACGACCTGCGCGTGACGGTGATCGCGACCGGATTCGACCGCCGCGACCTGCCGAGCAGCGGCGGCCTCTTCGACGTGCAGCGGCCGCCGCGCGAGCGCGACCGCCCGACGACCCGCCGGGCGGCCCCCTCGGACCGCTCCGCGGAGCGCACGCCGGTGATGGACGACCGCGAGCGCACGTCGCTGGAGATCGGCGACGACGACATCGACGTACCGAGCTTTCTGAAGGACTAGCCACACGGCGGGGGAGGTCTGACCCTCCCCCCCGGGGGAGGCGCGGCCGGGGGTGGCAACGCCAGTCCCGTCGGTACAGTCTGGGCGGCTTGGCCGTCGCCGCCGAAACCCTCCGCAGGACCCCGCTCTACGACCGTCACGCGGCCGCCGGAGCGCGCCTCGTGCCGTTCGCCGGCTGGGAGATGCCGGTCCAGTACGAGGGCATCCGCCAGGAGCACGTGGCGGTGCGCACGGGCGCCGGGATCTTCGACGTCTCGCACATGGGCGAGGTGGAGACGAGCGGCCCGGACGCGGAGCGCTTCCTCCAGCGCGTGCTCTCCAACGACGTGACGAAGATCCCCGTCGGCGGCGCGCAGTACAGCGTGCTCTGCCGCGACGACGGCGGCGTGCTGGACGACCTCTTCACCTACCGCCTCGCCGGCGACCGCTACCTGACGGTGACGAACGCGTCGAACCACGAGCGCGACCACGAGTGGATCGCGTCCCACGCCGACGGCTTCGACGTGACCGTGACCGACGCCGCCGCCGGCTGGGCCATGATCGCCCTCCAGGGACCGCGTGCCCGCGGCATCCTGAGCGAGCTGATCGAGGGCGAGGCCCCCGCCCGGATGCACGCCACCGAGACCACCGTCGCCGGCGCCCCCGCACTCGTGTGCGGCACCGGCTACACGGGCGAGGACGGGGTCGAGCTGCTCACCGCGCCCGAGAGCGCCGAGCGGATCTGGGACGCCCTGGCGGCCGGCGGCGCTACCCCCGTCGGCCTCGGCGCCCGCGACACGCTGCGCCTGGAGGTCTGCTTCCACCTCTACGGGAACGACCTCTCCGAGGACCGCAACCCGATCGAGGCCGGCCTGGGCTGGGTCTGCAAGCTCGACACCGGCTTCGTCGGCTCGGACGCCCTGAAGGGCTTCGAGCCGACCGAGCGGATCGTCCCGTTCGCCTTCACCGGCCCCGGCATCCCGCGCCAGGGCAACGCGATCCTGACCGAGCACGGCGAGGGCACGGTCACGAGCGGCACGATGTCGCCGTGCCTCGAGGTCGGGATCGGCATGGGCTACGTGCCCCTGGAGGCGACCCGGCCGGGCACGCCGATCGAGGTCGACGTCCGCGGCAAGCGGCGCCCCGCCGAGGTGCGCGAGCGGCCGCTCTACAGGAGGGAGAGCTGAGTGGCAGGCGAGAGCTACCCGGAGGGCCTGAAGTACCACCCCGAGCACGACTGGGCCAGGATCGAGGGCGACGAGGCCACCTTCGGCATCACCTGGTTCGCCCAGGACCAGCTCGGCGAGGTGGTCTTCTTCGACCCGCCGGAGGTCGGCGCGTCCGTGAACGCGAACGAGTCCTACGCGGAGGTCGAGTCGGTCAAGGCGGTCTCCGACGTGGTCGCGCCGCTCTCCGGTGAGATCGTGGCTGTGAACGAGGCCCTCGGCGACGCCCCCGAGAAGGTCAACGACGACCCCTACGGCGACGGCTGGCTCGTGCGCGTGAAGCTGAGCGACCCGGCGCAGGTCGACACGCTGCTCGACGTGGCCGCCTACCAGGAGCTCGTGAAGGGCGCCGAGTGACCCGCTACACCAGCGCCACCGACCAGGACCGCCGCGCCATGCTCGAGCGCATCGGCGCGGGGTCGGTCGAGGAGCTGTTCGCGGACGTGCCGGAGTCGGTCCGGCTCGACCGCCCTCTCGCCCTGCCGGAGGGGATGTCCGAGCAGGACGTGTTCGACCATCTCGCCGCGCTGGCCGAGCGCAACCGCCACGCGGACAACGAGGTCACCTTCACGGGCGCGGGGATGTACGACCACTACCAGCCCGCGCTGATCGACTCGATCATCTCGCGCTCGGAGTTCCTCACCCCGTACACGCCGTACCAGCCCGAGATCTCGCAGGGCGGGCTCCAGGTGATGTTCGAGTACCAGACCGCGATCAGCGAGCTGACCGGCCTGCCGGTGTCGAACGCGTCGCTCTACGAGGGGCCGTCGTCGGTCGCCTCGGCGGGCTACCTCGCCAAGCTCGAGAACAAGCGCACGAAGTTCGTCGCCTCACGCGGCCTGCACCCGCACTCGCGCGCCGCGCTCGCCACGTACGGGGTGGGATTCGGCACCGAGCTGGTCGAGACGCCGCTCGACGAGGCCGGCGCCACCGACGTCGAGGCGCTCGCCGCCGCCGTGGACGACGACACCGCCGCCGTGTTCGTGCAGCAGCCCAACTTCCTCGGCACCGTGGAGGACCTCGGCCCGCTGGTGGAGGCCGGCAAGCGCACCGGCGCGCTGGTGGTCTGCCAGGTCGACGCCATGACGCTCGGCATCCTCGAGCCGCCCGGCGCCTACGGCGTGGACATCGCCGTGGGCGAGGGCCAGCCGCTGGGCAACCGCCTCGACTTCGGCGGCCCGTCGTTCGGGTTCTTCGCCGCCCAGGAGCGCTACATCCGCAAGATGCCCGGCCGGATCGCCGGTGAGACCGTGGACGCGGACGGCAAGCGCGGCTTCGTGCTCACCCTCCAGACGCGCGAGCAGCACATCCGCCGCGAGAAGGCCACGCACAACATCTGCACCGCCCAGGCCCTCAACGCGCTGGCGGGTGTGATCTACCTGTCCTGGCTCGGCCGCCGCGGCGTGGTGGAGATCGGTGAGCTGATGCTGCGCCGGACCGCCTATGCGCGGGATGCGCTCGGGCTCGAGCAGATCAACCCGGGGCCGGTGGTGCGCGAGTTCGCCGTGCGCGTGCCGGACATCGACTCCGCCGTGCGGCGCGCGCGCGAGCAGGGGATCAACCCCGGCTACCGGCTGGCCCGCGACTATCCCGAGTTCGCCGACGGGCTCCTCGTGGCCATCACGGAGCGCCGCACGCGCGAGCAGATCGACCGCCTCGCCGGCGTGCTGGGCGGAGTCCGGGAGGGGGTGGCGGCGTGAAGCCCGCCGAGGCCGACACGATCACGATCTTCGAGCGCTCGCGCGAGGGACGCCGCGCGTTCGCCGCGCCCGCGACCGACGTGCCCGCCACGCCGATCGAGGACCTGCTCCCGGAGTCGGCCATCCGCCGCACGCCGCCGGAGCTGCCCGAGATCGCCGAGCCGGAGATCGTGCGCCACTACAACAACCTCTCGAAGAAGAACTTCGACCTCGACACCGGCTTCTACCCCCTCGGCTCGTGCACGATGAAGTACAACCCGAAGCTGAACGAGCGCGTGGCGGCGCTGCCCGGCCACGCCCGGCTGCACCCCGCCCAGGACCCCGAGTTTGCGCAGGGCGCACTCGAGCTGATGTGGAACCTCGAGCGGGCGCTGGCCGAGGTGGCGGGGCTGCCGCACGTGTCGCTGCAGCCGAGCGCCGGGTCGCACGGCGAGCTGGCCGGCCTGCTGCTCACGCGGGCCTACCACGAGGATCGCGGCGAGTCGCGCCACAAGGTGCTCACGCCGGACACCGCGCACGGCACGAACCCGGCCACCGTCACGATGGCCGGCTACGAGGTGGTCAAGGTGGGCACGGCGCCGGACGGCGGCGTGGACCTCGACGACCTGCGCGAGAAGGCCACCGACGACGTGGCCTGCCTGATGCTGACCAACCCCAACACGCTGGGGCTGTTCGACCAGAACATCGAGGAGATCGCGCGGATCGTGCACGGCGCGGGCGCCACGCTCTACTACGACGGCGCGAACCTGAACGCCGTGGTGGGCGTGTCGCGGCCGGGCGACATGGGCTTCGACATCGTGCACTTCAACCTGCACAAGACGTTCACGCAGCCGCACGGCGGCGGCGGGCCGGGGGCGGGGCCGATCGCGGTCTCCGACCGGATCCAGCCGTTCCTGCCGGTGCCGCGGGTGGTCCAGCGCAAGGGCGACAACGGCTCGGAGCCCGCGTTCGACCTCGAGCACGAGGCCGAGAAGTCGATCGGCCGCCTGCGCGGGTTCCAGGGCAACTTCGGCGTGTTCGTGCGCTCGTATGCCTACATCCGCTCGGTCGGAGCCGACGGGCTGCGCGACGTGGCCGAGACCGCCGTGCTGAACGCCAACTACCTCAAGGCGCTGCTGGCCGAGCCCGGGATCGCCGAGTACCTGCCGATCGCGTTCGACCGCACGTGCATGCACGAGTTCGTGCTCTCCGGCCGGGGCGCGAAGAGCGAGCTGGGGATCAAGACGCTGGACATCGCCAAGCGGCTGCTCGACTTCCGCGTGCACCCGCCGACCGTCTACTTCCCGCTGCTGGTGGAGGAGGCGCTGATGGTCGAGCCGACGGAGACGGAGACGAAGGAGACGCTCGACCACTTCGCCGGCGTGGTGCGAACGCTGCTCGAGGAGGCGAAGGAGGACCCGGAGATCGCCCGTAACGCGCCGTACACCACGCCGGTTCGCCGCCTCGACGAGGGCGGCGCCGCGCGGCGGCCGGTGGTGCGCCAGCAGCCGCCGCAAGCGGACCCGCCCGGCGATGCGGACAACCCGGAGCCGGTGAGCCGCGGTTCGCTCTAGCATCCGCGGCTTCCGGCCCCTACCGACGGAGAAGCGATGAGCAGCGAGGAGCGCCCGAGCTCAGAGGGCTACCGGCCGCCGCAGGTCGAGGACCTTCCCGCCGACGACGGCGCGGCCGTGACGGCCGCCGGCATCACGGCCGGAGCGGAGTGGCGGCCACAGGGAGACGAGGACCCGACCGAGGAGAAGAGCGATGAGCGCTGAGGACCAGAGGTACGAGCCGCCGGAGATCGAGGAGATGCCGGCCGCGGACGGGCCGGCCATCACGGCCGCGGGCGATTCGCCGCCGCCCGACGGCCAGGGCGCGGTTGAGTGGCGCCCGGAGGAGCGGAGCGATGAGCGCTGACGATCGGGCCTACGAGCCGCCTGAGATCGAGGAGCTTCCGGCTGACGACGGCCCGGCCGTCACGGCCGCTATCCAGTCGGTCCCGCCGCTGGCGGCCGAGTGGCGCCGCGACGCGGCCCCCGAGGACGACTGACCGCCGGGCATGCGCCGCCTGATCGACGAGAGCTTCACCCTGCGGCGGCTGGCCCGCCGCGCCGGTTGGCGCTCGCATCACATGCGCGACCGCCCGCCCGCCCGGCCGGTGGGCGCCAAGCTCGAGCTCACGCACGCCTGCAACCTGCGCTGCGGCTTCTGCTACACGGACTCGCCGCGCCACACCCTGCTGCGCACGCCCGACCTGCCGGACGAGGCCTGGCACCGGATCGCGACGGAGGCCGCCGACCTCGGGGTCATCGAGCTCGTGCTGTCGGGAGGGGAGCCGTTCCTGCGCCGCGATCTCGTGGTCTCGCTGCTCGACGCCCTCGGCGAGCGCGATGTGGGGCTCACTCTCAACACCAACGGCTGGTTCGTGGACGACGCGCTGGCCGATCGCCTCGCCGAGGTTCCCGGCCTCATGGTGGACATCTCGATCGACGGCGCCACGCCCGCTCTGCACGACACCTCGCGCGGCGTGCCCGGCAGCTGGCGGCGGGCGGTCGGGGCCGTCGGGCGCCTGCTCGACCGCGGCGTGCCGGTCCAGGTCGTGCACGTGGTCACGCCGGTCAACCAGGGGAGCTTCGAGGCGTTCCTCGAGCAGATGTGGACGCTCGGGGTCACGTCTGTGCGGGCCACACCCGTCGTGGAGGTCGGGGCCGCTGCACGCGGCGGCAGCTGGAAGGTCAACCGCGACCGGCTGCGCCGGACGATCCGTGCGTTCCAGCGCTCCCACGGGGAGGGCATGCGAGTGCTTCTCCAGCCCGGCAACGCCGGTGTGCTGGCGATCCACGACCAGGCGGCCCCCGCCTCGATGCTGGTGCGCCCGACCGGCGCGGTGATGACCGACTCGCTCCATCCGTTCACGTTCGGGAACGCCGCCGAGGACGGGTTGGAGGCGTGCTGGCGGCAGGTCCGCGAACGTTGGAGCGACCCCCAGATCTCGCGCTGGGCCGGATCGCTGCGCCGCTCGAGCGATCTCGCGTCGGCCAGCGTCGTGCCCTACCTCCACGACGAGATCCCGGTGGGGACCGGCGGCACTCAGCTGCCGACCAGCGCCTCGCATGCGAGCGACCCGGTGCCGGAGAAGGCGCAGCCGAAGGACGACTCCGGCGATCCGGCGGCCAACCTCGACCGGGCCCGGGAGCACGTGCGGCGGCTGGCCCTCGACCGGCGCTACCGCCTCGGCCCGGCGCGGGTCGGCGGCGGGGAGGGCGACTTCTACGTGCGCCAGACCGAGAGCGGGCAGGTGGTCCGGCTCAACGGCACCGCGGCGCTGATGCTGGAGGAGCTCGACGACGCCACCCCGGCCGAGGCGGTCGGGCGGCTGGCCGAGCGGTTCAGCGGGCTCGAGCGCTCGCGGCTCGAGGCCGACGTGCTCGACACCGGCCGGTCACTGGCGCGGCAGGGGATCCTCGTGCCGGCCGGCTCCCGCTAGCGCCCCCACGGGCGTATCCCAGCCCCGACGACCAGACCGGCCGGAGTGGGAGCGGGGCGAAGAAGCGTCCGGATCCCGGGCCTAACCGGTCAGCTCGGCCAGGCCGCGCGCGGCGAGGTCGCGCGCGAACGCGACCACATCCTCCTCCGCGCGTGAGCCCTCGAGGCCGTACTCGGTCGCGAGCGCCTGCGCCAGCTCCTCCACGGTCTGCGGGTCCGCGAGCCGCTCCCAGATCCAGCTGCCGCTCGGGTTGAGCCGCAGGTAGGAGCCCGCGTGTGGGTCGAGGATCACCGTTTCGTCCAGCAGCCGCTGGGCGATCACGCCGTCGCTGCGGGCGACGCGCGTCGCGGGGTTGGGTTCGGCAGCCGCCACGGCGGGCTAGCGTAGCCACGGGATCACCGCGGATGGGAAGCCTCTACGGATACGAGCTGGAGTCCGAGTTGCCGCTCGGCCGCCTGAGCGCGGTGGCCGGAGTGCGTGGCGGGTTGAGCGTGCGCCGGGCCGCCGGCGAGCTGCTCGATCGCCCCGGGGAGCTGACCGCCTGGCGGGACTGGCCCGGCTCGGACGCCCACTTCGCGCTCGCCCGCAGCCACGGCCGGATCCTCGCCTCGTGCACTGCCACCGGGGACTACGAGATCGACCCCGGCGCCGGCACGATCGCCGTGTCCGCGCGCGCGGCCGGCGAGGACTGGGAGCACCGCCTGGGGACCACCGCGGTCCCGCTGCTCCTTGCGGAGCGCGGGGACCTCGTGCTGCACGCCAGCGCCGTGATGATCGGCGGGCGGGCGGCGCTGTTCTGCGGGCCGAGCGGCCGCGGCAAGTCCACGCTCGCGCTCATGGCGTCGTCCGCCGGCATCCCGGTGGTGGGCGAGGACGGGGCGGTGGTGGCGCTCGAGGGGGAGCGGGCGACGGTGTGGCCGGGGGCCCGCGGAGTCCGCACCGACGCGGGGCGGGGGAGGGCGCTTCGCACGACATCGGATGCGCTGGCTGCGAGCGGGCCGGCGCCGGTCGGCGCGGTCTGCTTCCTGGCTCCCCGCGGCGACGAGCTCGAGCTGACCGCGCTGGAGCCGGCGCGAGCCGTCTCCTCGCTCGTGCCCAGCCTGATCCACACGGGCGACGACGGGGCCCTGCGAGCCGGGTTCGAGCGGCTCGTCCGGCTGCTGGAGATCGTGCCCGCCTTCCGCGTGAGCATGCCCGACAGCCTGGCGGCCGGGCCTCAGGCCACGCGCTCCCTGGTGGCCAGCCTCTCGGCCAGCTCGGCCGCGTTCGCCGCCCCGTCCCAGCCCTCGAGCCGCGCCGCCAGCGTGGCGCTGCGCCGCCGGTAGCCGGGGTCGCGGAGCACCCGCCGGACCGCCCTCGCGATCGCTCCCGGGCGGCGCGGCAGCGGCCACACGGCGCGCCCCACGCCCAGGCGCTCGGCGCGGTTCACGCGCGCGGTCTGATCGCTGCGGTGCGGCACCACCACGACCGGGGTGCCGGTGGCGAGCGCCTCGCAGAAGGTGAGGTGCCCGCCGTGGATCACGGCGGCGTCGGCGGCCTCGAGGCATGCGCGCCCGGGCAGGAGGTCGGCGGCGCGAACCCGCGGGCCGAGCGCGGCCAGCTCGCCGGGGTCGCAGAGGCCGCCTGTGGCCACCAGCAGATCGACATGCTCGGTGGCGAGCTCGGTCACCGCCCGGCGCAGCAGCTCCGGGTCGCCCGTCGAGCCCTGGGTCACGTACACGAGCGGGCGCTCGCCTCGCTGCACGCGCGCCTGCGGCCCGGTCACGGGCGCGGACCAGGCGAGCGGCCCCACGTGGCGCCAGTGGCCGGGCAGTCCCACCGCGGGGTCCACGAACGGCGCGCTGGTGATCGCCACGAGCGTGTCGTGCGCCCCGGCGTAGTCGGCGGCGCCGGCCGGCGGCAGGCCGAGCTGCGAGCGGACTTTCTCCACGACCTGAGCCGTCGGCGGCACGCCGCGCCGGCGCCGCCCGCGGGGCCCCAGGCGCGCGCGCAGCACCCGCGCGGCGCGCCGGGGGTGGCGCAGGTCGCGCCGGCGGTCGCCCCAGACGATCGGCCGGCGCCCGTACGGCGTGGTCTGGATGTAGTGCATGAGGTAGAGCAGCGGCACGCCCGCCAGCTCGCACGCCAGGCGGCCGGGCACGCCCGAGCTGGCCACGGCCACGTCGGGGCGCAGCTCGTCCAGCAGCTCGCGGTGGGCCTCCACGAGCGAATGCAGCTCGGCCTCCGAGGCGAACCAGCCGCCGGGACTCCACTCGCGCTCCGGTGTGACCTCCGGCACGCGGTGCCAGTCGAACCCCTCGCGCTCGATCAGCTCCGGGCGCGTCCCTCCGTAGGCCAGCGTCACGTCGTGGCCGCGCCCGCGCAGGTGCCGGCCCACGGCCATGCACGCCCCCACGTGGGCGAGGCCGGAGGTGGGCGCGTGGGGGATCAGCAGGCAGCGGGCCATCAGCGCCGGCGCGGGGCGAGCGCCAGCGCCGTCACGCGCACGTGGCGGGCCGCCAGCCGCCACAGCGGCGCGCCGTCGCCGCCCACGGTGCCCGCCAGGCCCTCGCGCGTGGGCACGAGCACGGTGCGCAGGTAGCGCCGCCGCCCGGGCCAGTCGAGCGCCGCCATGCGCCCGAGGTGGAGCGAGCCGCGCATGTCGAGCGCCTCGACCGCGCGCAGCGGCCCCCACGCCGGCGCCGGGCCGGGCGGCAGCGGGCGCGCGCGCTCCCAGCCGAGATGCACCCCCACGTAGTCGAGCGCCCGGTGGAGCACCCACCCGAGCTCGAGCCGCTCGGCCAGCTCGAACGCCTCGAGCCACTCGCGATCGGAGGCGGCGCGGCCAGCGAGCGCGAGGTCCTCGAGCCAGACGAGCCGCTTCGACCGGTCGCTCAGCAGGTGCACTGCGAGCACGAGGATCTGCGCGGGCGCCGCCGGGACCGCCACCGCGGCTCCGCCCACGTCGATCCGCTCCTCGCCGGCGAGCACCCCGTGGCCGAGAGCGGCGCACGCCGGATCGTCGCCCACGCGCCAGTGGAGCTCCACGTTGATGGCCCGAGCGCCGGCGCGGCGGGCGAGGTGCAGGTCGTGCCCGTGCGAGGCGCCGAAGCCGGGCCGGAACTCGTGCACGTGCTCGTAGCCGCGCCGCTCGAGGGCTGCGGCGGCCGTGTCGAGGCGCTCGCGCGGCAGCATCAGGTCGAGGTCGGCGAAGGTGCGCAGCCGCGGGTCCGGATAGAGACGGTCGGCCACGGCCGGGCCCTTGATGCAGATCGGTGCGGTCCCGCAGGCGGCCTCGAGCTCCACGGCCAGCTCGCCGAGCTCCCGGCGCAGCGCCATGGAGTGGGCGATCTGCACGGCCCCGATCCGGGCCAGGCGCCGCCGTTGCGGGCCGGGCAGCCGCAGCTCCTCGCGCTCCACCGCGCGCGCCACGTGACCGGCCACGCGGTGATGCAGGGCCGCGTCCACCAGGCGCCCGGGCGCCGCCGGCTCGGGCACGGGCTCCCCGCGCACCGCGCGCGTGAGCGCGGGCAGCTGGTCCTCGAACGGGAGGCTGAAGCGGCGGCGCCGGAGCACGGGCGTGAGGCTACGCGACCCCGCTCTTAGACTGCCCGGCTCGTGCGCATCTTCAGCGGCATCCAGCCGACCGGTCAGAAGCACCTCGGCAACTACATAGGCGCGATCCGCCAGTACGTGGAGGGCCAGGATCGCGGCGACCCGGCGATCTACTGCATCGTGGACCTCCACGCCACGAGCGTGAGCTACGACCCGAAGAAGCTGCCGGCCTACGTCTACGACACCGCGGCGATGCTGATGGCCGCCGGCCTGGACCCGGCGCGCTGCATCCTCTTCCGCCAGTCCGACGTGCGCCAGCACACCGAACTGTGCTGGCTCTTGTGCTCCGTGACCGCCTACGGCGACCTGCTCCGGATGACCCAGTTCAAGGAGAAGTCGGCTGGCGAGCGCGAGCTGGTCCGGACGAGCCTGTTTCTCTACCCCGTGCTCCAGGCGGCGGACATCCTTGCCTACAAGACCGACGAGGTGCCGGTGGGCGACGACCAGCGCCAGCACCTGGAGCTGGCGCGCGAGATCGCGAGGCGCTTCAACTCCACATACGGCGAGATCCTGGTAGAGCCCGCGACCCGGATCCCCGAGGTGGGCGCGCGGATCATGGACCTCCAGCAGCCGACCGTGAAGATGTCCACCACCGCCGGCTCCGAGCAGGGCCTCGTGTACGTGGACGACCAGCCCGACGCGATCCGCTCGAAGCTCAAGCGCGCGGTGACCGACCCGGGCCGGGATGTGCTCCGCGCCGAGGACAAGCCGGGCATCTCCAACCTGATCGAGATCCTCTCGGTGGTCCGCGAGACCGACCCGGGCGAGATCGAGGCCGACTTCGGCGGCCGGGGCTACGGCGACCTCAAGC
>JAXDJC010000061.1:0-5635 GCA_034663685.1 Thermoleophilaceae bacterium
GCCTGGCCGGGTACGGCCCCTGCACCCGCCCGCCGTTGACGGCCGCGACGTAGACGGCCGCCGGCGCGTCCGCGATCTGGCGCCGCGTGCGGTCGAACAGGCCGAAGGCGAAGCGGTTCGGGCGCCCAGGCTCGAGGATCGAGACCGAGCTGGCCATCAACGGCCCCGGGCCGAGCCCGCGACGGAGCTCCGCGAGCGTGCGCGCGCGGGGATCCGGGAAGGGCTGGTCGGCGCCCACGGGGGTGCCCGGACGGGCCGTGGACGTATCGCTCCCACCCCCTCCGCCGCCGCACCCGCTCAGCGCGAGGATCGCCGCCGCAAGCAGGACGGCCGGTGCCCGTGGAGCCCCCGCGCGGACCATTCACCAAGCGTACGGAAACCCGGCGCGACTCACGTCACCTGCGTGGCCCCTCTCACTCGGGTAGAAACCCGCCCACCACCACGCTCTCGAGGAGGACTGACCGACGATGAAAGGCCGCGCAGCTCTGATCACCGGAGGCTCGAGCGGGATCGGGCTGGCCATCGCCCGCGCCCTCGGCGAGGACGGCTACTCGCTGACGGTCTCGGCCCGGCGCCCGGACAAGCTCGAGGCGGCGGTCGAGGAGCTGCGCGCCGACGGCATCGAGGTGGAGTCGGTCCCCGCCAACATGGCCGAGGAGGACGAGATCAAGGCGCTGGTGGAGCGCCACCGCGAGAAGTGGGGCCGGCTCGACGTGCTGATCAACAACGCCGGCGTGGGCATCGGCGGCCCGATCGCCGACCAGAAGACCAAGCACCTGGACATGCAGCTGAGCGTGAACCTGCGCGGGGTCTACCTCACGCTGCGCGAGTGCATCCCGCTGCTGAAGGAGGCCGGCGCCGAGCACGGGAAGGCGCTGGTGGTGAACACGGCGTCGATCGCCGGCAAGTTCGGCCAGCCGTGGCTCGCCACCTACTCGGCCACCAAGCACGCGGTGGTCGGCCTGACGCAGGCCGCCCACGGGGAGCTGGCCGAGTCCGGGATTCAGCTCACGGCGTTCTGCCCCGGGTTCGTTGACACGCCGATGACCGACTGGGTCAAGGACAACGTGCCGAGCGACGCGATGATCCAGCCCTCGGACCTCGGCGAGGCCGTGCGTTTCCTGCTGCGCACGTCACCCGCGTGCATCGTGCCCGAGATCCAGTTCGTCCGGGCGGGCGATGTGCAGGAGAAGAACTAAACGAGCTCGCGCTCGCGCGCGTCGCGCCCGGCCTCGGCGCTGTCGCCGGCGGCCTGGCGTTCGGCCTCGGCCACCGCGGCCTCGTACTCGTCGAGGCGGCGGAACACCCGCAGCCATGCCCAGCCGTGGCGGCGGCCAAGCTCGCCGCTGCGGTCGCGCTCGCCGGTGTCGCGGCGCGGCTTCTCGCGCGCGTCGCGCTCCTCGCGCTCCTGCGTGAGCGCGCGGTGCTCGGACGCGACCTTGGCCAGGTCGGACGCGTTGTCCTCGTAGTAGAGGCTCGCCTCCAGCATCGCGCGGAGCGTGCGCAGCTCGCGGTCGCTCGCCTCGCGCATCGTGCTCGCGCCGGTGTAGCGGTCCCACGCGCGGGCGAAGCTGGCCAGGTTGGTGCGGCCGCCGTTGCGGTGCGCGGCGAGCATCGGACATATGCCGCCGTCGCCGTCGGTGTAGGCGCCCACGATGATCCGCTGGTCCTCGAGCGAGTCCGCCATCGCCACGCGCGTGCCGCGCGGGAGGCAGTCGATCGCCCGGCGCAACTCCTGGGCGTGCTTGCGGTGTCGGCTTCGTCGCATCAGGTCAAGTGACCGCGGTCGCTTAGGATGCGCCCCCGGCCCGGACAGGGAAAGTACCCGTTTTCCGTCCGAGTATTCAAGCGAACTCCTTCCGACTGAGAGGAAACCTGCAAGTGCGACTCGGGCTGCAGCTCGGCTACTGGGGACTCGGCATCAGCGAGCACGACCAGCTGAAGATGGTCCGCGACGCCGAGTCGGCGGGCTACGACTCGGCGTGGGGCGCCGAGGCGTACGGGTCGGACACGGCCACCGTGCTCGCCTGGCTGGCCGGGCAGACCGAGCGGATCAAGCTCGGCGCCGGGATCTTCCAGATGCCCGCGCGCTCCCCCGCCATGACGGCGATGACGGCCGCCACGCTCGACGTGCTCTCGGGCGGGCGGATGCTGCTGGGCATCGGCTCGTCCGGGCCGGTGGTGGCCGAGGGCTGGCACGGGCAGCCGTTCGCCAAGCAGATCCAGCGCACGCGCGAGTACGTGTCGATCGTGCGCATGGCGCTCGAGCGCAAGCGGCTCGTGCACGAGGGCGAGACCTACACGCTGCCGCTGCCGGGCGCGCCCGGCAAGCCGCTCAAGCTGATGATCTCGCCGGTGCAGGATCGGATCCCGATCTACCTGGCGGCGATCGGGCCGAACAACACCAAGCTCGCCGGTGAGGTGGCCGACGGCTGGCTGCCGTTCCTGTTCTCGCCCGAGCGCGTGGAGGACAGCCGCAAGCTGCTCCAGGAGGGCGCCGATCGGGTGGGCCACACGATCGACGAGTCGTTCGACATCGCCCCCAACGTGAACCTCTGCATCGACGACGACGTGGACAAGGCTCGCGACATGGTCCGCCCGATCCTCGCGCTGTACGTGGGCGGGATGGGCTCGCGCGAGAAGAACTTCTACAACCAGGCCGTGCAGCGGTACGGGTTCGAGGAGGCCGCGCAGAAGGTGCAGGACCTCTACCTCGACGGCAAGCGCACCGAGGCGATGGCGGCGCTGCCGCCGGAGCTGATCGACACGGTGGCGCTGGTCGGGCCCAAGGACAAGGTGCGCGACCGGCTGGCGGCGTATCGCGACGCTGGCGTGGGCACGATGGTGATCACGCCGCTGACCGAGCCGGAGAACCGCTCGCGCATGCTGACGGACCTGGCCGAGCTGGTCTGAACGACTCGCCGACCCCGCGACGGATCGCCCTCGCCGCCTTCGGCGATCCCGGTCACGCGTTCCCGGCGATCGCGCTCGGCGCCGAGCTGCGGCGGCGCGGGCACGAGGTGCAGCTCGAGACCTGGTCGAAGTGGCGCGAGGACGTGGAGCGAGAGGGGATGCGGTTCGCGGCGTCGGACGAGCACGCCGGGCACGAGCCGGGCGGCGGCTGGCTCAAGCCCTACCAGGCGGCCGTGCAGGCCGCGCGCGCCACGGCGCCGCTGCTCGCCGAGTTCGATCCCGACGTCGTCGTCGTGGACATCCTCACCACCGCCGCGGCGCTGTCGGCCGAGATGTGCGGGCGGCCGTGGGCCACGCTCATCCCCCACGTGCTCCCAACGCCGGGGCCGGGCTTCCCGCCGTATTCGATCGGCGCGCGGCTGCCGAGGACGCTGGCGGGGCGGGCGCTTTGGGGGGCCTTGGACCCTCTCGTGCATAACGGGCTGCGCCAGGGCCGCGACGAGATCAACGGCGCGCGGTCGCGGGTTGGCCTGCGGCCACTGCCGTACCTGCACAACGGCATCTCGCGGCGGCTGGCGATCGTGGCCACGTTCCCGCAGCTCGAGTACCCGCGCCCGCGGGCCGAGCCGTGGGTGGAGACCACCGGGCCGCTCCTCTGGGAGCGGCCGTACGGAGACGTGGAGCTGCCGCCGGGCGATGCTCCGCTCGTGCTCGTGGCGCCGTCGACCTCGCAGGACCCGGAGCAGCGGATGCTGGCGGCGGCGCTCGAGGGGCTCGCCGGCGCGCCGGTGCGGGTGCTGGCCACGCACAACCGCCGGCCGCCGCCGCGTCCGATCCGCGTGCCTGCGAACGCGCGGCTCGTGGAGTGGGTGTCGTACGAGCGGACCATGCCGCACTGCGCCGCGGTGATCTGCCACGCCGGCCATGGCACCGTGGCGCGGGCGCTGGCCAGCGGCGTGCCGGTGGTGGCGTGTCCGGCGGCGGGCGACATGGCGGAGAACGCAGCGCGGGTCAACTGGGCGGGCGTGGGCGTGTCGCTGCCGCGCCGGCTGGTGTCGCCGCGCGGGGTCAGGTTGGCCGTGGAGCGGGTGATCAGCGAGCCAGGGCTGGGAGCGCGTGCGAGGGAGCTGCGGGATTGGGCGGCGCGGCACGACGGGGCCGAGCGGGCCGCGCGGGCGGTGGAGGCCCTCGCGGCGCGGGAGGCCATAGGCCGGGCGTAGAGTCCGCGGCCGTGGCGAACGAAGACACGCCCGCGAGCCGCAATCCCGACGAGGGCGAGAAGAGCCGGCGCGACCGCGAGCTGCTCGAGCTGATCCAGGAGCTCCGCGTGGCGCTCACCGGGGTGCAGGTGCTGTTCGCCTTCCTGCTCACCGTGCCGTTCGCCCAGCGCTTCACGCAGGTCACGGAGTTCCAGCGAACCGTGTACTTCGCCACCCTGCTCGCCGCGACCATGTCGGTCCTCCTGCTGATCGCGCCCACCGCGCGCCACCGGCTGCTCTTCCGCCAGCACGACAAGGAGGAGCTGCTGCAGGTCTCCAACCGCTACTCGGTGGCGGGCCTGCTCGCGCTGGCGCTGGCGATGACCGGAGCCGTGCTGCTGATCACCGACCTGCTCTTCAAGGAGGCCACGGCGGTGGTGGTGACCGTGGCGCTGGGCAGCCTCTTCCTGGGCCTCTGGTTCGTGGCTCCGCTGCTGCGCCGCAGCGCGCACGACGGCGGCTGAGCCCGAACTCCCCGGGGTGGATTCGAACCACCGAGACTTGATTAACAGTCAAGCATGTTGCCGCTACATCACCGGGGACCGCGCGGCGGAGGATAGCCGCTGATCTGACGGTCTACATCGGCCGTTTGCGCCCGTCGCACTACTCCAGCGAGGCAAGTCCAGCCTCCACCTCGGCATGGCAGTTGGAGCACAGGAGCACGCATTTCCGGCACTCCTCGCGCGCCTTGTCGAGCGAGCGCGTGAGGCCCCCGACGCTGAGCGCGAAGCGCTTGGAGTCCGGGTCCAGATGGTGAAACTGGAGTGCCCCGATGTACCGGTCGTATCCGCAGAGCCGGCAGCCCCCGCCTGCCTCCTGAACGAGGATCGCCTTGATGCGCCTGCGCCGCTTCGCGACCGCCGCCGACTGGCAGCGAGCGCACCGATAGGAGCCGCGTCTGTCGCGCCGAAAGCGCGTGAGGCCATGGTGCGAGCAATAGCTCTGCACCGTGTTCGCGCCGGACTCCGCACGAGGGTGCACGCGGCGCGCGCCCGGCCCCCGGGCGCTACGCAGCCCGAGCTTCATCAGCCAATGCCTGACCGTGGCGACGCTGACCTCGAACTCGGCAGCCATCTCCGCGTAGGTGGCGCCAGATTCGAGCGTGGAGCGCAGCGAGTCGAGCGGGAGGCCGCCCTTCGCGAGGTGCTTGTCCCGGTGCGCCGCCTGCAGGCCGTACTTCCGCAGCCAGTAGGCGACTGTTGACGGGTTCCTGCCGACCTCGCGCCCGATCTGCGCCAGAGACCGGCCTTCAGCCAGTGCCGCCTCGAGCATCCCCCGATCCATGACCCCAGGCTAAGAGGGGGACCGGACGGAAGGTACGAACGTGCGTTCCCCTCGGAAACGCACCGGCCTACGGCTCGATGTCCTCCCTGAGCTTCTCGGCCTCGCGCGAGTTCTTCAGCTTGGAGAGCGTCTTCGACTCGATCTGGCGGACGCGCTCGCGCGTGACCCCCACCTCGGTG
>JAXDJC010000081.1:0-8394 GCA_034663685.1 Thermoleophilaceae bacterium
CACGAGGTGCTCGTGCAGGCCGAGCGCCGCGTCGAACTGGCCGCGGGTCATGGCCGACCACCCGCGTTCGCGGCCGATGCGCGTCATGACGGCCGAGTACGGGCCGTAGAACGTGTCCGCCGCGGCCTGGGAGGTGTCGGCGATGAAGCCGTGCGAGTTGATCGACAGGGGAGGACGCCCGTGGCCGGTCTGCTCGGCCGCCCGGCGGTGCAGCTCGGCCAGCGGCGCGAAGCGCTCGGGCTGCCCGCCGATGATCGCCAGCGCCATCGGCAGGCCGTGCACCGCGGCGCGCACCACCGAGGGCGGGTTGCCGCCCACGGCGAGCCAGATCGGCAGCGGGTCCTGGATCGGCCGCGGGTACACACCGGCGTCGTCGAGCGCCGCGCGGTGACGGCCGGACCACGTCACACGCACCGACTCGCGCAGCTTCAGGAGCAGCTCGAGCTTCTCGGCGAACAGCTCGTCGTAGTCGTCGAGGTCGTAGCCGAACAGCGGGAACGACTCGACGAACGAGCCGCGCCCGGCCATGATCTCGGCGCGGCCGCCGGAGAGCAGGTCGAGCGTGGCGAAGTCCTGGAACACGCGCACCGGGTCGTCGGAGCTGAGCACGGTCACCGCGCTGGTCAGCCGGATGCTCTTGGTGTGCTCGGCGCCGGCGGCGAGCGCCACGGCCGGCGAGGAGACGGCGAAGTCCGGCCGGTGGTGCTCGCCGAGGCCGAACACCTCGAGCCCGACCTGGTCGGCCAGCTCGATCTCCTCGATCAGGTCGCGCAGCCGCTGGGCCGGATCGGTTCCGTTACCGAGATCCGCGAACGTGTAGACCCCAATCTCCATGGGTCTGACCTTAGGACGGAGCGGCGGGCCGTCCAAGCCGGCGGCGGAAGAGCCACACGGCAGCGGCGGCGATCAGCAGGCCCGCGCCGGTGAGGCCGAGCAGGAGGCCCGTGGAGGGACCGCCACCGCCGGACGCGGCGGCCGTGGGGCCCCTCGTGCCGGCCGAGGCCTGAGCGGTGCCCGGGGTGGGCGGCCCGAGCTTGTCGTGGCCGCCGCCCGCGGAGCCGCCCGTTCCGGCGCCGCCATTCCCGGCGGAGCCGGAGCCCCCGGCTGAGCCCGAGGGATGCTTTCCGTGCCGGGCGCCGGCGCCGGGCCCGGAGGCGGCGCCCCTCCGCGCCCGCTTGACCCGCGCCACCGGCCGCAGCGGGAACGCCTTGCCCGCCAGAGCACGCAGCGCGTCGGCCGTCACCCACACCGGCGTCTGGGCCGAGCTGCGCGAGTACGCGATGTGCCCGTCCGAGCCCTGGAGCGAGCGGATGTAGCCCAGCGCGGTCCTTCCGTTCCGCTTGAGCATCCCGGGGCTGCGCCCGGCGCCGAGCACTCCCTGCACGGCCCAGGCGGTCGACTGCGTGTTCGAGTCGTAGCCGCGCAGCTGGCCGAAGCCGCCGTCACGGTTCTGGCTCGCGCGCAGGAACGCCAGCGCCCGATCCACGCGCTTGCCGCTGCGCAGGCCGCCCGCGCCGAGTGCCTGGAGCACGCTGCCGGTGTTGTCGGTGTCGCTGGCCGCGCCGGGCGCCACGCCGAAGCCGCCGTCCCTGCCCTGCTGCCGGGCCAGCCACGCGCGCGCACGCTGGACCGGCGACGACCCCGTGCTCACGCCCGCGGAGCGCAGGGCGAGGATGCCGAACGCGGTCCACGCGTTGTTGCCCGCGAACGACCCGTTGCCGCGCTGCTTGGACCTGAGCTCCGCCACCAGGTTGCGGCCCGTGAAGTTGGTCGCCGACATCGACGACGCGCGCAGCACGAGGATCGTGCGCTCGAGCTCGCCGAGGTCGTTGAGGCTCCCGGCGTGGCTCTTGATGTAGTCGATCGCCGACCGCCCGCCCCTGCCCACGTCCGCCGGGTTGCGTCCCGCGGCGGCCAGGCCGAGCGCGGCCCAGCCGGTGTGCAGCTGGTTCGAGGCGCGGCCGGGCGCGCCGCCGAAGCCGCCGTCGTCGTTCTGCGCGGCGCGCACGTAGGCGGCGGCGCGACTGGTTGGCGAGGCGTTGCTCGGAGCCGGGAGCAGCAGGCCGCCGGCCACCACCGCCGCGAGCCCGGCCGCGATCGGCGCCGGGCGCGGCCAGCGCACCTCGAAGCGGCGCCGGAAGCGCTCGAGCGCGCGCACGAACGGCGGGCCGAGGAGCAGGCAGAAGGTCACGTTGCCGGCCACGTGCGCGAGGTCGAACGGCAGCGAGGTGCCGGAGATCGCGATCCAGCTCGCGAGGTCGTGGCTGGCCGCATAGGTCCAGAGGTGCGTGTTCATCACCGCGCCGAACAGGAGTCCCGCCGCCCCGCACGCCACGGCCAGCTGGATCCGGCCGAGCCGGCGCTCGGACGCGCGCCCCAGCGCGGCGCCGGCGATCCCCACGAGGCCCCAGCCCACCATCTGCCACGGCGTCCACGGGCCCTGCGAGATGAAGAAGTTGGAGGCCAGCGCCGCCACCGCTCCCACCGCGAACCCGGGCGCCGCGCCCAGCGAGTAGCCGGCGAAGAGAACGATGTCGGTGGTGGGCTTGACGTTGGGGATCGCGGCGAATGCCAGCCGCCCGACCACCGCGAGCGCCGCCAGCGCAGCCACCAGCGAGACCACCCGTGCGGGCGGGCGCGAGCGCTCGAACCGGCCGAAGCCGGCGGCGAGGGCCAGGCCGAGCACGAGGAACGACGCGAGCTGCCAGCTCACGCGACCAGCTCCCGCTCCAGCAGCCGCGCGCCCTGCTCGGGGGTGAGCGCGCCGCCCGCGCCGCCGAGCACGCGGGCCACGTCGGTGGTGAAGTGGCGGCCGCCGGCGAGCACGTCCGCGGTGGGGCCGTCGGCGATCACGGTGCCCTGGCCGAGGAGCACGATGCGGTCGGCCAGCTCGGCGGCCAGCTCGGTGTCGTGGGTCGCCACGAGCACGGCGGCGCCGCCGCCGGCCAGATCGCTCAGGTGGGCGCACAGCGAGTCCTTGTGGGAGCGGTCCATGCCGCGGGTGGGCTCGTCGAGGCACACCACCGCCGGCGTGGCGCCACCGAGCACGATCTCCAGCGCGAGCCGCTGGCGCTCCCCGCTCGAGAGGTCGCGCGGGTTGGCCCGCTCGCGCCCGGTCAGGCCCGCGGCGGCGATCCCCTCCGGGCCCAGCTCCTGCTCCACGCGCTCGTGCACGAGGTAGTCGCCGGGGTTCTGGAGCAGGAGCGCGATCTCCCCGCCGCGCTCGATCCGCCCGCGGGTGGGCTCGATCAGCCCCTTGGCGTGGCGAAGCAGCGTGCTCTTGCCCGCGCCGTTGCGCCCCATGAGCGCCACGCGCTCGCCCGGCGCGATGCGGAGGTCGATCCCGCGCAGGATCGCGGGTCCGTCGGGGATCTCGTGCCACACGCCGCGGAGCGCGAGCGCCGCGGGCGGGCGGCGGCGCAGGCGGGTGCTGAGGCGGCCGTTCGGGGTGGAGGAAGAATCGGCCCCGTCCCCCGCCGCCGCCTTCGGCAGCAACCCGCCCGCTCGCAGCCGATCCCGCGCCTCGCGCACGGTCACCGGCAGCGGCTTGAGCCCGGCCCCGGCGAACAGCCGCGCCGCGGGCGTGGCCAGCGCCGGCCGCTCGCGGGCGGCCCAGTCGAGGAACCCGGCGGGCGCGTCGTCGCGGACCACGGCGCCGTGCTCCATCACCACCACCCGGTCCGCCGCGGGCAGGCAGCGCTCGAGCCGGTGCTCGGCCAGCAGCACCGCCACCCCCCACTCCTCGTTGAGCCGCCGCAGCAGCCAGACCAGCTCGTCGCCGGCCACGGGATCGAGCTGGGAGGTGGGCTCGTCGAGCACCAGCAGCGACGGGCTCCCCGCCAGTGCGGCCGCCAGCGCCACGCGCTGGAGCTCGCCGCCGGACAGGGTCTCCACGCGCCGGTCGAGCAGCTGCGCGATCCCCAGCATCAGCGCGACCTCCTCCACGGCGCGCGCAACCGCCGTCGCGCTCTCACCGGCGTGCTCGAGCGCAAGCGCGATCTCCGCGCGCACGCCGCCCATCACCACCTGCGTCTCCGGCTCCTGGAGCACCGTGCCGCACACGGCCGCCAGGTCGCCCGGCCCGCGCTCGCGAACGTCGAGGCCGCCGACCGACAGCTCGCCCTCCACGTCGCCGCCGTGGAAGTGCGGCACGAGGCCGCAGGCCGCGCGCAGCAGCGTGGACTTGCCGCTGCCGGACTCGCCGGCCACCACGGTGAACGAGCCGGGCTCAAGCGAGAGGTCGATGCCCCGGAGCGCGTCCGCATCCCCGTCCGGGTAGCGGTAGCTGAGCCCGCGAGCGACGAGGACCGGCTCAGGCACGGGCCACTCCCAGCCGCGCCCGGGCACCGACGAACGGGGCGGCGCCGCCGAGCATCAGCAACCCCGCGAGCACCAGCTCGGGCGCACCCGCGGCGACCTCCACGATCGGATACGGATCCACCGTCCCCAGCCCCGCGAGCTTGCCGGCCACAGCAAGCGAACCGAGGGCCAGCGCAGCGGCCCCGACCCGCAGGTCGTGCCGCGACCATGCCACGCGCTGGCGCCGCGGCCGCCGCGCGCCCGCGTACCCGCGCACCTCGAGCGAGGCCGCCACGTCCACGGCGCGGTCGAGCGCGCGCGTGATCGCCGCCACCGTCACCGCGCTTCGCCGCGGGGGCTCGGGCCGGCAGCGCGCGGCCTCGGAGATGCGCTGGGCGTCGCGCTGGAGCACGGGCACGAGGCGCGTGGCCAGGGACACCGTGAGCGCCGACCGGTAGGAGAAGCGGCGCAGCAGGCGCAGCACGTCGTCGGGGTCGATCGTGGCCGAGTAGAGCGCGAAGGCGGACACCAGCACGAGGATCCGCAGCGCGCTCATCCCGCCGTACTGCACGGCCTCGAGGGTCACGTCGATGCGATGGCCGAACAGCGTGCCGCCGCGGAAGATCACGGTGTCCCCGGCTCGGTTCACCAGCGCGTTGACCACCACGATCAGCACGGCCAGCGGCACGGCGAACCAGGCGGCGCGCTTGAGCTCCGCGATCACGCCCGCGCCTGCCGCCGCGGCACACACACCGAGCAGCGCGCCGGCAAGCACTAGCGGGTTGTCGTACAGCGTGGAGACGAGCGCGAACGATCCGCAGAACGCGATCCCCGCGCCCGCGCGCGCGGCGTGCAGCGCGCTCGCGCCCGGCCGGTAGCTCGGCACGATCCTCACGGCGTGGCCACCGCCACGACGGGCAGGCGAACGGACGCGCTCGGAGTCTCGGCCAGCGCGTAGGCGGCGCGCAGCTTGCGCTCGTCGAGGGCCTGCGCCGCGCGCGCCACCGCCGCGTCGTCGAGCCCGGTCACCACCCACACGATCCCCGACGACTCGTTGTCGGTGGCCGCCACCAGCCCGGTCCCGGCGGGCGCCACCTCCTTGACCTGGCCGGCGCCGTCGAGCAGCTGGAGCGAGCCGCCGCTGAAGCGCGCGAACACGCCGCTCGCCCGCGGCCCGCGCTCGATCGCGGCCGCGCCGCGGTCCTGGCGCAGCGCCGGCCAGCGGCCGACGAGCACCCGGACCGAGCGGTCCCCCGCCTGGCCCTGGAGCGCGGCCGCGGACGCGATCACGCCGGCGTCGCCCAGCCGCTTCATCACGTCCCTGCACGGCTGGCCGCCCGGGTTCTCGCACTGCACCCGCACCGGCAGCCGCTTGCCCTCGCTCCCGCTCTTCATCGGCTCCGGGTACGCGCCCACGATCGCCGGCACGCGCATCGCCGCGCGCCAGTCGCGGTAGTCCCACTGCACGCGGTCGCCGGGCGAGAGGCCGAAGTCCGCGGCGCCCTTGCTCGCCTCGATCCCGTTCACGAAGTAGAACCAGTCGTGCTGGGCCGCCTTGTGGCCCTGGAGCCCGTCGATGGAGTCCACGAAGCCGCCGCCGTAGCTCGTCTTGATGTCGTGCGTCTTGTCGAGGAAGCGCATGACGGTGTCGCCCTCGTGCACCTTCGCGATCTGGGCGACGCCGCCGAGGTACTGATGCCCGAAGTCGCGCGTGACCTCGATGCGCGCGCCGCCCGCGGTCGACTTGCCGGGGCCGAACCCGCAGCCGGCGATCGCGCACGCGGCCAGCAGCGCCGCCGCGGCGAGCAGTGAGGGGGCGCGCCTAGCCGACTTGCACCCTTTCGGCGAACGAGCGGATCTCGCCCGCGTGCTCGGCGTACACGCTCCGCGCGCCCGGCGGAAGCGTGAGGGTGGCCGCGCCGTTGGCGTCGGTCGTGGCCGTCACGTCGCCCGCGTGCACGGTGGCGCCGGCGGCGGGGACCGACTTGCCGTGGTCGTCGTAGGAGCGCACGGTCACGCTCACCTGTCCCGGCGTGGTCGAGCTCGCCTTGAGCGCGAGCGTGCGCTGGCAGCTCTGCTGCACGAGCCGGCAGTAGAACCACGTGGCGCGCTGGCCATTCTTCAGCCGCCCGTTGCCGAACGGCCCGCCCGGGTCGGCCGCGCCGGCGCTGGCGAGCCGCTGCCCCACCTTGTAGACCCAGCCGTCGAAGCCCTTGTTCGTGTCGGCGCCGATCGAGCGGACGAAGAGCTGCTCGGCATCGCGGGCGCGGTTGGAGCACGCGCCGTAGTCGTGGATCCGGAGCTTGGGAGGCTTGATGCGCACGAGCGCCGCGAGCGCCGTCGCGCTGCCGACGGCGCAGTCGCGGCCCTCCACGCGCGCGGTCACCTGCTTGGCGGTGGCGGCCTTCTGGATCGAGCTGCCGTCACGGAACGCCACGAGCTGCTCGATCTTCGGATAGCTCGCGGCGCCCGCGGGCGGGGCGGCGGCCACGAGGGCCGCCACCGCCGCCACGGCGAACGTCATCCGTCTCACTTGATGCGGACCTTCCACTCGTTCGAGCGGATCGAGCTCGGCGCCGTCGCCTTGAACCGGTACAGCCCGCGCTTGGCGATCTTCAACAGCACGCGGCCCTGGGTGTTCGTGGTCTGGCCGCCCACCTTCGCGCCCGCCACGCGCTCGCCGGTCACGCCGTCGAGCACGAACAGCGCGAACGGCTCCTTCGACCGCGCCCCGCGCGCGCCCGTGAGCTGGAGCTTGGTCTTGCCGAACCCGTCGAACGCGATCAGCACCTGATCGCCCGTCTTCACCTGCACCTGGCAACCGCCGGCGTCGGTGTCCTTGTAGTTCAGGCCGGTGCCCCAGAACTGACTGCTGGTGGCCGAGTCGGGGCCCACCGTGTTGATCAGGAAGTCCTCGAACGAGGAGCTCCAGCTGCCCTGCCAGTTGAGGCCGGTCTTCTTGGCGGCGTCGTCGAACGCCCCCGTGACCGTCGGAGCCGGACTCGGGTTGGCACCGCCGTTGGTGCCGTCGCACTTGTGCGGGCCGGTGCCGTCGCCCGTCACGGCGTGGGCGAACGTGTCGACGTTGCGCTCGAGCAGCGTCCGGGTCTTGCCCTCCACCCGGACGTTGACCTTGACTGCGCCCGCCTGGGCTGGGATCGCCGCGAGCAGCCCGACAGCGGCCGCGACGGCGAGAGAACGGAGCTTCATCTGATTAGCCTCCCCTTCCGCGAGGGAACGTGGCTTCCGGCCGGAGACGGGTCTCCTGGCTCCCGGTCCTCACCCCCATCCGCGCCTTCCCAGGGAGCGGAGCTCCCCAGTGGCCTCGTGCGGCGGGCCTGACCGGTCACAGTGGCGGGACCGCGCCGGACTCTCACCGGACTTCCCTCGACCACCGGCCGCTTGTCGGGGTGAGCATACCCGGGCCGCGACCGCCCGGGCAAGGGCTCGCGTCAGGTTCCGGCGCGGTCCGGGCGCGCTCCGGACGGCCGCGAATCGGCTCCTATAATCGGCCGCCGCTGGCCGCCATCGTCTAGGGGACTAGGACGCCGCCCTCTCACGGCGGAAACCGGGGTTCGAATCCCCGTGGCGGTACTCGCTGAAGCCCGCTTTTCGAGCGGGCTTCGTGCTTTCCGGGGTGCTGCGCGGGACAACAGGCGGGACAACGATGCGCGTTTCGCGCTATGCCCGGACCCCCTCCCTCCCTTCCGCCAGGTGAGCGCGCGAGCGCGACCAGCGCCCCACCGGACCCGCGCGCACGCCAGACCCCAAAATCGGGTCACTACCTCCGAACGGCAGTTTGCGAGGTAAGCGCCCTGGCGTTAGGTCCTGGGGCGGCCGACCGGTGCCAGGACGAAGCGGTCAACGCGCGCGGCGTGGTCGGCATACACCCTGCGCGAGTGCGTCTGTGCCACAGGCGATCATTGGCGGCGGTGATTTTGGGACTCACACCCGCCGAGAAGATCAACCTCGCCATTGCGATCATCACCGGCGTAGCGACTGCCGCAGCGCTGGCGACAGTTTGGGTCACGGTAGCCAACGAGCGTCGGCGTACACAGCCGATCTTGATCGCGCATGAGTCCCACGGGAGGCGCT
>JAXDJC010000087.1:0-15308 GCA_034663685.1 Thermoleophilaceae bacterium
CGACATCGCCGGCTACGCGGAGGTGCTCCGCGTGCTGAGCGAGCACCGCGTGCGGGCGGTCTTCCACCTCGCCTCGCAGTCGATCGCCGCGGTGGCCGCGCGCTCGCCCTACCCGACCTGGGAGGCCAACGTGCGCGGCACCTGGACCGTGCTCGAGGCCTGCCGCGCCGCGCGCGAGGCGGGGGAGGAGGTCGAGCGGATCGTGGTGTCCTCGTCGGCGCGCGCCTACGGGGCCCCGCTCGGCCGCCCGTTCCGCGAGGACGACCCGCTCGTGCCGGCCGAGCCCTATGCCGTGAGCAAGGCGGCCGCCGACATGGTGGCGCGCTCGTACGCGGCCACGCACGAACTGCCGGTGGCCCTCACGCGGATGGCCAACACGTACGGCGGCGGCGACCTCAACTTCTCCCGCCTCGTGCCGGACGCCTGCCGCGCGCTCGTGAACGGGCACCGGCCGGTGCTCCGCTCGGACGGCACACCCGAGCGCGAGGTGCTCTACGTGGAAGACGCCGTGGACGCGTACCTGGCGATCGCCGCCTCGCTCGACGAGCCGGGGAACGCCGGCCGCGCGTGGAACGCCGGGAGTGGGGAGGCCCCGCCGGTGCTCGACGTGGTGCGCCGCCTGATCGCGATCTCGGGGCGCCAGGTCGAGCCGGACATCCAGGGGGACCCGGCCGAGGGCCCGGACCGTGAGGCCGTCGACTCCACGGCGATCCGGGAGGAGCTGGGCTGGTCCCCGCAGTGGGACCTCGACCGCGGCCTGGCGGCGACGTACGAGTGGTACCGCGAGCGGCTCGGCGGCTAAGAGGCGCTGGATGTCACGGGAGAATGTCGAGATCGTGATGTCGCTGTACGACGCCGTGCAGCGCCAGGACTACGAGTCGCCTTTCGAGGTGATCGACGAGGACATCCTCTGGGACATGTCCGGATTCGGCCTGCCGGACCTGGCGAAGGTCTATCGCGGACATGACGGCATCCGTGAGTTCTGGGTCGGCTGGCTTTCCGCGTGGGAGATGATCGAGTTCACGGCTCTCGCTGCCGAGGACCACGGGAACCACGTGATCGTCGAGGTCAAGCAGCGCAACCGCGGGCGAGGCAGCGGCGTGGAGGTCGACTTCCATTACTTCCAGGCGTCAACGGTCCGCAACGGCAAGGTCACGGCTTCCGTCATGGCCGAAACGAGGGCCGAGGCGCTCGAAGCCGTAGGGCTCGCGGAGTAGCCGGGAAGAGCTTCGCTGGAGCCCTGCTAGCCGCCGGCGTCGAAGTCCACGCGGAACATCACCTCGTCCACGTAGCACCAGCACCAGTCCTCGCCGGGCTGCGCGGATGCGACGATCGGGTGCCCGCTCTCGGCAGCGTGGCGGCTCGCATGGCGGTTGGGCGAGGAGTCGCAGCAGCCGATCTTGCCGCACGTCAGGCAGGCCCGGAGGTGCACCCAGCGGCCGCCGGTCTTCAGGCACTCCTCGCAGCCCGCGACCTCCGCGGGCGGGGCGATCTGGATCTGGTCGATATGTGAGCACTGGGCCATTGCGCCAAGCCTAGGACGGGCCGGCGGCCAGCCGCCGCACAACGTTCTCGATCAGCCGCAGGCCCACGTCGCGGCGCGTGGTCATGAGCGACTCCGGGTGGAACTGCACCGCCGCCACCGGCAGCGAGTCGTGCTCCACGCCCATGATCACCCCGTCGTCGGTCTCGGCGGTCACGCTGAGCACCTCCGGCAGCCCGTCGCGCGCGGCGTAGATCGAGTGGTAGCGCCCGGCCTCGAAGCGCTTCGGGAGCCCCTCGAACGTCCACCCGCCGCGCACGTCGATCACCGACGACTTGCCGTGCACCGGGTAGTCGAGGAGGTCGAGGCGCCCACCGAAGTGCTCAACCAGGGCCTGCAGCCCCAGGCAGACGCCGAACACCGGCAGGTCGCGGTCGAGCGCGAGCGTGATCGCCCGGCTCACGTCGAAGTCGCGCGGCTCGCCGGGCCCCGGTGAGAGGAACACCAGGTCCGGGCGCACCCCGTGGTCGAGGGCGTCGCGCAGCTGCTCGTCGTCGGCGCCGCGCACGGTGGTCACCTCAGCGCCGGTCTGGCGCAGGTAGTTGGCCAGCGTGTGCACGAACGAGTCCTCGTAGTCCACCAGGAGGATCCGCCGCCCGGCCCCGGCCTGCGGGTCGAGCTCCTCGCCGCCGGCGGGCGCCTCGTCCTCGTCGCGCGGGCGCCGCAGGGCGTCGATGAACGCCGAGGCCTTGAGCTCGGTCTCGCGCTCCTCCTCGTCGGGGTCGGAGTCGATCAGCAGCGTGGCTCCCGCGCGCACCTGCGCCACGCCGTCCTTGATCCGCGCGGTGCGCAGCGTCAGGCCGGTGTTCATGCTGCCGGCGAAGCCCACGTAGCCGATCGCGCCGCCGTACCAGCCGCGCGCCGAGCGCTCGTTCTCCTCGATGAAGCGCATGGCCCAGACCTTGGGTGCGCCCGTGACCGTGACCGCCCACGCGTGCGTGAGGAAGGCGTCGAGCGCGTCGAACCCGTCGCGCAGGTAGCCCTCCACGTGGTCGACCGTGTGGATCACCTTGGAGTAGATCTCGATCTGGCGCCGGCCGATGATGCGCACGCTGCCCGGCTCGCAGATCCGTGACTTGTCGTTGCGGTCCACGTCCGTGCACATCGTGAGCTCCGCGGTGTCCTTGGCCGAGTTGAGCAGCTCGAGGATGCGGTCGGCGTCGCTCAGCACGTCGTCGCCGCGCGCGATCGTGCCGGAGATCGGGCAGGTCTCCACCCGGCGGCCCTCCACGCGCACGTACATCTCCGGCGAGGCGCCCACGAGGTACTCGCGCTCGCCCAGGTTCATCAGGCCGGCGAACGGCGCCGGGTTGCGCTCGCGCAGGCGGCGGAACACCTCGGACGGCGGGTCCGGGCAGGGCTCGTGGAACGTCTGGCCGGGCACCACCTCGAACAGGTCGCCGCGCCGGAACGACTCGTGCGACTTGCGCACGAGCTGCGCGAACTCGCCGGGCTCGTGGTCGCTGCGGCGCGGCGGCGCCTCGCTCGTGCCCACGTACGGCTCGTCGTGCCCGTCGCGCGGGAGCCCGTCGGTGCTCGAGCCGTTCACCTCGAACTCGTAGGAGTGGCGCTCCGCGAGGTGGCGGTTGTGGTCGACCACCACCAGCTCGTCGGGCACGAAGACCACGAGGTCGCGCTGGTCGCCGGGGCGGGGGAGGCGCTGCTCGATCGGCTCGAACTGGAAGGCGAGGTCGTAGCCGAACGCGCCGTAGAGGCCGTGGTGCGGGTCCTCGGGCGAGCGGAACAGCCCGACGATCGCGCGCAGCACCGAGAACACCGACGGCTGCCGGCTGCGCTCCTCCTCGGGGAAGCGGCCGGTGGCGGCCGCGACCCGCGCGCTGAAGGCGTCGCCTGCCTCGGCGTGCAGCTCCTCCACCGCATCCACCGCGCGCACGGCGCCCTCGAGCGCCGGCAGCAGGACGCGCCCGCGGTCGTTCAGCGCCTGCACCGTGACCGTGCGTCCCCGGCTCGTGACCATCAGCGGCGGGTCGGCGAACCCGATGTCCCAGCGGGTGTAGCGGCCCGGGTACTCGTAGCGGGACGCGAGCAGCACCCCGAGCCGCGAGTCGAGCCGGTCGATGATCGACTCGACCGCGGCGTCGATCGGCACGCGCTCGGTCCGGCGGCGGACCTCGATGCCGCCGTCGGTGGCATAACGGTGCTCGCTCACCGGATCTAATCTACGGGCCGGGCAGGGCGCGTCCGTTTCGGGTGGCGGCCTGGCGGGGAGAAAGCGCACGTGCGCGTAACGCTCGCGATCGTGGCCGCCCTCGCCCTGGCGGCACCCGCATCCGCGGCCACGCCGTCGCGCACCGAGCAGCCGGTCAACTCGCTCGCGAGCGACGCGAAGATCGTCAAGGAGTCGTACGTGCGCCTGCACGACCCGCTCCCCGCGGACAGCGCGCCGCACCCCGCCGACTGCGACTGGATCTCGTACGAGCGCTGGCGCGACGCGAAGGGTCCTGCCAGGGCCACGAAGGCCCACGCCGTGGTGGTGCTGATGCCGGGCTTCCTGGCCGGCGGGAAGACGTTCGACGAGCTCGCGCGCAACACCGTGCGCACCGCGGCCGCGCACAAGCGCCACATCGAGGTCTGGGGACTCGACCGCCGCGCCAACTGCCTCGAGGACCACCACGGCGTGTCGGCGGCGATGCACGCCAGGTCGATCCAGCCGGCGTTCGACTACTACTACGGCGGCAAGGAGGTGGAGGGCAGGAAGTTCCCCGGCTTCACCTCCCCGCAGGACGCCAAGTTCCTCCAGGACTTCGGGGTCGAGCGAACCGTGCGCGACTGGTACACGGTGCTCACGCGCGAGATGCCGGGGCAGAAGCGGCGGGCCAAGCGCGTGATCTGCGGCGGCCACTCGCTGGGCGGGCCGCTCACCGCCGCGTTCGCCAGCTGGGACTTCGACGGCGATCCGAAGACCACCCGCGACGCCGGCTACAACCAGTGCGCGGGGTTCCTGGGGCTCGACACCACGGTCGCCATCGACGGGTCCAGCGGCGGCTCGGCCGGCGCGGGGCAGATCACCGGCTACGCGGCGCAGAGCGGCGCCTCGCCCTACGTCAACGCGCCGCCGCTCACGCCCGGCACGATGGAGCTGCCCCCGATGGCCGGCGTGGGGGCGTACTACACGCCGGACGCCGAGACCAACTTCAACAAGCAGGTTCCGAACACGCCCGAGTACGAGGTGACGCTGCGCGCGCTCTACTCGCGCAACGCCGCGCACTTCGTGACCGGCACGCCGAGCGCGCGCGACTACCGCCTCACGCACGCCACCCTGTTCGCCTCGATCTTCGACGACAACTCCGCGGGGATCTTCTTCCTGCGCTCGAGCATCGGCTTCCCCACCGGCGGCCCGCTGGTGGACAAGAACTTCCCGGCGCCCGATCCCACGCTGGCGATCACCTCGTCCACCGAGACGCTCTACCACTGGCAGGACTACAGGCAGGTGGGTGCGAACGGAGCGCCGATCCCGCTGAACGAGGAGGGCCAGCCCTACACCACGCGCGACTCGGAGGTCTCCGACATCCACGACCTCGCGCGCACGATGTTCGAGGCGCCGGCCGACTTCATCGAGCAGTACTTCCCAACGCGGATCCTCACCGACGTGGTGGCGGCGGAGGGCGGCGACCGCAGCGGCGGGCTGGCCAACATGCGCTACGACGGCCCGGCCATGAAGCCGCTGCTCTACATCCAGGCCGGCGACAGCCAGAACAACGCCGACGGGCCCGACAGCGGGCCGGCGTACACGAGCGGCACCAAGCCGAACGACAAGCCGCTCAGCCGCGAGATCGTGATCCCCGGCTACAACCACCTCGATGTGGCCACGGCCGCGTGGCAGCAGACCGACGGGCACGTGGAGGCCTCGAGCTCCAAGCTCGCCGCGTTCACGCTGAAGGCAGTGCCGGGCCGGCGCTGAGTCCGGCTCCCGGCGTAGCCTTCAGGCATGGCAACCGAGCGCCGGCCCGAGCCCAAACCGGACCCCGATCCCGTCCGGGCCCAGCGCATCCGCGCGGACGCGAAGCGGCCGATGGCGGTCAACCTCGCGGAGGGCATCGCGCTCAGCCACAAGCTGATCAGCTTCGCCGGCGTGGCGGCGGCCAAGCGCCGTGGCGGCGGCTGAGCGCCGTGGCTGAGCCTGCGTTCGACGAGCTACTGCGTCGGCTCACGGACTCGGACGTCGATTTCGTGCTCATCGGCGGGCTCGCGCTGAACGCATGGGGCGTGATCCGCGGAACGAAGGACCTCGACATCGCCGCGGACCCGGACCCGGAGAACCTGAACCGGCTCGCGCGGGTCGCCGTGGGGGTCGGCGGGCAGGTGCAGACGCGCGACGCCTTCGCGTCCACGCCGTTCTCGATCGCCGCCCTGCTCGCCACCGGGCAGCGCGTTCTCATCGAGACCGAGATGGGGCCGCTCGACGTGGTGCAGGGGCTGCCCGGCGTGCCCTCCTATCGCGATCTGCGCGAGGGGGCCGAGGAGGTGCCGGTCCTCGGAAGCACGGTGCGGGTGTGCTCGCTCGAGCACCTTCGCAAGATGAAGCGCGCCGCCGCGCGCGGCCAGGACCTCGTGGACCTCGAGAGCCTCGAAGTCGCGCATCCCGAGGAGTGAACGGGCGTCAGTGCGGCGCGCGCACCACGAGGGTCACGCGTCCCGGCGTGGCGCCGCCGGCGGCCGTGTTGGCCGTGGTCACTTCGAGCACCAGGCGCCGCAGCTTGCGGAGCTTGGCGAGGGTCTTCGGCTTGAGCGTGAAGAGCAGGGTCTGGGGCTTGCCCGCAGGCGTGTCGTAGGCGAGCGCCTTCTGCGCGCTCCCGAGCGTGGCCGTGCCTGAGCAGCGCGGGCCGCTGCGGCCCGGCCAGTTGCCGGGGCAGAGGAGCTTGATCGCCACGTTGCCGGTGCGCCCGGCGCGCGTCTCGTCCTGGAGCGGGATCGTCGCGCGGGCGCGCGCGGCGCCCGCCGGCGGCAGCGGATCCTGCGTCAGGACGGTGCCCTTGCCGTAGTCCTCCGGGTGCTGGAACGCGGTCTGGAAGCCGTAGTCCTTCTCGGGCTCGTCCGGGCCGGTGGCCGGCGGCGGCTTCTGGATCGTCTGGTCGGTCACCGAGTCGAGCACGCGGCGGTAGGTCTCGTACTCCCAGTCCGCCTGCCCGGCGGGCACCACGCTCGGGTCCTGCCCGGTGCGAACCACCATCAGGTCGAGCGACGGGAACACGGTCACACGCTGGCCGAACAGCCCGGAGAACTGCCACATGTCGGCCGGGAAGTCGGGCCAGTCGCGGTCCTGCTCCACGCCGCGCTTGGTGATCGTGGGCGCGATGCACGGCTTGCCCGCGTTCAGCCAGTGGAGCAGGCCGTAGCAGCCGTTGGTCTTCGACGGCGTGAGCGACTCCGTCACGTAGCGCTTTGCGAGCAGCCGCCTGCCCTTCCACATCCCCTTCCGGCGCAGCACCTCGCCGAGGCGCGCGAAGTCGTCCGGGCGCATGTTCACGCCGGTGAAGCCCTGCACGTGGTTGGCCGGGTCGCGCTCCCAGAACCACGAGCCGGCCGGGATGCCGAGCGGGTCCATCAGCTCACGCTGCGCGAACGTCTGGACGTCCTCGTCCACCGCCCGGCCGATCGCCTCCGCCAGCAGCGTGATCGGGCTCTGCGCGTACTCGAAGTAGGTGCCCGGCTTGTGGTCGAACGGGAGCGTGAGCGCGTCGCGCACGCGGTCGGGCATCGTGAAGATGTTGTAGTCGCGGAAGCCGTTCCAGTGGAGGCCCGTCGACATGGTCATGATGTCGCGCATGGTCAGAGCGCCGTGGGCGGCGTCGGCCTCGGGCAGCAGCGAGCCCACCGTGTCGTCCGGCGAGATGTAGCCGAGCGACATCGCGCGCCCGAAGATCAGCGAGGTCACGGACTTGGCCATCGACCAGCTCTCATAGGTGACGTTGCGGTTGGCGGCCGCGCTGCGGTCCTCGCCCACCAGGCAGCCGTGCCGGTACACGCGCACCGCGTAGGACGACTGCGTGGTGGCGTAGTCGATGGCGTCCTGGAGCTTCGTGCCGTCCATGCCGGCCTCGGCGGGCGTGGCGCGGCTCCAGTCGGCGCCGGGCTCCGAGCACGTCTTGGCGGCCTGGGCGGGAGAGGCCGCAAAGCAGGCGGCCACGATCACAGCTCCCCCGACTCGCCCCAGCGTCATGGGCCAACCCTAGTGCCCGGCCCTCACCGAAAGCGCGCCCGGCAGGATTCGAACCTGCGACTTCCGCCTCCGGAGGGCGGCGCTCTATCCACTGAGCTACGGGCGCGGGAGGGCCAGTCTAGTCTCGCCCCCGTGCTCGTAGCGATCATCTCCGACACCCATCTTCCGCGCGGCACGCGCCGCCTTCCGGACGACTGCGTGGAGCGGATCCGGGCGGCCGACCTGCTCATCCACGGCGGCGACATAAGCACGCCGGAGGTGCTGGCCGAGATCGAGGCGCTCGGGCCGCCGGTGACCGCCGTGCACGGGAACGTGGACAGCGCCGACCTCAGGCGCTCGCTGCCGGAGGCGCTGATGGTGAAGGCGGACGGGGCGCGCATCGCGGTCGTGCACGACGCGGGCCCCTCGAAGGGCCGGCTCGAGCGCATGCGCCTGCGTTTTCCGGATGCCGACGCCGTGGTGTTCGGCCACTCCCACATCCCGCTGCACGAGGAGCGCGACGGGTTCCAGATCTTCAACCCCGGCAGCCCGACCGAGCGGCGCCGGCAGCCGCGTCACACGATGGGCCTCGCGCGCGTGGTGCGCGGCCGCGTGCGTTTCGAGACCGTCGTGCTCTGAGGGGCTAGAACGACACGCCGAGCTCGGGCTCGGGCAGCCGGACGAACGTGCGCTGAGCCTTCGCGCGGGTCCCGTCGGCGTTGCGCACGGACGCGCTCAGCACGTGCCGCCCGGCGTCCAAGGCGGCGCAGTCCACGCTCACGGCCAGGGCGCCCGGCCGCTCGCGGCTCATCGAGCCGATCTCCTCGCCGTCGAGCCTCAGCTGCATCGCCCGGACGACGGAGGGATCGTGGGTCCGCGCGAATGCGAGCACCCTCTCGGCGCCGCACGCGCTCCGCATGCTCAGGACGATCGGGCCCTTGGCCCTGTGCGACGTCGCCGCCTTCTTGCCGGCGGCATCGCCCGCGGCCGTGAGCAGCGCCAGCGCTGCGAGCGCGGCAGCCGCGAACCTATGAGCAGGGAGCTTGCGCATCAGTCTCCTGCTCACTTGTCGTCGCCGGCCGGCCTTCCCTTGACCGCGGGGAGCGGCAAGATAGGCGGCCATGGACCTCGACGTGCTCTTCGTGGGAACCGCCGGCTCGGCGCCAACGCCCGGCCGCGGGCTGCCCGCCACGCTCGTGCGCCGCGGCGGCGAGCGGCTGCTGTTCGACTGCGGCGAGGGCACGCAGCGCCAGCTGCTGCGCTCGATCGGCCTGGTCGATCTCGAGGAGATCTTCCTCACGCACTTCCACGCCGACCACTTCCTCGGGCTCCCGGGGATGCTCAAGACGTTCGGCCTTCGCGGTCGCGAGCGCCCGCTCACCGTCTACGGGCCGCCCGGCCTGCGCGCGCTGTTCAAGGTGCTCGACCCGCTGGTGGGGCGTACGCAGTTCGACCTGACCCTGGTCGAGCTCGAGCCCAACGAGGAGCTGGAGCGCGACGGCTACCGCATCGCCGCGTTCGAGACGAGCCACCGGGTGCGGGCGTTCGGCTACGCGCTGATCGAGGAGGAGCGGCTCGGCCGCTTCGACGAGGCGCGGGCCCTCGAGCTGGGCGTGACGCCCGGGCCGGACTTCGGAAGGCTGCACCGAGGGGAACCGGTTCAGGGGTCTTCCGGGACCGTGACCCCGGAGCAGGTCGTGGGGGAGACGCGGCCCGGCCGCAAGGTGGTGATCGCCGGCGACAGCGCGCCGTCGCCCCTCACGGTCGCGGTGTCCCACGGCGCCGACCTGCTGGTGCACGAGGCCACCTTCAGCCACGAGGAGGCCGACCGTGCCCGTGAGACCGGCCACTCCACCGCGCGCGAGGCGGCCGAGGTGGGCCGTGAGGCCGAGGTCAAGCTGCTCGCGCTCAACCACGTCTCCCCGCGCCACCCGCCCAAGGTCCTGCTGGAGGAGGCGACCGAGGTGTTCGCCGACACGATCGTGCCGCGGGACTTCGACCGGGTCGAGATCCCGTTTGCCGAGCGGGGCCGGCCGAAGCACGTGCGGCGCGAGGACTCATCCGAGAGGGCGCCCTCCGGGTGAGCCGCCGGGGGCGGTGCTACGGTGCCCCCGTCAGCCTTTAACCAGGTCCCGCGAGGCCAGGAAGGTAGGACGCAGTGGAAGAGAAGGTCGTCCTCGACGCCGAGGACATTCGGCGCACGCTGGTGCGCATATCCCACGAGATCGTCGAGCGCAATGCCGGCGAGCCCGTGGTGCTCGTGGGCATCCACACGCGCGGCGCCATCCTCGCGGCCCGGGTCCGCGACCTCCTCGAGGAGCTGACCGGCGGCGAGGTGCCGCTCGGCGACGTGGACATCAGCTTCTACCGGGACGACCTCGCCACCCGCGCGCCCGACCGCCAGCCGGTGGTCCACGCCTCGCATATCGACTTCCCCCTGAACGGGACCACCGTCGTCCTCGTCGACGACGTGCTCTACACCGGGCGCACCGTCCGGGCGGCCATCGACGCCGTCTTCGACTACGGCCGGCCCGCACGGGTTCAGCTCGCGGTCCTCACCGACCGCGGCCATCGGGAGCTCCCGATCCGGCCGGACTACGTGGGCAAGAACCTTCCGACGGCTCAGAGCGAGCGCGTGAACGTGCGCCTCGAGGAGCTCGACGGAGTGGACGAGGTAACGATCGCGACGCAGGGCGTGGAGGTGCTGGCATGAGAAAGGACCTGATCTCGATCGACGACCTCACGCGCGAGGACATCGAGCGGATCCTCGACCGGGCGGAGAGCTTCGCGGAGGTGTCCGGCCGCGAGATCAAGAAGGTGCCGACCCTGCGCGGGCGCACCATCGTCAACCTCTTCTACGAGTCGTCCACGCGCACGAGCTCGAGCTTCGAGATCGCGGCCAAGCGACTCTCGGCCGACCTCGTGAACATCAAGTCGGTCGGCTCCGCGGTGGACAAGGGCGAGTCGCTCAAGGACACGGTGCAGACCCTCTCGGCCTACGACCCGGCAGCCATCGTGATCCGCGCGCCGCACGCCGGCGCCGCCCAGCTGGTGGCCCGCTGGAGCGCCGCCTCGGTGGTCAACGCCGGCGACGGCAAGCACGAGCACCCCACCCAGGCGCTGCTCGACGTCTACACGCTGCGCCGCCGGATCGGATCGCTGGAGGGCGTCAAGGTCTGGATCGTCGGCGACGTGCTCCACAGCCGCGTGGCCCGCTCCGACATCCTCGCCTTCGGGCGGATGGGCTGCGAGGTGACGGTCTGCGGGCCGCCCACGCTTATCCCCCGTGAGATCGAGTCGCTCGGGTGCAGCGTGCGCTGGTCGCTCGACGGCGTCCAGCAGGCCGATGTGATCTACGCGCTGCGGATGCAGAACGAGCGGATGCACGGGTCCTTCGTGCCCTCGCTGCGCGAGTACGCGGCCCGCTATCAGATCGACAATCGCCGCCTGGCGCCGAGCCAGATCCTGATGCACCCCGGGCCGGTCAACCGCGGGGTGGAGCTCTCCGGCGAGGTGGTGGACTCGCCCCAGGCGCTGATCGTGCAGCAGGTCGAGTCCGGGGTGGTGGTCCGCATGGCCGTGCTCTACGAGCTGCTGGCCGGCGGCGGGGGCGGCTCCTCGTCCGCCCGCTTCCAGCGACCCGGCGCGGCCACGGAGCCGCAGCCCGCATGAGCGCCCCGCAGCTCGACTTCGCGGGCGCCGCCGGGGGCGACGTCCTGATCCGCGAGGCGCGCCTGCTCGACCCGCGCGCGGGGCTCGACAAGCAGGGGGACCTGCTCATCCGCGGCGGCCAGGTGGCCGAGGTGGCGGAGCCCGGCACGCTCGAGGCCGGCGACGGGGTGGAGACGATCGACGCCGGGGGCCTCCACGCGCTGCCAGCGTTCGTGGACCCGCACGTGCACCTGCGCACGCCGGGCCGCGAGGACGAGGAGGACATAGCCAGCGGCACCCGCGCGGCCGCGTCCGGCGGCTACTGCGCGATCCTCGCAATGCCCAACACCGACCCCGTGGTGGACTCCGCGCCGGTGCTCCTGTCGCTGCGCGAGCGTGCCCGCGACGAGGCCCGCATCCCGGTGGGCTTCACCGCCGCGATCACCCGCGGCCAGGCCGGCACTCAGCTCACCGAGATGGCCGAGCTGGCCGACGCCGGCGCGTTCGCGTTCACCGACGACGGGCGGCCGGTGCAGAGCGCCGGCGTGCTGCGTCAGGCGCTCCAGTACCAGCGCCTGGCCGGTCGCGTGCTGGCCCTGCACGAGGAGGACCCCACGCTGTCCGGCGACGGGGCCATGCACGAGGGAGCCGTGTCCGCACTGCTCGGGATCAGCGGGATCCCGTCGATCTCCGAGTCCACCGCCATCGCGCGCGACGCCGCCATCGCCGGCTACGAGGGCGGCCGGATCCAGGTGCAGCACGTGTCCGCGCGCGAGTCGGTGCTCGCCATCGAGCGCGCCAAGGCCGAGGGCATCGAGGTCTACGCGGAGGTCACGCCGCACCACCTCTGCCTGACCGACGACGCCGTCCGCTCGCTCGACGCCAACTTCAAGATGAACCCGCCGCTGCGCTCCGAGGACGACCGCCAGGCGCTGATAGAGGCGCTGCGCTCGGGCACGCTCGACTGCGTCGCGACCGACCACGCCCCGCACGCGCGCGAGGAGAAGGAGCAGCCGTTCGAGGTTGCGCCGATGGGGGTCACGGGGCTCGAGACGGCGTTCGCCGCGCTCCATACGCACCTGGTCGTGACCGGCCTGGTCGACCTGCCGCTCCTGGTGGAGCGCATGACCTCGGGCGGCATCCCGTTCGGGATCCCCGCGCCCACCCTGGCGCCCGGCTCGCCCGCCAACGTCTGCCTCGTGGACCTCGATTCGGAGTGGGAGGTGGGCGAGGCCGGATACGAGAGCCGCTCGGCCAACTGCGCCTTCGCCGGCCAGCGACTGACCGGGCGCGTGCGCATGACCGTGGCGGGCGGGCAGGTCGCCTACCGCGAGCGCTCGTTCGCCATCGGGGCAGTGGCTTGAGCCTGGACAGCCAGGGGACCACCCTCACGGTCATCGACGTGCAGGAGGCCTTCCGACCGGTGATCCCCCACTTCGACCAGATCGCGAGGAACGTGGCCATCCTCGTCCAGGCGGCGCGGGCCCTCGATGTGCCCATCGCACCGACCGAGCAGTACCCGAAGGGGCTTGGGCGCACGGTGCCGGAGGTCGCGGAGCACCTTCCGGACTGGATGAAGCCCACCGAGAAGATGAGCTTCTCCGCGGCCAGGGCCGACGGCTTCGACATCTACGGGCGCACGCAGGTGCTGGTGTGCGGCATCGAGGCGCACGTGTGCGTGGCCCAGACCGTGAACGACCTGCTCGAGCGTGACGTCGAGGTGCACGTGGCGCGCGATGCGGTCGCGTCGCGGACGGAGGAGAACCGGGAGGTCGGGCTGCGAAAGATGGAACGCGCGGGCGCGGTGATCACGAGCGTGGAAACCGCGCTGTTCGAGTTGCTCGGCAGCGCCGAATCACCCGCGTTCAAGCAAGTGCAGGCGCTCGTCAAATGAGCGGGTTCCTCCTGCTCGAGGACGGCACCCGCTTCGAGGGCGACCTCGTGGGCGCGCTCGAGACCGCCACCGGCGAGGTCGTGTTCAACACGGCGATGTCCGGCTACCAGGAGTCGGTCACCGATCCGAGCTACCGCGGCCAGATCATCGTGTTCACCTACCCGCACATCGGCAACTACGGCGTCTCGGCGCAGGCGATGGAGTCCGACGGCGTGCACGCGCGCGCGGTGATCATGCGCGAGGGGGTGGACCGCGAGGACGCGCCCAGCGCCGAGGGCGGCTGGCTCACCTGGCTGGCCGACTGCGGGATTCCGGCGCTCACCGGCGTGGACACCCGCGCGCTGGTCCGGCACATCCGCGACAAGGGCGCGATGCGCGGCGGGGTGTTCGCGGCGGAGGTGAGCGACGGCCAGGCGCGCGAGCGCGTGATGGCCGAGCCGCCGATGGCCGGCCGCGACCTGGCCTGCGAGGTCACGCCGCGCGAGCCGATCGTCCTCGACCCCGACAACCCGGGCCCGCGCGTGGTGGGCATCGACACCGGCATCAAGACCTCGATCGTGCGCAACCTGCGCGAGCGCGGCGTACGCCTGGAGCTGCACCCGTGCACCACCAGCGCCGAGGAGCTGCTCGCGCGCGAGCCGGACGCGGTGTTCCTCGCCAACGGCCCCGGCGACCCCGCCGCGCTCGACCACGTGGTGGAGAACGTGCGCGGCCTGGTTGGGAAGGTGCCGGTGTGGGGGATCTGCATGGGACACCAGCTGCTGTGCCGGGCGGTCGGGCTCGAGACCTTCAAGCTCCCGTTCGGCCACCGCGGCGCCAACCACCCGGTCAAGGACCTGGCCACCGGCCGGATCGACATCACGTCGCAGAACCACGGCTTCGCGGTGCAGGGCCCGGGCGGCGAGGCCACGATCGACACCGACGAGCCGATCCGCTGGGAGACCGACTTCGGCGCTGCCGAGCTGGCCCAGCTCAACCTCTACGACCGCACGGTGGAGGGCCTGGTGCTGCGCGACGTGCCGGCCTCCACGGTCCAGTACCACCCCGAGGCCGGCCCCGGCCCGCACGACTCCCTGTACCTGTTCGACCGCTTCCTCGACTCCCTCGCGGCCCATGCCTAGGCGCGACGACATCAAGAAGATCCTCGTGCTCGGCAGCGGCCCCATCGTGATCGGCCAGGCCGCCGAGTTCGACTACTCGGGCGCGCAGGCGTGCAAGGTGCTGCTCGAGGAGGGCTACGAGGTGGTGCTCGTCAACTCCAACCCGGCCACGATCATGACCGACCCGGAGTTCGCCACGGCCACCTACATCGAGCCGCTCAACCCCGAGTCGGTGGCCGCGGTGATCGAGCGCGAGCAGCCCGACGCGCTGCTGCCCACACTCGGTGGCGGCACCGCGCTCAACCTCGCCCGGGCGCTCTGGGAGGACGGCACCCTCGGCCGCCACCGCGTGGAGCTGATCGGCGCGAACTACGAGGCGATCCGCCGCGCCGAGGACCGGCTGCTGTTCCGCGAGACGATGGAGTCGGCGGGCCTGCGGGTGCCGCGCTCGTCCGTGATCACCAGCATGGCGGAGGGCGAGCGCGCGCTCGCCAAGGTCGGCCTGCCGGCGATCCTGCGCCCCGGGTTCACGATGGGCGGCGAGGGCGGCGGCGTGGCCTACACCGAGTCCGAGTTCCGCGAGCGCGTGGGCGAGGGGCTCGCGGCCTCGCCGATCGGGCAGGTGCTGGTGGAGGAGTCGGTGATCGGCTGGGGCGAGTTCGAGCTCGAGCTGATGCGCGACCGCAACGACAACGTGGTGATCGTCTGCTCGATCGAGAACGTGGACCCGATGGGCGTGCACACGGGCGACTCGGTCACCGTCGCGCCGCAGCAGACGCTCACGGACATCCAGTACCAGAAGCTCCGCGACCAGGCGATCGCGGTCATCCGCGCGGTCGGCGTGGAGACCGGCGGCTCCAACATCCAGTTCGCGGTCAACCCGCAGACCGACGAGATCGTGGTGATCGAGATGAACCCGCGCGTGTCGCGCTCGTCCGCGCTCGCGTCGAAGGCCACCGG
>JAXDJC010000088.1:0-3679 GCA_034663685.1 Thermoleophilaceae bacterium
GAGCTCTCAGAGCCCGCGACCGCCGCGGGCTACTGCCACTGCACGCGCTGCCAGAAGCGGACCGGGGGTGGGTCGTCGCTGCAGGCGCGGATCGACGGGCGCACGTTCCGGCTGCTCGCCGGGGAGGAGCTGGTGGGGGCCTGGCGGCACGCGGACGGCGGCTTCGAGAAGTGCTTCTGCCGCGAGTGCGGAGCGCACCTGTTCAGCCGCAACCCCGACGACGCGTCGCACATGAGCATCCGGATGGCCGCGTTCGACGGCGACCCGGGCGTGCGGCCGTCGTGGCGGGCGTTCACGGCCTACGCGCCGCCGTGGGAGCCGGTGCCCGATGACGGGCTGGAGCGGTATCCGGAGGCCAAGCCGCGCTGATTCCGGCGCGCGGCCGGGGTGTAGCGCGGGGCGGCGTGCCGACGGGCGGGCGGCCTACCCGGGCGATGCGCGCTGTGCACGCGTGCGCCACGACTAGAACGAGGTTCTAGAACGTCGTTCTAATGGTGAAGAAGGTATGCCGCCGGCTTGATCACGCGGCTTACCGGGCCCGGCGTTGCACCCGCCCGACAGCCGATCGGCTCAAGCTGCGGCGGCTCTATCGCGGTCATGAGCCGGCGGCTTGCGGCCGTGATGCCGGGCGAGCTGCTGCCCGGCTGGCTCGACGCCATAGCCACCTACAACCCGGTCTCCTACCTGACCGACGCCATGCGCGCGGGGTTCGCGGGGAACCTGGACGGGGCCGCGCTGTCCAAGGCGGCCGGCGGCGTGTTCGCCGTGGCCGCCCTGACGCAGCTGATGGTGGTGCGGGCCCGCGCCGCGATCGGCGCGGGCTGACCCCGCGCGTCTACTGCTGCTTGAACGAGTCGATCGCCCAGCGGCCGGCCGAGTACGAGAGCTTGAACCCGATCGTCTTGCCCTGCCGCGACTCGGTGACCACGACCGACGCGGTCTTGCCCGAGACGGTCACGTCGGTCGCCGTGTAGTTGGCGGCCGTCGCGCTCTTGAACTCGTTCTGGCACCCGCTGACCCCTCCGAGGCGCTGGAGCCCGGTGTAGCTCAGGTACTGGCAGGCCTTCGGCCCCTCCGAGGAGCCGAAGTTGAGCACCGTGTTGGTGACCGCCTGCGTGGCGTCGGGCCCACTGGTGAACTTGGTGCGCTCGAGGTCGTCGACCTTCCAGGCGCCGGACTGCTTGACCATCGTGAGGATGACCGTCTCGCCGTCCTGGTTGCCGCCCTTGAGCTTGGCCTCGACGGTGGCCCGGTCACCCGTCACGTCGGTCTTGGTGAAGTCGGCGTCGGGGGCCAGGTTGCCCGAGCTCTGCTCGCAGGCCGAGACCGCCTTCTGCCCGCTCTCGCCCGTGGCGTTCTGGAGGTAGTTCTGGGTGGCAAGGGTCCTGCAGGTGGCGGGGTCCTTGCTGACGATCGCCTCCTTGGCGGCCTTGTTGACCTTGTCCTTCTCGGTCGGGCCGCTGCTGCCGCCGCTGAGCGCGATGAGCGCCACCGCCGCGATCACGATCACCGCCAGGATCCCGCCGATGATGAGCGGGAGGTTGCCGCGGCCTCCGCCGGAGCCGGTCGCCGGGCCGCCGCCCGGTCCCCCGGGGCCGTAGCCGCCGGGCTGCTGGTACCCGCCCTGCGGCTGCTGATAGCCGCCCTGCTGGGGCTGCGGCGAGTAGTCCGCCTGCGTGGGCTGGTAGCCGGCCGCCGTGGGCGCCGACGGGGCCGCGCTCTGCGGCGGTGGAGCCACGGAGGGCGGGGGCGCCGCGGGCGCGGGCGCGCTGGCAGCCTGGCCGGAGTGCGTGTGCTCGGTCCACTGGCTGCCGTCCCAGTAGCGCAGCTCTCCCTCGCCACGAGGATCGGGGTACCAATTCGGGGGAGGATTTCCCTGGTTCATCTGTCTCTTTCTCGAAGGGGCGTGGGGATCTATACAAGCACGGGCCGACGGACCCTGCCTTGACATACCTATCGGGCCGATATATCGTGGCGAGGTATGAGCGATGTCACCCTCGCGCCCACCGCGCGCGTGATCCTGGGAATGGTGCGGATGGGGAAGCGCACCGGGTACGAGATCAAGCAGCTGGTCGACGTCTCGGCCCGGTTCTTCTGGACCACGAGCTACGGCCAGATCTACCCCGAGCTCAAGCGGCTCGAGAAGCAGGGCCTGGTGCGCGGCGAGGCCGACCCCACCGGCGGGCGCAGCCGCACCGTGTACTCGCTGACCCGGGCGGGCGACGCCGCGCTCGACGCGTGGCTCTCCTCGCCGGACGAGCTCGTCTGGGAGATGCGCGACGAGGGCCTGCTCAAGCTCTTCTTCTCCGAGGGGCGCGATCCGGCCGAGCTGCGCGACCACCTCCGCTCCGTGCGCGAGCGCAGCGAAGCGGTGGCGGCGCGCCTGCGCGAGCTGGGGCCCGTGGCCGAGGGCGCCGGCCCGGGCCCGCCGATGGTGCGCGAGTTCGGGATCGCGCTCAACGAGTGGCTGGCCGGCTGGTGGAAGCGAGCGGAGGAGAGCATCGATGCTTGACCGGATCAGCGGCCTGGCCACCCGCCGTGGCCGGCGGATCGTGATCGTCGCCGTGCTGGCCGCTCTGATCGCGGGGGCGCTCGGCGGGTCCGTGGCCAAGCGGCTCGGGCCGTTCAGCGCCCAGGACCCGGGCACCGAGAGCATCCGCGCGAGCAAGGAGCTCGAGGCCGCCACCGGCCTCAACTCGGACCCGGACGTGGTGGCGATCGTCTCCCCCCGCGGCGGCGTGCGCTCGGCCGCGGGGCGCGCGCGGGTCACCGCGGTTGCGCGCAGGCTGCGCGCCGTGCCGGGCATCGGCCTGGTCGGCTCGCCGTTCGAGCGCGGCGGCTCGAGGGCGATGGTGTCGCGCGACGGGCGCTCGGCGTTCGTGACCGGCACGGGGCGGGCGTCGGTCCCGGCCAAGACGCTGGCCCTCGACACCAAGAGGGCGCTCGGCTCGGCGCCGGGCGTGATGCTCGGCGGCGGCGCGCTCGCCTCCCAGGACGCCAACCGGATCGTCGAGGAGGACCTGCGCAGCGCCGAGCTGCTGGCATTCCCGCTGCTGTTCCTGCTGTCGTTCGTGTTCTTCCGCAGCCTGGTGGCGTCGAGCCTGCCGCTGCTGGTCGGCGGCCTCTCGATCGTGCTCACGTTCCTGGCCCTGCGCGCGATCAGCGAGGTGGTGGGCCTGTCGATCTTCGCCCTCAACCTCGTCACGGGGCTGGGACTGGGGCTGGCGATCGACTACAGCCTGTTCATGGTCTCCCGCTATCGCGAGGAGATCGCCGTGTCCGGTGCCGGGCCGGACGCGCTGCGGCGCACTGTGCGCAGCGCCGGCCGAACCGTGCTGTTCAGCTCGCTCACCGTGGCGGCGGCGCTGGCGTCGCTGCTCGTGTTCCCGCAGCGCTTCCTCTATTCGATGGGCGTCGGCGGCGTGGTGGTGTCGCTGATCGCGGCCGGCGTGGCACTGCTCGTGCTGCCCGCGATCCTGGCCCTGCTCGGGGAGCGCGTGAACGCGCTGGCGCCGCGGCGGCTGCGCCGGGTGGCGGAGGAGGAGGCGACCGACATGCGCCGCGGCACCTGGTACCGGATCTCACGCTTCGTGCAGCGGCGCCCCGGCCGGATCGCGGTGGTGGCCACGGTCGTGCTCGTGGCCACCGGCATCCCGTTCCTCGGCGCCAACTTCATCAC
>JAXDJC010000093.1:0-2647 GCA_034663685.1 Thermoleophilaceae bacterium
GCTCGTGGTGGTTGTCGCGGACGAACGCGGCCAGGTACTCGTCGAGCCCCCAGGTGTCGAGGATCGGCCGTTCCTCGTAGCGGAAGCCGCCCTCCCACCAGAGCTGCTGAACCTTGTCCTCCTCCGCGAACGACCAGTGGAAGCCGTCCGGGAAGTAGTTCGCGCGCCGGCCATGGACCACGTGGTGCTTGAACACGAACTGGATGCCGCCGTCCTTCACGTCGCAGAACCAGTGGTGATGGCCCCAGCCGACCCAGGGGCCCTGGACCCCCCAGCTGTGCTCGACCCAGCGCGAGGGGACCTCGACGTAGCCGGCCTTGGCCACGCGGACGAGCTCGCCGCAGACGCCCACCGGATCGCGGATGTCCTCGAGCACCTGGGAGCAGGTCACGAAGTCGAACTGCTTGTCCTCGAACGGCCACGGCTCCCGCGCGCAGATGTCGCGCTGCACCCAGGTGCCGGCCGTGAAGCGCTCGGGCCCGCTTCCGTCGCGGCCGTGGGGGCCGCGCCCGTCGTAGGGCATGATGTCGATCACCCAGTCGGCGCGGGTCCACGGGCGGATGTAGCCGCCCACGTCGAGCACCAGCGCGTCGTCGGGCAGCTCGCGCTCCAGCTTCTCCAGGCTCGGCGTGATCATCGACCCGCAATGTATAAGTCGTCCAGGCATGGATGCGTACGACACGCTTGTGGTGGGGGCGGGATACGCCGGCTCCGTGATGGCCCGCGAGCTCGCCGAGCGCGCGGATCAGAGAGTGCTGGTGATCGACCGGCGCGATCACATCGCCGGCAACGCCTACGACTACCACGACGCCCACGGCGTGCTCGTGCACCGCTACGGGCCGCACATCTTCCACACGACATCGCAGAAGGTCGTCGAGTACCTGTCGCAGTACACCGAGTGGCGCCGGTACGAGCACCGCGTGCTCGCCCGCGTGGACGGCCAGCTCGTGCCGATGCCGATCAACCGCACCACGGTCAACCGGCTCTACGGGCTCGAGCTGACGACCGACGAGGAGGTCGAGCGCTTCCTGGCCGAGCGGGCCGAGCCGGTGGAGCACGTGCGCACCAGCGAGGACGTGGTGGTGGCCAAGGTCGGCCGCGAGCTCTACGAGAAGTTCTTCCGCGGATACACGCGCAAGCAGTGGCAGCGCGACCCCAGCGAGCTGCACGCCTCGGTCTGCGCGCGGATCCCGATCCGCACCGACGATGACGACCGCTACTTCACCGACCCGTTCCAGCAGATGCCGGTCGAGGGCTACACCGCGATGTTCGAGCGGATCCTCGACCACCCGCGGATCAAGGTCCGGCTCGAGACCGACTACTGGGACGTGAAGGAGCAGATCGAGCACCAGCAGCTCGTCTACACGGGCCCGATCGACGCGTTCTTCGGCCACCGCTTCGGCAGGCTCCCGTACCGCTCGCTCGAGTTCGAGCTTCGCAACGAGCCGACGCCGGACGGCGGCTACCGGCAGCCGGCGGCCACCGTGAACGAGCCGAGCGAGGACGTGCCGTACACGCGCATCACCGAGTTCAGGCACATGACCGGACAGGCCAGCCACGACTCGTCCACGCTCGCCGTCGAGTACCCGCGGACCGAGGGCGATCCGTACTACCCGATCCCCAACGACGAGACGCGCGCGCTCTACCGCCGCTACGAGGCGCTCGGCGCGGAGCTGCCGGCCGTGGCGTTCGTGGGCCGGCTCGCCCGCTACCAGTACCTGAACATGGATCAGGTCGTGGGTCAGGCGCTCTCGGCCGCCGACAAGCTGATCGCGTCGCTGTCGGCCGCCGCGTAGGCGCCCGGTACGGTCCCGCCGATGTCGAGCGTCGGTAACGCCCTGCGGCGCACGGCCGACGTCCTGACCGACCTCGGCCACGAGCGCGGGATCGACTGGCTCACCTACAACCCGCTGCGCATGGCGCAGTTCCACAGCGCCGCGCGCCGCAACGCGCCGGCGTTCGTCGACGGGCTCCAGGCCGTCTTCCCGGACGCGCGCCGCTACGTGGACGTGGGCTGCGGGAGCGGCGCGTATCTGGCCGAGGCCACCCGCCGCGGACTGGATGCCGTCGGCTGCGAAAGGAGCCGCGTGGGTCGCCTGATCGCGCGCGCCCAGCGCGCCGACGCGCGTCCGTTCGACCTCACGCGCACGCCGCCGGCGCGGATCGCCGGCCCGTTCGACGTCGCGTACTCGATCGAGGTGGCCGAGCACCTGCCGCCGGAGCTCGGCGACCGCCTCGTTCGGCTCGTGTGCGAGCTGGCGCCGCTCGTGGTGTTCGCCGCCGCCACTCCGGGCCAGGGCGGCACCGGGCACGTGAACGAGCAGCCGCCGGAGTACTGGGAGCGGCGCTTCCGCGAGCGCGGCTACAGCCCGCGGCCCGACGCGACCGAGACCCTGCACGCCGTGCTGCGCGCGGCCGGCACCGACTTCTGGCTCTTCAACGCCTCGGTGTTCGCGGCCGGTTGACCAGCTCGTCCGGCGGCTGCGAGGAGTCGCCCACGTTCTGGCGCTCCCACAGCTTCGCCCAGCGCAGCCACTCGGCGGCCGCGCGGAGGAGCGACCAATTGAGGCCGCGCACGCCCAGGCGCCAGCCGCCCTTCCAGACGTAGCACCAGGCAAAGCGGAGGACCGGACGGAGGGCGATGTCG
>JAXDJC010000107.1:0-10702 GCA_034663685.1 Thermoleophilaceae bacterium
CTCCCAACAACATGCCCTCCGGCGGCGCGGGCGGCAATGCGACGTCGGGCCAGGGCGGCGCGGCGGGGCACGGCGGCGTGACGACCCAGGGGACGGTCACGATCACGAATGCCACGATCACCGCGAATGACGCGTCCGCGCCCGGCAGCGGAGCGAGCGCGAACGGCGGGCCGGGGGGCGCGGGCAGTGGCGGCGCCTCGGGCTCGACCGGAGTGGCCACGACCGGTACGGGCGGCGACCCTGCCGGCGAGGGCGTGCGCGCCGGTGGGCCGCTCACGATCAGCAACTCGATCGTGGCCGGCAATCCCAAGGGCAACTGCTCGGGCGGTCCGGCCGACGGCGGGCACAACGTGACCTTCGGAACCGGGCCGTGCCCCGGCACCGTCGCCGATCCCAAGCTCGGCGCGCTGGCCGACAACGGCGGGGCCACGGCCACCCATCGCCCGGGGCCGGGCAGCGCCGCGCTCGACATCGTGCCCGGGAGCGGGAGCAACTGCCCCACGACGGACCAGCGCGGCGCCGCGCGCCCCCGGGGACCGGGCTGCGAAGCCGGGGCGGTGGAGATCGCGCCGCCTGTGGCACTCACCGGCGCGGCCTCCGGCGTCTCGACGGCCGCGGCCACGCTCGGCGGCACGGTGAACGCGGTCGGCCTTCCCGGGACCTTCCACTTCGACTACGGGACGACCGGCGCCTACGGCACGAGCACGCTCGACGGCACGCTGGCGGCGGGCACTGGTGCCACGCCGGCGTCGGCTCCGATAACCGGGCTCGCCGCCGACACGCAGTACCACTTCCGCGTGGTGGTCACGACCATCGACGGGACGGCGCTCGGCGACGACCACACGTTCCGCACCGCGGCCGTCGACACGGGCAACCCGCAGGACACGGTGGCGCCGGTCCTGTCGGCCGTATCGCTGACGAACAAGATCTTCGCGGTGAACCCCAAGGGCGCCGCGGAGATCTCCGCGGCGAAGGCGAAGGCCAAGAAGCCCAAGCTCGGCACCGCCCTCCGCTTCACGCTGTCGGAGGCCGCGCGGGTGGTGTTCACGATCCAGCGGGCGAGCGTCGGCCGCACGGTCGGCACGAGCTGCGTGAAGGCGACCAAGGCGAACGCCAAGAAGAAGCACTGCAGGCTCCTCACGCCGGCCGGGCGCTTCGCCGCCAACGCGGTGGCCGGCGCGAACACGAAGACCTTCTCCGGCAGGATCGGCAAGAGGTCGCTGACCCCGGGGAGCTACCGCTTCGTGCTGGTGGCCACCGACGCCGCGGGCAACGCCTCGAAGCCGGTCACGGCCACCTTCAGGGTCGTCAAGAAGTAATAGGTCCCGACGCCGGACTTGATCGCCGCCGATGAGGACGGTCGCCGGAAAGCGTCAATGCCGCGGACTGACCGCCCAAGCCGGCGCCGGGACGGTTGGAGAATTCGCCCCGAGCGGCCGGTCTCCTGCCGGTCACTGGATCGTGAGCTTGCCCTTCATGCCGAGCGTGGCATGGTCGCCGATCGAGCAGTAGAACTCGTAGTCGCCCGGGGCGAGCGTGACCGTGGCGCTCGCGCTCTTCCCCTCGCCGATCGCCGGAGTGCCGCCCAGCTCCCTGCTGCCCTGGCGCACGTGCACGTCGTGGGGGAGCGTGCCGCCGTTGTGGAGGTCGAACCGTACGAGCGCGGACTCGCCCCCGGACGCGATCGTCACGGTGCCCGGCTTGAAGCCGTACTCGTGGGCGTCGAGGGCCAGCGGCTGGCGCGGCTTGAGCGTCACCGCGCCGGTCGATCCCGACTTGGTCTTGCCGCAGCCGGCGAGGGCAAGGGCGAGGCATCCGGCCAGGGTGAGGGCGAGCACGATCGAGGCGAGCGGGGCACGGCGCATGGGGCCGGATAATATGCGCCGCCATGTCGCGCCCCCGGCCCCTGCTCGTATGCGCCGCGGCCGCGCTGGCGGCCCTTGCCGCGGGCTGCGGCGGCACCGAGAAGATCGGCGTTCCCAAGAATCAGGTGACCCTGCACAAGGGCGCCACGCTCTTCAGCGAGCGCTGCTCCGGCTGCCACACGCTCAACGAGGCCAAGGCCCGCGGCTCCAAGCCCGAGGGCCAGCGCGCCGCCGGCGAGCGCACCAACGGCCCCAACTTCAACACGCGCAAGGAGAACCGCGACGACGTTCTGTACGCGATCCGCAACGGCGGCTTCTCCGGCGCGATCATGCCCGCGAACGTGGTGGTGGGCACCGATGCCGAGGCGATAGCGCTGTTCGTGGAGCGCTACGCCGGCCGCAAGGCGCCGATCGCGGGGCAGGCGCAGGAAAAGACCGCGCAGGGCGGCCAGTAGCCCGCCGCGCGGGCGCCCCCGTGCTCGACCTCAAGCTCATCCGGGAGGATCCCGACTCCGTCCGGGCGGGTCTCGAGCGCCGCAAGGTGCCGGGCGCGATCGTGGACGACGTGCTGGCGCTCGACGCCCGCCGCCGCGAGCTGCTGCCCGAGGTCGAGGGCCTGCGCGGGGAGCAGAAGCGGGCCAGCGAGGCGATCGCGGAGGCCAAGCGCGGGGGCGAGGACGCCTCGGCCGCGATCGAGGAGATGCGCGGCGTGGCCGCGCGCGTGAAGGAGCTGGCGGGCGAGGTGGGGGCCGCCGAGGAGCGGCTCGACTCCGTTCTCGCCAGCCTGCCCAATCTCGCCCACGAGACGGCGGCGCCCGAGGACGAGACCGTGCGGGAGTGGGGCGAGGCCGGCAGGTCGGGCCGCGACCACCTCGAGCTGCTCGGCTGGATGGTGGACATGGAGGCGGGCGCGCGCCTCTCGGGCTCGCGCTTCGCCTACCTGCGCGGCCCGCTGGTGATGCTGGAGCTGGCGCTGGTGCGCTGGGCGCTCGACCTGCTCGCCTCGAAGGGGTTCGAGCCCGTGATCCCGCCCGTGCTCGTGCGCGAGGAGGCGCTGTTCGGCACCGGCTTCCTGCCCGACACCGAGGAGCAGATCTACCGCGTGCCCGACGACGACCTCTATCTCGCCGGCACCTCCGAGGTGGCGCTCGCCTCGCTGCACGCGGGACAGATCTTCGATCCCGGCACGCTCCCGCGCCGCTACGCCGGCTTCTCCCCGTGCTTCCGCCGCGAGGCGGGCGCGGCCGGCAAGGACACGCGCGGCATCTTCCGCGTGCACCAGTTCGACAAGGTCGAGATGTTCGCGTTCGTGGAGCCCGAGGACTCGTGGGAAGAGCACGAGCGCCTGCTCGCGATCGAGGAGGAGATCTACCAGGCGCTCGAGATCCCCTACCGCGTGGTGAACATCGCGGCCTGGGACCTGGGCGCCTCGGCGGCCAAGAAGTACGACATCGAGGGCTGGTTCCCGGGGCAGGAGCGCTACCGCGAGCTGACCTCCTGCTCGAACACCACCGACTACCAGGCGCGGCGCCTCGACGCCCGCTACCGCCCGGCTGAGGGGGCGCCTCCGCGCCATGTGCACACGCTCAACGGAACGGCGATCGGCGTGCAGCGCACGATCATCGCGCTGGCTGAGAACCATCAGCAAGGGGATGGCACGGTGCGGGTGCCCGAAGCGCTCCACGGGTTTGGAGCGCCGAAGGCGATCGGTCCCGTGGCGTAGGCGTCAAGAACGGCCGGCGGCCGGCCGATGTCCGCAAAATGGACGTGTGTGGCCGTTCCTCCGGAATGCCATTCCGAGACGAGCGAGGGTTCACCCTGATCGAGCTGCTCGCCGTGATCCTGATCATCGGCATCCTCGCCGCGATCGCCCTGCCCACGTTCCTGGGCCACCGCGACAAGGGCTACGACGCCGACGCGAAGTCACAGGGGCGCAACCTCGTCACGCACGTGGAGTCGTGCTTCGCCGCGGAGCAGGACTACCGCAACTGCGACACGGCCCTGGAGCTGGCGCCTTTGGAGCTCGACTGGGGCACCGGCCCCAAGCAGGTCTCGGTCACGGCGAGCACCCAGCTCTCGTACGAGATCACCGCGGTCTCGGCCGCGGTGGACGGCGGCCAGCACACCTTCGTGATCCAGAAGGCCACCAGCGGCGGCTCCGTGCACACATGCTCACCCGCCGGCAAGGGCGGCTGCGCGGCCACCGGCGACTGGTAGGCGCGCGGGGCCCGGCTGCCGGGCTCAGCTACCCGAGGACCGTCGCGAACCCGTCCGTGACCGTCCATTCGCCCGACCGGTCGAGGCACAGCGCCTCGTAGCCGTCGAGATCCGCGACGTGGTCGAGTGCCTCCCGCCCACCCGCCGCGATGGCGGTGGCCAGGGCGTCGGCGAGGGCGAGGTCCGGGCCGGTGACCGTGGCGGACAGGACGTGACCGGTGGCCACGAGGCTGTGTGGATCGATGACGTGCGCGCCCCGCTCGCCGGTGCCGGAGGTGGCCATCGCCGCCCCCACCTCGGCGATCCAGGCAAGCGAGCCGGGGTCTCGCGGGTCCACGATCCCCGCCTGCCAGGCCCCCCGGCCCTCGGGGCTGCCGAATGCCGCAAGGTCACCGGCGGCATTCACCATGGCGGCGCAGACACCGGCGGCGCGGAGGTCGTCGGCCGCCCGCGCGGCGGCCCATCCCTTGACGAGGCCGGTGGGGTCCACCCCGCCGGGCATCGACCAGGGGTCGAACCACCCCCCCGACATCGCGCGGGCGGCGCGGCACAGCGCCAGCACGTCGCGGACCTCCTGAGGGGCCTCGTCCTCGGTCATCTCGCCACGCCGCAGGCGGCTGACGGGGCTGTCCGGCTTGAACGTGCTGAAGACCGCATCCGCCCGGTGCAGGGTGGCGCACGCAACCTGCACCGCCTCCTCGACCGCGCCGTCGGAGAGGCCGTCCGCCCGAAGGACGAACGACACGACGGTTCCCATGACCTCCTCGAGGTGGCGGATCAAGCCGTGGCGGGCCGGTGAGTGCTGCCGAGCCGATCGAGCGCGGACTGAAGCGACTGGCGGTAACCGGCGCTCGTGTACGAGGCACCCGACACGCCGTCGACCCTGGCGCTCTGGGCCGCGATCGCCTGGCGCCTGAGAATGGGCCCGGCAACCGCGCTGATCTCCTGGGAGCGAGGGTCGCTACCCGGGAGCGTGACCGCGTCCACGGCCACGATCCGCTTGCCCAGCACCTTCACGCGCACCTGCACGTCGCCGTACTGATTGGGCGCGTCGGCGCCGATGACGGTGACCGGCTGGCGGGTCGCGCCGCTCGCCTTGCTGCCGGTGTGGTGGTGCGGGCGGCGGCCGGCCGGGGCCCGGCGCGCGGAAGGCGGTGCCGTGGCCACGATGCCCGCCGGCTGCGGCCGGCGCCCCGCCGGCTTGGAGTGGGGCTGGTACGAGAGGACGGCGGCCACGCCGGCGACGGTGGCGGCCAGCACGAGTGGAGCACGCGGTCTCATCGTCAAAACGCGAACGACTCGCGGTGGATGGAGCGCCGAGCGGTACCCGCGCGGCGCACGGAGTCGACCACGGCATCGGCGAACCCGTCGGGGCCGCACACGTACACGTCGCGACGGGCGAGGTCGGGAATGAGCCTCAGCAGCGCATGCTCGCCGAGCTCGATCGCCTCGCGCGGCCCGACCAGCTCGTGCAGCCGGCCCCCGCGCTCTGCGACGAGGTCCACCAGCTCTTCGCGGAGCACGAGCTCCGCCGGCCGGGACGCCCTCGTGACCACGTCGACCTGCCCGCCCGCCGGCAGGTCCTCGAGCAGAGCCAGCAACGGCGTGATGCCGACCCCAGCGCCGATCAGCGCCACCTTCCGGCGGCGTGCGGCGTGGCGTGTGAATGCTCCGTACGGACCCTCGATGGCCACCCGGGTGCCGGGCTTCACGCGAGCGAGCCAGCGGCTGTGGTCGCCCAGCTCCTTGACCGTGAGCCGGAGGAACGGTGGCCTGGGAAGCGCCGAGGGGGAGTAGGGATGGGCCTGCCACCACATGCCTCGACTCAGGAAGCGCCACTGGAAGAACTGCCCGCCGTCGAGCGGCAGTCGCTCCAGGTCCTTGCCGCGCAGGACCACCGAGACCACACCGGGCGACTCCTGGCGGACCTCTTCGACCCGGAGCTGGTGGCGAAGGCTTCTCCATACCGGGAGTGCGATCCGGTAGACCACCACCAGCGCCGCCGCTCCGATCCAGAGCGAGGTCCACCACAGCCGCGCCAGCGGGTGCCCGAAGAACGAGGCGCCGGTGGTCACCTGGTGGGAGAACGCGAGGCCGAGCGCGAGGTACGTGTAGAGGTGCACCGTCCACCAGGTCTCGTACGCCATCCGGCGGCGGGCGCGGCGGTAGGAGCTGACCCCCGCCATCACGAGCAGCACCGAGCCCGCGGTGGCGGCGAGGATGCCGGGATAGGACGTGAGGAGCGTGCCGATCTCGGCCACGAACCCGCTGCCGGCGGCACGCGCGTACCCGAGCGTGATCAGGATGGCGTGGGCCACGAGGAGGTAGAGCGGCCACGGGCCGAGCCGGCGGTGCCAGCGCACGAGGCGGTCCTGCCCGAGCGCGCGCTCGAGCGCCGGGACCCGGGCGATGAGCAGCACGACCATCAACATCGCGTAGGCGGCCAGGAGCCCTGCGAGCCGGCCGAGGAACGTCTGCACGCCGCCCGGCGCGCTCAGCGATCCGCTCGTCTCGGCGCTCACGGCCAGCACGAGCGTGACCGCCAGGCCCAGGAAGGCGGCCAGCGCCACAGCGGCGGCGGCCCGGTTGTGAAGCACGCGGGATCGCCTTCGCCGGCCGCGCGAGAGGGAGAGGGTCGAGTTCACGCTCCAACATCATCGGCTGGAGACCTGAGCCTCTCGTTAGGTAACGGTGAGAGAGCTCTTAGGCGCGTTCGAGCGGAATTTCGACGACGAGCTGCGCTCCGCCGAGCGAAGAGACGGCTGCCCATGCTCGGCCCCCATGCGCCTCGGCGATCGCCCGCACGATCGGGAGGCCGAGGCCGGCTCCGCCGCCGCTCCGACCGTGCCCCGCCTCCAGTCGATGGAAGCGGTCGAACACGTGCTCGCGCTGGGCCTCCGGTATGCCCGGCCCGTCGTCGTCGACCGTGAACCGCACCCAGTCGCCGGACGCCGTGGCCGCCAGCACCACGCGGCTCCGGGCGTGCGAGACCCCGTTCCGCAGCAGGTTGCGCAATGCCTGGGTCATGCGGTCATGGTCGGCCCACACAACCACCTGCGGCCGCGCCCCCACCTCGATCGTCCGCCCGAGGCCGGCGGTCATGCCGGCCGCCAGCTCGTCCAGGAACTCCGGGACGTCGACCCGCCCCGGATGCAGGAAGGCGGTCTCGCCCGCCTGGGCCAGCAGCAGCATCTCATCAACGAGCCGAGCCATCCGCTGGACCTCCTCGCGAACGAGCACCGACACCCGGTGGACCTCCGCCGGGTCCGGCTCGCGATCGAGGCCGAGCACCTCGATCTGCCCGCTGATCACCGTCAGGGGGGTGCGCAGCTCGTGGGATGCGTCGGCCACGAAGTCGGCCTGCCGTGTGAACGCGCCCTGGAGGCGGGCGAGCATGTGATCGAAGGCGTCTCCCAGGATCTTGACCTCGCCCGCGTGCTTGTCGGTGACGGCCATGCGCGGGCCCATCTCGCCCGCATCCACCTGCGCGGCCACGCCCGCCATCCGCCGGAGCGGAGCGGCCACGCGCGAGGCGACCACGAATCCCCCCACCAGCGCCACGACGATCGCGAGAGCGCCCGCGACCAGGAAGGCCTCGAGGACCACGTCGCGCGAGCGGTCGGCGGTGGCGGTTGGCTCGCCCACGCCGAGCCGGGCCACGGTGCGGCCGTGCCGGACCACGTCGTGGACCCGCAGCCGGACATGGCCGGCGTCGGGAAGCTCGCGGATGTGCGTTCCCGGTGGCGCGCTCAGAAACGCCGCCGCGTCGCGCGCCTCGTCGCGGACCCGGCCGGCGGCCTCGTCGGCCTCCGGCGGCCCCAGGCCGAGCAGCTCGGGCTGGTCGCTGATCGCAGGCCGCCCCGGAACCTTGACGAACGTGACGTGCTCGGTCGCCCGGAACGGCGGGCGGGCAAGGAACGCGCGGGCCTGTGAAGCGACCGCCGGCGCTGTGGACCCCTTCGCCGTCACGGCTGCCTCGAGGCTCCGGAGATCCACGCCCAGGTCGCGGTCCGAGCGGTGCTCGAGCTCTCGGGAGGTGCCGCGGTACACCGCCACGAACGCCACGCCCACGCTCGCGATCACCACGGCCGCGACCAACAGGGTCACGCGCGGTCGCAGCCCGGCGAACCTCATCGGGCCACGAGGCGGTAGCCCACCGACCGCACGGTCTCGATCGGATCGCTGTCATCGCCGGTCGCCAGCTTGCGTCTCAGGTACCCGACGTAGACCTCGACGATGTTCGTCTGCGGATCGTGCTCGTATCCCCACACACCGCCGAGCAGCTGCGCGCGGGAGAGGACCTGGTTCGGGTGGCGCAGGAAGTACGCGAGCAGGTCGAACTCCTTCGCCGAGAGGTGTACCTCGTGGTCCCTGCGCGTGACCGCCCTGGTGAGCAAGTCCATCTCGATCTCGGCGAACTCCAGCCGGGTTGGCTCGGACTGGGTGGGGAGGCGAAGATGCGCACGCACCCTGGCGAGCAGCTCTTCGACGGCGAACGGCTTGGCCAGGTAGTCGGTGGCGCCCGCGTCCAGCCCCGCAACGCGGTCCGCCACCTCGCCGCGCGCGGTGAGCATGATCACGGGCAGCGCGGACTTGGCCGCGCGAATCGCCCGCAGCACATCGAGTCCGTCGCGGCCCGGGAGCCTCCCGTCGAGCACCACCAGATCCACGTCCGTCGTGAGTGCGAGGCGCTCCCCCTCGAGGCCATCGCCCGCATGACTGACCGTGTAGCCCTGCGAGCTCAGCGCGCGGTCTACGAAATCTGCGATGCCCCTCTCGTCCTCGATGACCAAGACGCGCATGCCGGCGATCGTAGGGCGGCTCTTCCCCGCGGAGCCGCGCCTGAGAACATCCTCATCGAGTGGCCCGGGCGATCGGGTCGAGCCCGGAGGGGTGGCAGAGCGGTTGAATGCGCCGGTCTTGAAAACCGGTGTCCGCCGTCAGGTGGACCGTGGGTTCGAATCCCACCCCCTCCGCTCCAACCAAGCAAGCATTCGCCTGCCGCGCTACGACTCCCCGCCGTTGAGAGCCTGCTCCGGATCGGAGTAGAGCTCTATACGCACGACCTTCCCAGCGCGAACCCAGTGGACCGATCCGTTCAGCATCTCGACGGGCGCCTCGCTCGTTCGCCCTCGCCCGGTGTGTCGTTGCGCGGCCGCGACCCGATCGCCCAGGTCGCGTATCTCCTCGATCTCCAACTTGTAGCCCGGCATGAAGGCTCCGAACCAGCGTGCGAACCAGCCGCCTACCGCCTCGCGCCCCTGGAAGGTGCCGGTCTCAATGCTCACGCCGGCTCCGACTACGAGCTCTACCTCTGGGTCGAGAAGCGACAGCACGGTCTCGAATTCGCGATTCTGCGTCGCTGCGTAGACCCGGCGGACGAGTTCGATCTGCTCGGACGGCATCTCCCGGCGGAGTATGTCGCGGCGCCCCATCTCGAGCGTTCTATGTAGGCGCGCGATGCGGTCGTGAACCAAATGGTTCGAATACCGTCTCTCCCAGCCCGCTGAAGCAACCAAGCATTCCCCTGGTCGGCGTCATGAGCCCGCACCTGCAGCTCGCATAGCCCTATCCCGGTCGAGGTGGAGCTCGAGACGACGCAGGCGCTCATTTTCGAAGAACCAGACGCCCGTCCCTTCGGCGATCACCTCAACATCGCTGTCCGGCAGCCTCGCTCGTTGGACCACGAAGTTGACGAGCGCGTTGCCGCGAACCGTCGGCTCGCGAGTCTCCTCCAGGAAAAAGCGATCGAACGCCTGGACCCAGCCCTTCCATGCTGCGAGCCAGCCTTCAACGCCTGTCCTGCGGTCGTGGACCGTTCCGTCAGCATCGATCATGCACGTCTCGAACTCGGGATCGGCGATCCGCCCCATGGCGTCGGCAACCGGACTCTCCAGCGGATCATCGCCCAGCATCGTGGCGAGATTCGTCGCGAGCATGGCATCGATGACCACGCGGTACTGGCTGAGCACCGTGGGCATGAGGCGATCCTCCCATACGCCTACCGGTGATCGAGGATCAACGGCTGGCTACGTCAGCCTCTGAGATGCGCTGCGTCAGCTACAGGCGCAGGAATCCCTTCGGCGTACGTCTCGCTGAGTGCCGGTCGGATGATGATCTGTGATCAGCGCCCCAACGTCATGGGCTCCGCGACGCCAGCTACGAACCGAGCCGACGATGCAGCCGCGCGATGCGTTCGCGCACGTCACGGTTCAAATACCATCCCTCCCACCCCACTGAAGCAGACGAGCATTGGTCCTGTTCGAACCGGGCGGCAACGACGGGTTCAAGATCGGCCAATCTCACGCAAGCCGGCGCCACGGCCGAGTGCGAAAGCTGGCGGTCGCGGCTAGGCTGTGCGGTTCGCACCGAGGGTGTGCCATTGGAATCGAGCGATAAAGGCTCGTCGCGGGCTTCGTCCCGTTCCGACCACCAGAGGGCGCTGCTGGAGTCGGCGGAGCGCGTCGCGCAGATCGGCAGCTGGGAGTGGACGCCCGAAACCGGCGAGCTCCTCTGGTCCGGCAACCTGTTCAGCCTATTTGGGTGGGATCCGGAATCGGTGACGCCATCTGCCGAACTGGTGCTGGAGACGACCCATCCCGACGACCGGGAGCGGCAGG
>JAXDJC010000109.1:0-9092 GCA_034663685.1 Thermoleophilaceae bacterium
GGCGCAAGAAGGACGGCGTGGAGGACGACATCGACCGCGCCGTCGAGAAGCTCGGCGCGGTGCCGGTGCTCAACGACGTGCTGCTGCCCGCGATGAAGGAGGTGGGCGACAAGTTCGGCGCCGGCGAGCTGATCCTGCCCTTCGTGCTCCAGTCGGCGGAGGTGATGAAGCGCGCCGTCGCGCAACTCGAGAAGTACCTGGACAAGATCGAGGGCTACACGAAGGGCACGGTCGTGCTGGCCACCGTGTTCGGCGACGTGCACGACATCGGCAAATCGCTCGTCAACACGATCCTCACCAACAACGGCTACACCGTGGTGGACCTCGGCAAGCAGGTCCCGATCGGCACGATCGTGGACGCCGCCAAGGAGCACGAGGCCACCGCGATCGGGCTCAGCGCCCTGCTCGTCTCCACCTCCAAGCAGATGCCGCTGGCCGTGTCCGAGCTCTACGAGCAGGGGCTCGAGTTCCCCGTGCTCGTGGGCGGGGCCGCGATCAACCGCAACTTCGGCCGCCGCATCCTCTACGCGCGCGGACCCGACTCCGAGGAGATCTACGAGCCGGGCGTCTTCTACTGCAAGGACGCGTTCGAGGGGCTCGGCGTGATGGACCAGATCATCGACGAGGAGGCTCACGGCGCCCTCGTCCAGAAGATCCACGCCGAGGCCAAGCAGCTGCGCGAGAAGGGGCCCGAGCCGGAGGAGGCGCCAACCGATGACGACTCGGTGCGCTCCGCCGCGCGCACGGACACGCCCGTGCCCGAGCCGCCGTTCTGGGGCGTGCGCGAGCTCGACGTGGACCTCGACGAGGTGTTCCCCTACCTCGACCTGCACGTGCTGTTCAAGCTCCACTGGGGCGGGCGCGGCGTGAAGGGCGACGCGTGGAACAAGCTGCTGCGCGAGGACTTCCAGCCGCGGCTCGCGCGCATGTGGAAGGAGAAGGACTACCTCACCCCGCGGGCGCTGCTCGGCTACTTCCCGGTCGCTTCCGAGGGCAACGAGCTGATCGTGTTCGACCCCGAGGATCGCGAGCGCGAGCTCGAGCGGCTCGTGTTCCCGCGCCAGCCCGGGCACGACCGGATCTGCCTGGCCGACTTCTACCGGCCCGTCGACTCCGGCGAGCGCGACGTGGTGGCGATCCAAGCCGTCACTGCCGGGCCCCAGGTCACCGAGCTGATGGCTTCTCTCGAGAAGGACGGCGAGTTCGCCGAGCAGCTGTTCGTCCACGGGCTGGGCGTGCAGGTGGCCGAGGGCATGGCCGAGTGGCTGCACGCGCAGGTGCGCTCCGGGCTGGGGATCGGCCCCGCCCAGGGCCGGCGCTACTCGTGGGGCTACCCCGCGTGCCCCGACCAGTCGGAGCACGAGAAGGTCTTCAGGCTGCTCGACGCGCCGCAGATCGGGCTGTCTTTGTCCGGCGGCTTCGCCGTCGAGCCCGAGCAGTCCACGCTCGCCATCGTGGCCCACCACCCGCAGGCGGCCTACTTCGGCATGAAGAGCGGCCGGCTCTCGGACAAGCCGCAGCCGGACGCGATCATCGCCGACCCCGAGGGCGCGAAGGGCCACCGGATCGAGAACGGCGAGGTGGTCTTCGACGCGCTGCCGGACGAGGACCCGCCCGAGGAGGGCGAGATGGAGCCGACGGATGACGGCGCCGCGGCGGATGGCGACGGCTCGGGAGAGGCGCGCGCCGCGTCGCGCGCCGAAGCTGTCGCGGACAAGTAGCCCGGCGCCTACGCGGCGACGGCGGCAGCGCTAGGAGGCGGCCGACGCGTAGCGGAGCGACCCGGGCGTGTCGATCGACTCGCCGATCTCCAGCAGCGACTTGAGCCCGGAGAGGATCATCGGCCAGCCGCCGTACAGCTCGCCGTTCGCGCCGTCGCGCAGCTGGTCGTGGGTGACCGTTAGCCGGCACGAGGTGCCGACGGGCTCGATCTCCCAGGTCACGCGCGACGTCCCTTCGGCCTTCACCTCGTCGCTCCACAGTGCGGTCATGCTCTGCACGAGCCTGCGCGGCGGGTCCACCTCGAGGTTCTCGCCCTCGGCGATCTGGACGCCCGGGCCCTCGGCCGCCGACGTGTACTCCGACCCGGGTGTCCAGTCCGACCGCGTGGCCACGCCGAAGCTGTACTTCGCGCGCATCTCGGTATCGGTGATCGCCTCCCACAGCCGCTCCGGCGTGGTCCTGATGTAGATCTCGAACACCTTCTCCATGAGGTTCTTCTCCATGTCTCGTTTGAGTCCCGTGAGCGCGGCGGCCCAGGGCTCGGCGTACTTGCTCACCCAGCGGTCGTGGACGAGCCGGACCGGGACGGGGTTCAGGAAGTGGAGCTTCTCGCGACCGCGCTTCTTGGTGGTCACGAGCCGCGCCTCCTCGAGCACCTTCAGGTGCTTCATCACGCCGAAGCGCGTCATCGGCAGGCGGCCCTCGAGCTCGGTCAGCGTCTGCCCGTCGCGCTCGAAGAGCTCGTCGAGCAGGCTTCGCCGAGTCGGGTCCGCCAGCGCCCTGAACACCTCGTCCATGCCCCGCACTATAGGTGACCGTTTGGTCACGTGTCAAGCCGGCGACGGAACGCGCCAGAACCGAGCACCTGCGCACCGGACTCGCGCACGGCCCGCTCGAGCTCGCCGTCGGAGGTGACGACGGTGATCGTGCCCGGCCGGGGGTCGGCGGCGACGCGGTCGGCGATCGCGTGATCCGCGGCGTTGCGGCCGCCGGGCGCGAAGGCCACCTCCACCGTCCCACCGCTGTCGAGCGGGAATGGGCGGCCGTCGAACACCACCGTCACCTCGTCGCCGGTCGCCTCGGCGAAGCGCTCGAGCTCACCCACGAGCCGGCGCATCGCACCGCGCCGGTCGCGCCACCAGCCGTCGGGCCGCGACCCGATCACGTTCATGCCGTCGATCAGCCAGCGCATGGCAGCGATCGCGGCTCAGGCATGCGGCGATCCCGTGGTCGTCCGGCGTGTGGCGGCGTACGGGTCCGTCGCGTGGTGAGGTAGCTAGGCCTCGAGCTCGGCCGCCTCGCGCGAGCGGCGCGAGAGCTCGACCGGGGCCGCGTGCAGCGCGTGCAGGCGCAGGTCGCGCCAGGACATCCCCTCGCGCACCAGCGCGGGCATGCCGAGGGCGAACGCCGTGGCGATCTCCACAGCTTGGAGGATGATCCCGTAGGCGAACGCGTCGGCGTGGCCCACGCCATAGGCCGAGAGCACCGCCACGCAGGCGGCCTGGAACACGCCGATGTTGGACGGCGTGGCGGGGATGGCGGCGGTGACATTGACGGCGAAGAGGACGGCGGCCGCGGCGCCCATGCCGGCGCGGCCGTCGAGGCCCAGCGCCAGCAGCAGCGTGTAGCACGAGACCCACTGGATCGCCCACGCCCCGAGCTGCATGACCGACGCCCACGCCCCGAGCTTGGGGCGGCGGAACACGCGCAGGCCGCGGCGGGCGTCCACCATCGCGGCGCGCACCGCCGAGGCGAGCTGCTGAACGCGCACGAACCGGGACGGCTTGCCCTTGCGCAGCAGCACCGGCGTGAGCGCGACCAGCACGATCGCGATAACGGGGGCGATCGCCACCCACAGCAGCGAGCGCTCGCGGCCCTCGAAGAGCCCGACCGTCATGAACATGATCGATCCGAGCACGACCAGCGCGACGAGGTTGAGGATCGTCTGCGACACCAGCGTGCCGAGCACGGTGGGAAGCCGCTCGCGCACGCGGCCCACGCGGCGGGCCATGATCAGGGCGCGCGACGGCTCGCCGAGCCGGGCCGGCAGCGTGGCCGACATGAGCACGCCGATCATCACGGCGCGCGCGGCGTCGCGCCGGCGCACGCGCACGCCGGGCAGCGCGGCCCGCAGGATCGCGTGCCAGGACTCGGCGCGGAGCAGCATCGAGGCGCACATCAAGGCGAACGCCACGAAGATCCACCACGGCGTGGCGGCGATGAGCGACTCGCCGATCGACTCCCAGCCGATCCGCTGGAGCGCGAGGCCGGCCAGCCCGATGGCGGTGGCGCCGGCGGCCGCCACGCCGAGCCGTCGCGCCACGCGGACGGCGCCGCGGCGGCGGGCTCCGGGCAGCTCGGGCTCGATCGACGGAAGGCGGCGCGGGCGGTTGCGCGGGCGCCCGTCGGACGGAGTGAGGCCCGCGCGCTGCGCCACCTGAGCCATCCGGCGCTCCGGCACGACCGCCGCGCGCTCGATGGCGTCGTCGTAGGTCTCCAGCACCTGACCGGTCACGTGCTGCCAGGAGAAGCGCTCGGCGCCCTCGCGTGCGGCGGCGCCCATGCGCGCGCGGCGCGCGGGATCGAGCGCGAGGCTGAGCAGGGCCTCCCCCAGCTCGGCCGGCTGGCCCACCGGCACGAGCACGCCGTCGACGCCGTCGCGCACCACGTCGCGGTAGCCGGCGATGTCGGACGCCACGACGGGCGTGCCGGCGGCGAACGCCTCGGTGAGCACCATGCCGAAGCTCTCGCCGCCGAGGGACGGCGCGCACACGAGGTCGGCGTCGCGCAGCAGGCGCCGCTTGTCGTGCTCGCTCACGCGGCCGGCCACCTCCACGCCCTCGTGGTCCATCAGGTACGGCGCGACCTCCTCGGGCGTGGCGCCGGCGACGGTCAGCCGCGCGGCGACTCCGGCATTGCGCAGCGCCTCGAAGGCGCGCAGCAGCACCGGCAGCCCCTTGCGCTCCTCGGCCCGGCCCACGAACAGCAGCCGCAGCTGGCTCGAGGGGGCCTTGGGCGCGAGCGGCGCGGCGTCGAGGTCGACCCCGTTCGGGATGACCCGGTAGTGGCCGCCGTAGAAGCGCTCCGCGGTCCAGCGCGCGGCCTCGGATACGGCGATGCGGGAGTGCAGCTTGGCGTAGACGCGGCGGGCGCCGAGCCCGTTGGCCACGAGGTGGTGCGCCGGCGCGGTGGTCGAGTACGTGTGGAAGGTGCCGACGAGCGGGAGGCCGGCCCCCGACTCGGTGGCCGCCCAGCTGATGACCGGCGCGTTGGGCTCGTGTACGTGCACCACGTCGAACGCGCCGCTGCGGAACGCATGACCGAGCGTGGACACGGCGGTGGGTGAGAGCGAGACGTTCGACACCGCGCCGTTGGCCGGAATCCCCACGGTGCGCCCGAGCGGAATGAGGTGGTCGGGCACCTCGCGCGCGACCGGACGGGCGCCGCGATGGGTCAGGCGAGCCACCCGGTCGTCCGGGTCGAACGGGGCGAGCAGGCGCACATCGTTCCCCCGGCGCAGGAGTTCCTCTGCAAGAGCCTCGACGTGCCGCCCGACCCCGCCCGGATACGTGAAGGAATAGGGCGAAACCAGCGCTATGCGCACCTATCCATCCTAACCGACGGCTCCCGGCCTGGCTTGGCGCGATTCCGCTATTTCCGGGTGGGAGCGCGGGGCTCTGCGCGCCGCCGCGCCAGGTGCGCCGCGGCCATATGCCGTGGCGAGCAGCAGCCCCAGGAAGCCGAGGTCGAAGATGACCGGCCCGGAGTCGTTCGAGAGGGCGCCGACGACGGTGGCCGCCACGGCACCCCAGAGCCCCGCCACGAATGCCGGATGGGCGCGCATCGGCCGCAGAAGATCCTCCCTGCGTCGGACGCCCCACACCATGCAGGCCACGCCGAGCGCAGCGACGATGGTCAGCGAGGGGCGGTTGAGCGCCTTGGCGGAGATGAGCGCCCGCCGCTTGACGATCTCGAGCACGCCGCCCGCCCCGTCGCCCCGCAGCACGGTGCGTGTGAGATGCGCATTGCCGCCGGTCGCCAGATCGAGCCCGATCAGGCCCACCACCGCCAGCGCGGGCACGAGCCCGGCGATCACCACCGCTCGGCGGCTCGGGCCGCCCGGCAGCGACGCCAGCACCGCCCCGGCGGCGCCCGCCCCCAGCGTGATCACCCCGCCCACGTCGGCCCCCAGCCGGCCGGAGCCGATCGTGATGGCCGCGACCAGGCAGCCGATCGCGAACCCCATCGGCACGCGCCGCCCGCGCGTGAGCGTGAGCAGGGCGCCCAGCCCGAACAGCACCTCGAGGCTCAGCAGGATCTCCAGCTCGTTGCCGATCCCGAAGAAGCGCGCGCCGCCCTTCGGGTTCGGGCCGGCCAGCGAGGCCCCGATGAGGGGGGAGCCGCGAGCCAGGTCGATCGCGTGCGCGGAGAACACCACGAGGCCCGGGATCGCGGGAGCGAGCGGCCAGCGCACGAGCCGGTCGGTGGCGCTGCCGAGCGCGAACGAGCCCCCGGCGAGCAGGATCGTCTCGGTCAGGCGCGAGGGCTGGAAGTAAGCCGTCACGAGCGCCATGCCGGGGAGCCACATGGCCGCGAGGAAGCCTGTTCGCAGCGCCTGGTCGAGGCCCTCGCGCCGGCGGCGGAACCACAGCAGGGCCGCTAGCCCGGCGAACGTGAAGGCGAACCAGTTGAGCGCCATCCCGCGGCGCGAGAACACCACGTCGAGGCGAGCCATGCGCAGGCGGACCTCCTCGGGGTCGCCGTCGGAGCGCGTCTCGATCGTGCGCCCGTCCATCTGCTTGGGCACGGGGATCCCGAGGTGGCGGAGCGCGGTGGCCGGGTAGTCGGTCACCGCTATGAGGCCGACCCGGCGCGTGGTCGGGGAGAAGAGCACGTTGCCCTTGCCCCCGCCGATCATGCCCGCGGGCAGCAGCCGGCCGAGCCCGGCCGGGGGCGCGCGGACCACGAGGATGAGGTCGCCGGGCCGGCGCGCCGCCACCACGCGGTCGAGCGCGGCGAGGCCGGCCGCGTCGCCCGGGAAGCGGGCGACCACCAGGTTGTGGTGGCTCCAGAGGTTGAGCGTGCGGTCGGCGAACGTCCCGATCGTGCCGAGCGAGGCGCGCGCGATCCTGCCCTTCCGGTCCGCCGCCAGCACCGCCTCGGTCTGCGGGAAGCCGACCACCCCGGCGTAGGCGGAGCTGCCGCCGTGGCGGCGGAGCGTGTCGCCGAGCAGGCCGGGGATCACGTCGCCGGGCGCGTCGGCCGCACGCTTGCGCGCGCGCCGGAAGCCCTTCACCTGGCCGCCGCCGTCGGGGTCGAGGCGCAGGTCGAGCCGCTTGAGGGCCTTCCGGTACGTGCTGTTCGCGATCCGGGTCCCCTGGCTCATGTCGAGCACCATCTGGCGCTTGGAGTAGGCGCCGATCGACGGGCTGGCCATGCCGTAGGCGAAGTCCCGCTCGGCGAGGTCGAACAGGAGCGGCGACTTGGGTGCCGGCTCGGTCGGTATGAACGCGATCAGCACGCGCGGCGCCGCCGCGGCTCCGGCTCCGGCGGGAACGGAGCCGAGCACCGCCAGCGCACCCAAAAGGACCAGAAAAACGGCTTTCCGACGCATTTCTACACTCTATGAAGCGTGGCCGACCGCCATTACGTCAAGTTCACTTTCCTGAAGCTGGACCCTGCCTGGCGGCGTCGCGATGCCGAGGGGCGGGCCCGGGACAAGCGCGAGTTCGCGGCGGCGTGCAACGAGTTCGCCGACGACCACTTCCTGCGCGCATACTCGCTGGTTGGAACGCGCGGGGACGCCGACCTGATGATCCGCTGCTCGGCCCCCCGCCTCGACGCCATCCACGAGTTGCACGTGCTGCTCAACCAGAGCGGCCTGATGGGCTGGGCCGACGTGAGCCACTCGTTCCTCGCGATGACCAAGGAGTCGGCCTACTCCGACGAGCCGCAGCCGCTCGCACCGCGCGAGGGCAGCGAGCGCCAGTTCCTGATCGTCTACCCGATGTGGAAGCGGCGCGACTGGTACTCGCTCCCGGCCGAGGAGCGCATGCGCGTGATGCGCGGCCACATCGAGACCGGCCGCCGCTATTCCGGCATCGAGATCAACACCGCGTACAGTTTCGGGCTCGACGACCAGGAGTTCGTGGTGTCGTTCAACGCGGACGACCCGGCCGAGTTCCTTGATCTGGTGCAGGAGCTCCGGGGGACCGAATCGAGCGCCTACACCGAGTCCGAGACCCCGATCTTCACCTGCATCGCGGCAAGCGTGGAGCGCGCGTTGGACGCGCTGGACGGGCAGCCGGTGGCGGCACAGCTGACATGAGCCAGAACGGAAACCACCCAGACGGAGACATCCGCGACATCACCGTGATCGGCGCCGGGCCGGTGGGCCTGATCACGGCCTTCTGGGCCGGGATGCGTGAGGCGAGCGCGCGGATCATCGACTCCCTGCCGGACCTCGGCGGCCAGCTCACCACGCTCTATCCCGAGAAGTGGATCTACGACGTGCCGGGCTACCCGCGGATCCTCGCCAAGGACCTCGTGGAGCAGCTGCGCGAGCAGGCGGTCGAGCAGTTCGACGTGCCGGTGCACCTCGAGACCACCGCCGACCGCGTGGAGTACGAGCCGGATCCCGAGGATCCCGAGCGCCAGATCATGCGCCTCGTCACCGACAAGGGCGACCTCCTCACGCGCACGATCATCATCGCCGGTGGCCACGGCGCCTTCGAGCCGAAGAAGCTCCCGGGATTCGACATGTCGCCCTGGGAGGGCAGGGGCGCGCACTACCTCGTGAAGGAGAAGTCCGCGTTCGCCGGCAAGAAGGTGGTGATCGTCGGTGGCGGCGACTCCGCCTGCGACTGGGTGCTCAACCTGCTCGACACGGCCGAGGAGGTCACGCTCGTGCACCGGCGCGAGGGCTTCCGCGCGCACGAGGTCACGGTCAAGGAGATCGAGGACGCCGCCGCGGCCGGCCGCATCGACGTCAAGACGCCGTACCAGATCAAGGACATCACGGGCGACGACGTGATCGAGCGCGTGACCATCTTCAACTCCGAGGACGAGGACGAGTCGCACGAGCTCGACGTGGACGCGGTGCTCCTCCAGCTCGGCTTCAAGACGGCGCTCGGCCCCCTCAAGGAGTGGGACCTCGAGGTGGAGAAGGGCGCGATCAAGGTCGACCCGGTGATGAAGACGTCGATGGAGGGCGTCTGGGCCGCGGGCGACATCACCACGTTCGAGGGCAAGCTCAAGCTGATCGCGACCGGCTTCGCCGAGGCGGCCATCGCCGTCGCGCAGGCCGTGCACCACATCCGGCCGGAGATGAAGATCCAGCCGAAGTACTCGACCAACACGGGCGTGCCCGG